>JBJFDC010000001.1:0-25190 GCA_051889215.1 Christensenellales bacterium
CATTGTTCGGCTCGACATAAAGAGAAATCAGTTCTCCAAAGAGTTTTTGGGCAAGTTTAAAAAAATTGTTTTTGCCGCCTTTTCAATGCGAAGAAAAACACTCTCGAACAACTTGTCAAGTGCTCTTAAAATTTCGAAAGACGAGGTTTCGCAAAAACTTTTGGAAATTGGAATCAATCCTCAAGCGCGAGCGGAAACATTGGGCATTGAAGAATTTGTTCGCATCGCCAACACATTTTAATCAAATGGTCAACATTACGACAAAAATTTCTGTTTTTGTCGTTTTTTCTTTATGGCGAATAAATGCGGCGAATTTATAATATAAATACAAAAGAAAAGGAGCAGAAATATGTTTTTGAAAAAGACAGTTGTCATGATTTCTTGTGAGGGCGGTTCTGAAAAGGCAGTGCTTTCGGCAAATTATAAAAACGGAACAACAAGTGGAAAAGTCAAACTATATAACACAAAACAAAATGACGGAATTTATGTTTTGTCATTTTATAATAATGGTCAAGTGATAAAATGCGGGCTCAACCCAAGTGGCGCAAATGAATTTTCGTTTTCGAGTGAGCAAGAAATCGACCTAAAAAATTCTGTGTGTGCTGTTGTTTTTGTGAAAGATGCAAAGCCAACACCAATTGTTGTTGGAAGTTGCAAAAATGAGGCGCCGTCTGCTCTTGACCATGCTTTTGCAAAAAGCATTGCACAAATGGACGAGAAAAAAGACTTAAAAGCAAAAGATGTTCAAGAAATTCTTGACGAAAATGAAATTGATTTTGAAGAGTCCGAAAAACAAGAAATTGAGGCCGCGATTGACGAAGAAATGAAAAAATGTGATTGCGAGCAAAAGAATTGCGCGGGTTGCCGTTATCGCGAAGCATTTTATGCTGAAGAGAAAGAAGAACAACCCATCGAGGTTAAAACAACATATTATAGTGAGGTGAGTGACCAACTCAAAAATCTTTTTGACACGTGTGAAAAAGAGACGGCTCTTGAAGAAATCATACCAAATTCAAAATGGGTTAAAGTTGATTATGCAAATGACGGAAATTATTATGTGGTTGGTCTGATTTATGAAGACGATACGCTCAAATTTGTTTGTTTTGGAGTTCCGGGATATTATGCGAGTGAAAGCCCAAAAGAACTTGAAGGTCTGTGCAAATGGGTGCCAGTTGACTCGTCAAAACCTTTTGAGTTCGGCTATTGGATAACATATCAAGATGCCAAAACAGGAGAAAATGTTGAGGTTGAAATTGTGTGATGACGCGAGCGATGTGTCGTTCTGAAATTGACGAGCAAACGCGCATCATTGAAATCATTATATAAAAAAAGCACTCGAGTGAGTGCGTTTTTTTTAGAAGTCGAAGTCGTCAAATGATGGGCGATTGCGCTTGTTGACCTTTTTGTTGCGTTCTTTCATGTCGAAATAGATGCGTTGTTCGTCAAGGGGTTTTGAAGGAACATATTGGTCTTTTGCGATTCGCTTGTCAAAAATTGGTGTTTGATACCAAGGCGTGAAAATTGTTTTGATTGGGTTCTCTTGGAAAATCTTTACAATGACTGTGTTTTTTGGAAGTTGACCAAGTTCATATGGAATGATGAGCGGGCGAGTGACCATTTGTGTGCTTGTTGTTTTTGAACTGCCATCGTCCTTCTTTTCGTTTTTGTTGTAGGAAGTGTTTTCCATTTGAAGAGAAACATCTCCACAAAGCTTTGAAAAGTCCTCTTTTGTTTTTTGGTCGTCTGTTCCGATATATATTTGAATGTTGCAGTTTCCGCGAATGATGTCTGCTGCTTCTTTTCCATACTTGTTGTCAAGTTGCGAATAACTTTGAACAACCAAATGAAAATAGATTTGACGCGAACGACCAACTGTGATGAGAGAGTCCATTTTTTCAATTTTTGGCAAGTTCGCGAACTCGTCAAGAAGGAAGTGAACAGGGCGGGCGAGAGACAAGTTGTCGCGTTTTCCAGCCGTTTCAATAAGTTTTTTATAAAGTTGAGAAATGCACATTGTTGCAATGCAGTGACGGCTTTCTTGCTCGTCTGGAACCTTGATGAAAAGAACTGTTGGTTGGTCGGTGAAATCATCAAATTTCATTTCGCTTTCAGCGGTTGCATAGCAAATTCCAATATCTTGGAACACCGAAAGTTTTGGCTGCAAAACACCCATATAGGATTTTGAAGTGTTTGGTGCATTGTTGACAACAACGCCAGTAAGAGAAGCGACTTTTGAAAGTTTGTCACGGCCGTTGCAATACTCTCGAAGTGTGCCGAACGGATTGTCTGGGTCGGGATCTTTGAAAAGCGCCATTTTTGTCAGGTTGTAGAAATTAAATTTTTCGCGTGTCATGCCGGTTTTTTCTGGCTCCAATGAGTCCTCAAGCATTGCGAGAGTCAAACCAAACAAGAAGTCCCTCGCACCATTTTCCCAAGTCGCATCATTTTTTGATTCAATCGTGACGATTGTTGCGACAATTTCGCGAAGTTCGTTTTCTGCCGATGCGAGCAAGCTTTGTTTTTTTGCGGCAAGTTCATCGTTGAGAACTTGTTGATTTGGATATGCGACGCCCTCAAATTCATACCATTCGTTTTCATATTCTTTTGCAATAATTTTGAGTTTGAGGTCTTTTGGGTTGACACCGCGATGTGGCTTCACTTCTTTTTCAAGATTGTGCGCCCTGTGATAAACATCATATGCATTTGCAAGCGGATTCCAACGCGTTGATTGATATGGTGAACGAAGGTCAAGCACCATAACGCGATATCCCTCTTCTTTGAGTTGAATTGAGTGGTTGTTATAGAGTTCGCCTTTTGGGTCGGTGATGACCATGCAAGGTTTTGCTCCCGTGTGCGCCAAAATTCTTATTGTTGGTTCAATATAGAGTGTTGTTTTTCCTGAACCAGTTGTTCCTATTATCATTGTGTGAATGCTTTTTGCGAAGTTGATGTTGAGTGTTCCATGATTATATAGCGAACGGACGACAATTCCGTCTTTCTTTTCGTTCTTCAATGTGTTCCAAGTGTTGTAGCGAAATCTTGGCTCGCGACGGAGTTCGTCCTCTGTGATAAAGCGAGCATCATAGTATTGAGAAAGTTTTTGCCCGTCTTTTGTTTTGCCCATGCCGGCATCTTTGTCACGACCTCCTGAACCCAAGTCAAAAACATGTTTGAGTTTTGGGATTGAGACAAGCGCGAGCCCCAAAAAGAAAATAAGCCAGATTTCATAACTTGAGAAAAGTCCTTCGACAACAAATTCTCCACCGCCATGCCAAAAAGCACCCCCGACAAAAGCGACTGCAAAAATGGCAACAATCCAAATCAACGCTTTTAAAAACTTGTTTTTCATAGAACCTCCACATTTTTTATTATGATAACAAATAAAAAAATATTTGCAAAATAAAATTGATAAATATAGTCGTGTATTCAAGGTTGAGCGCAATTTATTAAATTTATTTTCTAAAAATTTGAAAAAAATGTGAAAAACATTTTGTCAAATAAAAATATTGTGTTATTATTTCTCTGAAAATCAAATTTTGCGGATAAATTTATGCGAAATTGAGAAACTAAATTCGAATGACGAAAGTCGGAGGTTTTTATGAATTTATTGAACATGTTGGCAATTAAGTTTATGCAATTCAAATCATTGATGGCAGCAGATGGAGAAGGAATTGATATTGAAGCGAACTTTGGATGGGTAAAAACATTGAATTCAACTCTCAAACAAATCCTTGTTCCAATCTTGTCGGTTGTTGCTGCGGCTGGAGCAATTTATGCAGTTGTTATTGCAATCCAAATGGCAAAAGCAGATAGCGGCGAAAAACGTGAAGAAGCAAAGAAACGCTTGATTTCAGTTATTGTTGCTGTTGTTGTTTTGGTTGTTTTGATTATATTCTTCTTGTTCTTTATGCCAATGATTCTTGAGGCAGTCTTGACGAATCAAGGTGTAACAGTTCCAGAGGGTTGGTTATAATAGCAAAATCAACAGAAAACTCGCAGAAATGCGAGTTTTTTTATGCAATTTTGCAGGGTGGCACTCACTCTTGCCGTCATTCCGCCATCGAGCGAAGCGACATCCACGAGCATTGCGAGTGCGATGGACCTTCTTGACGGGCATTCTAGGAATCTGTGACCTTGGATCCTTAGAAAGCTTGTCTCCGCCAGCCCGTCGCACTCGTGATGCTCGTGGATGTCGCACTGTCGTGCTCGATTGCAGGATGACAGATCCTTAGAATGCAGTGCTCCGAGGTTGCGGCTCAGGATGACATGGGGCGGGTTTGGTCGACACTTTTTGTCGTGCTCGATTGCGAATGGCAAGTTGGTGGGGTTTCATTCGATAGCAGAATGATAATCAATTAATTATTTTTATTAATTATTTATTATTAATATATTTTATTTATAAAATATTTTTTTAAGTATATATGTCTTTTAATTGCGGAAAAATAAATATTATGTTAAAATGTTGACAACTAATTAGGATTTTGGGGGTCATATGAGCAGCGCCTTTCACAAGAGAAAATCATTTTTATACATAATGTTTTTGATGTTCGCACTCACGGTGATTTCACTGGGCGGAACATTTTTGTTTTCTATTCCACACATTTCGGAAGTTTTGGCAGATGTTGAAACGGTTGAAGAACAGAACTATGTTGAGCATAAATCAAGCGGAGAAGTTGGAACTGAAAGCAAGTCGGTTTTCTTTTATGTGTCAGTTGGAAAAAATGAAACCCCAGAGAACAACACCACTTTTGAACAAACTCTTGTTGGCAACGGAAAAACATATTTTGTGAAAGACGATGAGAGTGTTGTGATTTCTTTTGCGAGAAGAAGTGAAGATGTTGAAGGCAATAAAATTCTTGCAACAAACAATGCGGGCGAAACTCTTGAAACCACGGCAACTGTTTCTTTTGCGACAATGCTGACAACAAGGGACGGACAAAACATTGAAGGTTTTTCAAACATAACCCAAAGTGGTGTCCATGAATTTTTCTATAAAGAAATAAAATGTTCAGACCTCGTTGAGGGAAGATATGATTTTTCCATTGGATATAACTTTGATGACGGAATGGGAAATGTGACAGAACGACAAATTTCATATTCTGTTTATCTTCTCAAAAACTCGACCTATAATCTTGAAGACGGAACCCCAAACGTAAGTTTTTCAGAGGGGATTTCAAGCGTATATCTCAACACGGAAAATGTTTCGTATGAGAGATTTTTTAACTATCAACATAATGGCGATATTGCAAGCAATGGATTTGGGCTTGCAACTTTGCGTTATAACACAAACCACTTCAGAGTTTCAATTTCTCATCAATATGAAGGAAGAATATTTGGTTATTCTTTTGCAAAGAACGGAACACAACTCGTTTGCACAAAGTCTGACCAAAGTGCACCAGACATTGATTTTTCGATGACATTGGGCATGGCGACCATCTCTCTCAAAGACCTGGGGACCTACAACATTCAATACACATATATTTATTCTGCGGGGGAAGAGGAGATTGAGCTTGAAACCTCAAAACCTGTTCGCGCAGATGTATTGCATATTTTTGGTTATCAAGCATTTTATTCGGACTATCAAAAAGATTTGACAGAGTTTCGCGGAGCAACAAAAAGTTTTGCTGCAGATGTCACATACAAACGCTATGAAATGACATCAAACGAGTCAAATGTCAATGAATTAAAAGATTATGAAGGAAATGTTGTTGATTTGTCAAAAATAAAAATTGTTTCAACAAATCAAGCACCTGTTCGCTTCAAATTTAACGCAAGTTTTTCCTCTCAATCATATTACAAGTGGAATGGCGAGAGTTGGATAAAACCTGATGACGACAGAATTATCTATACTGACCCTGGAATTTACTTTGTTGAATACAAATACTATTTTGATGGCTACAAATATATGTCGGGCGACAACATCATTCAAGACTCGCTCACTTCAAGCAGGACAAAGTTTTCACAACAGTTCTTGTTTGAGCTCACGACCACAACCCCAGTCATAAAAATGGAAAGCGAAGAAAGTGCCGGAACAGTTTATTCTGACACATTCACAAAAGAAAATGTCAAAATTCAAATTGTTGCCGGGACAGAATTTGATAGCGCGGTCAAAGTTGTTATATCAAAGGCGGAATTTTCAGATTTGACACTATTCAACGAACTTGCAACACTTTATTCTGGAGATTACAAGCTCACTGAAAGTGGAAAATATAAGATTGAAACAAAGTTTGGCAAAGATTTCAAAAAGACAAATGTTTCTTATTTCACAATAGACAAAAACCCAATCACAGGGCTTGAAGCACAAACTGTGACGATTGCTGATTACACCGACATTTTTGTCAAAGACAAAACCATTGCTGGACTTTTCACAAATATGCAATTTGCTCTTGCTTGGAACAAAAAAGCAAGTGGCGCAGTCATAAAATGTGACTATCAACTCATTCCGCTTGAAAAATTGAACTCAACAAAATTTTCTCCACTTCGTGAAGATAGCGAAATTTGGGTTTCAAGTGGAACAAACCTCAAGTGGACTTCTTCAGACATAAACAATTTGGTGCCATACACCAACACTCTTGGCAAAACATCTGTTTCTGGTTCTGAAATTTTGAATGAGGCAGGGTTATATCTGTTCAAACTCAAAGATGAAGCAGGGTGGGAAGCAGAATTCTATATTTTCCTCGACAACAGCGAGACAAAGTTTTTGCAAAAACGCTCCGAAGCAGAGGGTGGAGATTATTTTGAACCAACAGCACTCAACAATGTTGCGAGCGACACGACAGTTGTTTGGGGAACACACAAAACAATTTCAATTTCGGGAATCACATCTTCAAATGTTGAGAGCGAAAGCATTGGCAGACTAAAAAATTTCTTCTCGACCTATCTTGGAACAGATTATATTTCATTCATGGGTTCGTCAATCATCTTCAAAAACAAAATCCAAGAAGTTTTTGTCCAAACTGACCTTGATGGCGCACAAAAACTTTTGGGCACTTCGTTTGACGTTCAAGTTCTCAAAAACGGACTTCCAAACGAACAAATATACAATTTCTATTCGGTTGATAGCGCGAACAAAAAGATTGAAGTTGGTTCAAATTTCAACCAATATGACACAAGTGTGTATTCGGGTCGTCACTCAATCAAAGTTTCAACCGATATGTCAAAATCAATGATGATTTCTTCAAACGAACTCTCATTTGGACAAGATGGAAAACTTCAAATTGAAGAACTCAAACAATATGGTTCATCTGTTATTATGCCGGTTGACCTATCAAATCCAGTTGACATCAATCCAACCGACCTTGAAGATTATCTAAAACTCAAAAGTCTCAAAAACTTCTATTTCACAAATGACGATGTGATTTACTTTGCCCTCATCAAAAATATTGATGAAGACATCAAAGTGAAAACTGTTGTTTGTGACTACTATGCACTGACTTATAACACCGAAAGAAAAACAAATGAATATTCAACGACTTCAACTCCGGTTGAAATCAATCTTGAACCATGGACTGAATATAATCAATACCTTTCGTCAATTGGAGATAGTTCAATTTATTACATTGGAAAAATCAACATTGGCGAAGGCGAGATGACACGCCAAGGCAAATATGTTGTCTCAAGAATTTATGACGAAACTGCTGGAGCAAATGCGCTCAGCCAAAAATATGATTATCTAACACGCGAATTTGTGTTCTTTGTTGATAGAAACCCAGTTCTCACAGGGCCTGTCACATATGGCGAAACTCTTGCAAAAGAGGTGGGCGAATACATAAAAATGTATGTCCTTGCAGGAAATGAAAATCAAGTTTTGTTCGATGCATTCTATCGTCAACCTCAAGTTGCAAACAAAAATGATTTGAGTTCAATTTCAGACATATTAAAGACGAACAAACTTCCAGTCAGAATTTATATTCCATTTGCAAAATATGGTTATCAGAATGAGGATGGAGTGTTCACAACCGATTCACTCAATGCAAAAATCATAACATCATATTCTGAAGATGCGCTTGTTCAAGTTTTGCACCCAAACATCAATCTCAGAGTCAAAATGACATATAAAAATGGCAACACATTGAGAACATTTGAATATGATTCACTGTCTTCTCTTTATGGTTATTTGGCTATTTCTGATATCACTGAAAGTTTGGGAAGCGTTGTTGGAGAATATTTTGTTGACATCTATGATGGAATGGGAAATTCTTGGCTCTATAAATTTGTCATCAATGATGACGCCCCAAGCATGGATTTTGTTGCACTCACCAACGATGGTCAAACAAAATCCGCAATATATGAAGGCGCAAAATACACAAATGCCGACGAACTTCGCGTTGAATGGACAGACCCACAAAGTGAATATTTGGCAAAGATTGACAAGGGCAGTGTTGTTGACGGGCAAGAAAAAAGCGCAATCTACTACACTATTGACGGAAAACGATATGATGTTATGCCAAGCGAAATAAAAAGCGAAGGTTCAAAATTCTATTTTGTTATCAGTTCAAAAGTTGTTGGTGGTCAAAACGTCAAACTTGCTGATGGAGATGAAATTGTTGTGTTTGCTCACTTTGAAGGAAATGCAAAAGACTATCCAAGTGGTGCATACTATTTTGAAAGAAAAATCACAATTGACTATACTGCTCCAGTGGTCAACCTCAACAAAATGATTGACGGAGTTCTCATCAAAAACTCGTCAGACATGGCGCTCACTCGTGATGTTGGCGACAAATTCAACAAGACAACAAGAACGGGTGATAGTGCATATATGAGTTATGCAATCACGTCTGATTTTAGATTTGAATTTTCAAATTTCACAAGCGAAACTGCAAATATTTATTACAGATCTTTCAACAACAAATATAATCAAGAGGTTAAAGAAATCAACCTCCCAACCGATCCAAATGCGAGCGGGTCAAACATGTTTAATGTCAATGATTTTATTTCACTGCGTAATCCAAATTCATTCCCAAAAACAACAGGATTATATGAAATTGTTGAAATCGATTCGGCTGGAAACTACACTGTTTACACCGTTTATCTCTATTCCAAACCAAAAGAGATTTTGTCGGTGACATATGACAGCGGTCTTGACCAAAACCAAACTGAAACTTTTGAAGATGAAGATGGGGAAATTGGCGTTTTCAATTCATTCACTCTCAAAAACTTGGATATAAACGGAGACCACTGGTATAACATCTATGTAAGAAAAGATGGAGAAGCAACGTCAAGTGCATTCCGTCACACACCAATGCTTGCCGATGGCGAGGTTTATGTCGGCGGCTCAAGCCAAAAAACAATGCTGGCGAATGCGATTAAATTTGACAACAATTCAAAATATGTGATTGAGATTACATCGCGTCAAAAACATGCACTAAAAACTTTGACAGTCAAAATCACGACCATGTCAAGGAGATTTGATGTTGAATTTGTTGAAACTGATTTTGGAACACAAATCAATATTGCAAACGACGAAATCCTTGAAATCAAAGGCAAGCCAGTCGTTGAAGTTGGAACACTTGTTGGGACAAATTATGTTTATGAACAAGTTGAATACACCCAAACAAATCTCGACAACCTGACTCAAATTGTTGTTTCCTATGACACGACAAAACTGTTGAGACTCTCACTTCCAACCAATTTTTCAACCACACAATATTTCTTCTATATTCACGGACAAAAACAGATTGAGGAAGAAGTGACGGGTGATGATCTTGTCACAACCGACCCAAATTATGATTATGTCTCATCACACGATGTTTCGTTCACCTATAATAATCTTCTTTATAATGTCGTCGTTGGATTTGGTGCACAATCATATGTCAACCAATATGTTGAGACGGTTGACGGAAGTTTGACAACTCTAACTCTCAAAGCGGCACCATTCACATATGCAAAAGGTGCGAAATATGTTGGCGAAAACAGAGTCTTCACTTTGACAATTCGTTCACTAATCAATTCTGCTGGTGGCGAACAAGAAGCCGATAGATTAATCAAAATAAATATTAATAATGTTTTACCTCAAATAAATTTATATAACGATTATGGCGAAGAGCAAAACGTTTTGTTCTCTGGCGGAATCACGAGACAAGATGTCATTGTTAAGTTTGAAGCAGAAAACATTGAATATTTTGTGACAATTTGCAAAAAGGGCGAAGCGATTAAAACTGAAATTCAAAGTGGATACAAGGCAAGCGACTTTGGCACATACGAAATCACCTGTTCCCTTATTGGTGAAAGAACCGCCTCATACACAAAATATTTCACAATCACTCAAACCGAACTTTCTGTTTATGCGGTGGTGACAAAAAATGACGAGGCAGACGAAAATTTTGAATTCTTGCAACAAGCAAAAAATTATTATGAATATAACGGAAAAACTCTTCCTTATTACATAACAAACAAACCTTATGTCGCAATTAGAACTGATTCAAGTTTGGATATTGTTTCATCATTTACAACCATATATTCTCGTGAGGGTGTGGTCACAAGACTATATACAATTTCAAACATTCATGCCGCAAATCAAAACATTTATGTCAATGACCAAATTGTCATTACACTTGTTCCACAAACCAACAAAATTTTGACCAATTTCTATAAGGTTGATTCATCTGGTGCAGATGTAAAAATTCAAGACCTTGTTTCAGACAGGGAAATAATGACAAGTGTCGCAAAGGGTGTTGACGCAATCGAGAATGTTCGCGGAAATGAAAAAGTGACCTTGCGTTGGGATTCATATCACCTTGAACCAAACAACAAAATTTTGGTCACATACAAATTTGAAGATCAACTCATATTTGAAAGAAAAGAAGTTTCATCACTTGTGCTTTCTTCGAGCGGAAAACACACATTGATTTTTGAAGATATGGCGGGAAATACCAATATATTCACGCAAAACATTCAACAATCAAATAGTTTTGATTTCTATTTCATTCGTTCTGTTGTGTTCAAAATCAATGACAAAAATCCAATTGATTATGCAGTTTATAACGATGAAGTCAAAATCTCAATTCCTGACGAGAGCATGAAATTCTATGACTCGTCTTCAAACCCACAAATTGTTGTTAAGCGTGCGGGCGAAGAGATTGAAGTCGTCGGCAAAAACAGGGTTTGGACAGTGTCGGAGCCGGGCTTCTATGAAGTTTCGTTCCTTGCAAAATGGCTGGGAGAATATATCCTTGTTGAGCCAATTCATTTCTCAATCATAAATCCAACCGAGTCTAGACTCGCCTATGAATTTATGGGAGTTGAAAAATATGAAATAATCAGCGTTCTCAAAGGAGATGAAGAAATTATTTCAAGACTTGGTGGAAACGGAATCAGAACTCTTTCGGCAACTCTTGATGATGAAAAAACAGGAGAAGGGCACTATGCTGTGACCGTTCGAGCAATTCGAGATGATTCGAACTTGCCTGTTCTTGACTTCACATTCAAATTCTGGTTGCATCAAGCAAATCCTCCAATCGTTGTTTCTGTTGAACAGGGAACAGAAACAAAAGACACAATCACTGTTCAGTTCAATGTGTTCAACCTCTATGACGAAGTCGGCGATTGCTACGTCAAGATTGGCAACATGGACGCAATTATTGTCGAAGGAAAAAATCTTGCGACAATGGACGAAATTCAAAATATTGAAATAACAGCTCGTGGAGATTATTTCATTCAGGTTTATACAAAGAGTGGCAATTTGGTTTATTCATATCGGGTTATCAAAAAAGATCCGCTCAACACAGTGACTATTGTTCTCATTTGTGTTGGCGCTGCGGTGCTTGTTGCGCTCATAATTGTGTTTGTCAAACTCAGAAAGAGGGTCAAAATCAGATAAATCACAAAAAAAAATAAAGGTTATGTATTCACAAATGAAATTTTATTTGATATAATCAAGAAAAGGAGAGAAGAATGGCATTTGGTGTATCAAAGTTATTAGGCGGATTCATGGCAGTCATGGAGAAAATCGCGAGTTGGGTTGGAGCGTTGTTTTCAATCATACCCAAAACGCTTTATCTCCTCATCACATTTGCCATGCAGATTGTTGATATCATTCAACTTCTTTTCCAAAAGCTTGCCGCACTTGACGTTTATTATGTTGAGGGGAGTGAAAATCCAGAAACCGGCGATTTCTTGGTGTATTTTCTTCGAAAAGTTCTCTTTGAGAAAGGAACACTAAACACTGTTTTTTGGTCAATAGTAATTCTTGGGCTTTTCCTTTTGGTGTTCGCAACAATTATTGCGGTCATCAGAACACAATATAACTATGACGAAAAACCTGTTTCTCCAACAAAAGTTGTGGGACAGGCAATCAAATCATTGTTTTCTTTTGCCATCGTTCCAATCGTTGCATTTTTTGGGGTTTTCCTCGGCAACATTTTCCTTCAAGCACTAAATTCTGCAACAACTGTTCAACAAGACGCAATTGCTTTTGACTTAAGTGCAAAAATAAAACTCGAACCCTACACGCTTTCAAATGGCAAAAAAACTTATGCGGGAATAAATTTGTTTGGAACAAATTTGGCAATGAACAATGAAACATTCAGCGGAATGATTTTCCGTTCGGCAACATATCGAGCAAACAGAATAAGGAATGATGCAGATTTCCGAGCGCTTTGTGATGACACAAACGAAACAACAAAAAATGGACAATATTGTGGTGTGACCTTTGGAATGTTTACGGTGACTGCAAGCGACTATGAAACAGCCGCAAACCGTGTGGATAATGCCTTTGTATATAACTATAAATTGGATCAAAAAGCATATGTCAATGTTGACGCAAACTCGACACTCACTGCAACAATGACAATTGGTGTTGTGTTTGGAGATTTCACAGTTCCGATGTATGCTGCATCATATAATACTTTCAGCAGGTATAATGTTGCCTGGGTTTGGTATTATTATGATTTGTGGCAATTTGACTATGTCATGGCAATAATTGCAATTGTTGCAGTTGCAATAATATATCTCAATATCACTTCCGCAATGATGAAAAGGGCAATTGAACTGACCATGCTCATGATTGTATCGCCAGCAGTTGTTGCTGTCACTCCACTTGATGGTGGCGGAATGCAAAAACGCTGGAAAGATAGTTTTATCAAAAAGACGCTTTCAGCATATGGAGCGGTTGTTGGAGTCAACTTGTTGTTTGTTATTTTGCCTATTATTCGAGATATAAACTTCTTCAACATTCCGATTGTTGACACCATTGTTCAACTTTTGTTCACCATCGTTGGGCTGACTTGTGTCAAGGATTTCATGAAGATGATGTCCGACCTTGCGGGCGGAGAAGACGCAAATTCCGTTGGCGGAGATGTCAACAAAAAAATTGCTGACACAGCGATGAAAGTTGGTTCAGTTGTTGCCCCTGCTGCGGGTGCCGGAATGAAAATGCTCAGCAAAGGTGCACAACTTGCAAAATCTGGTGCGTCAAACATGAAAGCAAGAGCGCAAGTGAGAAAAGAGTATAAAGATGCCCATGGCGGTTCAGCAAAAGGTTTCTATGAATACGCACTATCAAATGCTGGAAAAACTGATATCGCTTCAAAAGTCGAAGCAAACGCCCAAACCTCGCGTTCCGCAATTAGAAGAAAAAACAAACAAGTTGAGCAACAAGCAAAAGCACAAGAGTTGGCTGGAAGAGATTGGTTGACGCAACAAAAAGTTCAAGACAGAATGAACAATGTCACAAGAACACAAAGTGAATATGACACAATGGTTAACAACTATCTAAACTCACAAGAAGGAAAAGATGCGGCAGCGGCAAAACAAAAAGAAGTGGCAGCAAAAAAAGCTCAAAGACGACAAGAAATTATGAAATTTGGGTCAACGCCTCTCCGTATGATCGGAACAATGGCTGGGCAAGTTGTTGACGGAACATATGGCGACAAACTGTATGATGGCTACAAGGGCATGAGGAATGCTTATGAAGGAAAACCAACAAGTGCATTCTTCGGTGCTGCGGCAAAAGAAAGAAAAGAAAAAGGCGAGAAAAATGCTTCTGAACTTCAACAGAAACAAGAAAACGAACGCCAAAGTGCAATCCTTTCTGCTCAACAAAAGACAAACGAACTCTTGAACCAAGTTATCAACAAATTGCCTTAATAACCACAAAAAGTGACCATTTGGTCACTTTTTTGTTGCATTGAGAAAGCATCTCGTTGTTATTTTGAGGCAAAGAAACACTGACTCATTCAAAATGACAAATAAACATTATGTGCTTTTGCTCTTTTTATGCAGTCAAGCGTGACAATTTCGCCCTTTTTGATTATTATTTCATTGTTTTTGCCAAATATTGTTTGAGTTGCAATTTTGCCTATCGCTGCGATTGAATCATATGCACAAAGTTTTTTTGGGGTTTTGATTTCTTCTTTTTGAGGCACTCCAATTTCCATGATACGTACAGACATATTTGAAATTTGTGGTTGCTTTGATGGGGCAAAGCGATATAGCTTTGGTTTTTTGTCTTCTTGACAGAAAAAGCACAAATCAACGCCGACATTAAAAAGCATGTTGATTGAAAGAGTTAGATTATCAAAAATGATGTTTTTTGTTTCATAATTTTCGTCAATTTCAATATCTCGAACTTTGCCGATATATTTTCCATCAAGAAAATATGCAGATTTGTTGATTAAAGAGTATGGCTCTTCGTTGTCTTTTGTTGAAATTGATGTTTCATTTTTAACAAACAAAACATCATCATCTTGTCCAATAATTTGTTTTGTTTCCAAATAATATTCATAATCATCATCATCGTTGACAACAATGAACCCAGAAATTTTTTTGTGCTTGTCCGCAAACGTTGCATCAAGAATATATCCCAAATGTTTTCCTTCATAAACCGAGCATACGCGTGAACCCAAAATATTAGACAATCTCATAAAATCCTCCTAACATATTTTATTAAGGACAAGCACATATAGAACAAAATTCTTTGAGTCAGTCAAATATTAAATTTATTTTGTTGGGCATATATTAAGTTTGATTGTGAAATTAATCTGTTTATGCTAAAATAAAAAGCAAGGAGATGAAATGAATATTTTTAAGAAAATTAAAAAATTGTTTTCAAATGAAGTTTCACTCGATGGTGAGCCGATTGATTTGATAACACCTTATCAATTAAAAAATGGCAGATTCAAGATTGGAGCGAAGTTGATTGTTCCAAAAGACATGGTGTTGGTGGTTGCCATAAAAAACAAAGTTATGGAAGTGATTGGTGAAGGCGAATATCAAATTTCTTCTGCATTAATGCCAAATGTTGCCAACAAACTAAAATTGGATAGGGTCGACAAGTATGGCAAGCAAAAAGATGGTTTTGTTGCTGATGCATTTTTTGTTAAAGCAAATCAGAGTTTTGATGTTTGCATTTCAAACTATCGAAGACTCAAGTTCACTCAAGGTTTCAAATCATATTTTGTTGTCAAATTTGATGGCAAAGTGACCTGCAAAATCGCCAATCTCAACAAGTTTTTTGGCATTTTGCTCAAAACCTATGCAAAAATCAAGACGGATAGTGCTCAGTTTTTGATTGAGTCAATCATAAATGAAAATCTCACTGACAAATTGGACCGTGCGACATATTCCAAGCAAGATTATTCTGATGGTTCTGAAGCGCTGATGCATTTTGTTAATGACAAAATCAACAGTTGGACTTCGTCAGTCGGTGTGACGAGTGAAAACATCAAAATTGACTTCGAAGTGAAAGAAAAACTTCCAAAAGAGAAAAAAGAAAAAACAAAAAAGACCAAAGAAGAAAAACAAGTTGAAAAACAACTTGGAGAAAATGTGCTCGAAAAAATTGAGGTGACAAACACAGAATGCGAGGGCGAGGTTGCAATGTATGATGATGAGCAACCCAAAAATAAAAAGAAAAACAAAAAATTTGTTGACTTAACACTTGAGAATCTCTATGATGATAGTGAATCAAAAATTTGCTCAAATTGTGGAGAAAAAAACCGCAAAGATGCATTGACATGTTTTAAATGCGGAGCAAAAATGGGGGAGAAAAAATGAAAAAGAAAAAAATGGTTTTCACAAAAGACAGCACGATTGGTGATGTTGTTGAATATAATGAGGACTTGGCGGATATCCTCATGGGATTCGGAATGCATTGTTTTGGTTGCCCAATGAGTCAAATGGAAACATTGGAAGAAGCCGCAGAAGCTCATGACATCGACCTTGAACTCATGCTTCAAAAACTCAACGAAAACGCATAAACGAGAGAAGACGGAAAATCCGTCTTTCTTTTTTTTGAAAACACCTTTTTATTTTATTGTTTATTATTTATTAATATATTAATATATATACTAATGGAAAAAACAGAATTTTTTAATCAAAAACAACGTTCGCTCAAAAATGCGCTCATGGAAGAAATCGCGGGAATGACGAGTTCTCTTGTTCTTTTTATGCTAAAGCGCAAAGATGTTTTGGTTGATGGGGCGCGACAAAGCAAAGATATTTCGCTTTTTGGGGGAGAAAAAATTGTTTGTTATTATGACTCAAAACAATTAAAACCCAAATTTGAGATTGCTTTTGAGGATAACAACATTTTGATTATAAATAAATTTGCCGGCATTGAAGTTTGTGATGGGGTTGACAATGTTGAAAAAATGCTAAACGCAGATGGAATAAAATGCTGGGCAATGCACCGCATTGACAGAAACACCGAAGGACTTGTTTTGTTCGCAAAGACAAAAGAAACAAAAGAGATTCTGGAAAAAGCGATAAAAGACAAGTCGCAAATCAAAAAAACTTACATTTGTGAGGTTGTGGGCAGCCCTGATTTTGAACATCTCATTGACGAAAAATATCTCGTCAAAAACTCGAGCAAGAGCGAAGTCAAAATTCATAAAAACCAAGTTGAGGGTTCACACAAAATCAAGACAGAGTTTGCCGTTGTGAAACGGCTGGAACAAACCACCATACTACGCGTCACTCTCCACACTGGCAGAACTCATCAGATTAGGGCGCACTTGAGTTTTTTGGGATATCCGATTTTGGGCGATGGCAAATATGGAGATTATGCGGCGAATAGGGAATTTCACGCAAAAACACAACGCCTTTGTGCGTCTCAAATTGATTTTTGTTTGCAAGACAAAAATCTGGCATATTTGAATGACATGCAATTTTGCGTCAAACCAAGTTGGATTGATTAACACTTTTTTGATTTTTTTCATATAAGAATACCACAGGAGTTTTTTGTGGTTATTGGGTTTGAAGAAGATTTTGGAAATTATCCAAAACTAAAAAAACAAAATGCAAATTCATATTATTTGGGGCTTGTTCAAAACTTATATGCCGGAAGCGAGGGAGAACTTGCTTGTTTTCTTCAGTCAACATATCAATTTCAAGTGCTTGAAGACGCCGACCAAAAAGTTGTTGATGCTCTCAAAAAGATTGCTGAACAAGACCAAAAACACCTTGAAATTCTGTCTCACATAATCCTCATGCTGGGTGGAAATCCGAAGTTTTTTAATGCTCAAAACAAGTGGTTCTCAACCCGAGAAATTGACTATGTTCAAGGCGTAAAGCAAATTGTCTCCTATGATATTGAACTAAAAGAAAAAGTTATTATTGACTACAAATCAACAATACAGAAGATATCGTCCACGGACATAAAGGACATTCTCTCAAGAATTTTGGCTGATGAAAACAATCACTTGCAAGCGTTAAGAAATATTTATGCAAATTTATAAATATTCATAAATACTCATGTGATGAAGAAGCGAGTCACTTGACCTTCAAAATGTCAGTTCTGACATCATATACTATGTTAAAAGATAAAGTTTAAAAAATTTTAAACTATTTTTTCATTTTATGTTGACATATTTTGACAATGTATATATAATCACAATGAGGAATAAATATAAATGAATTTCAAAAAATATAATTTCATTTTTGTTTTCATGATTGCTTTGGTGATTGCGATACCAATCGTCAGTGTTTCCACACAATCAAAAACACCATCGGCTGACATCAGTGAAGAACTTCCTCCAGTGATCGAGGTTGACCCTTCCGATCAACAATCTTCAAAACCAAACTCATACAAGTTTAGCAATGCATGGCAGGCATATAATCATGTTGTTTCATCAACACTGTCAAAATCTTATCAAACAAAAACAGTTCAAAACTTGGTCGCTTCAGCCAATGTTGGCGTGAAAATTGATTTCAATCAAAAAGTTTTGGTTGATGCATATGTGACAAAAGATGGACAAATTCTTGAAGAGACATATTCAAGTGGAACAAAAGAATTCTTTAATGTTGTATATTTTGATGGCAAAGATGTTTATTCAAAACAAGTTGATGGTTTGTTCGCTGTTGGACAAAAACCAAATTTAAACCCTGACAAAGCGTCAAAAGCTGAATATGTTGGTTCACAGGGCATCATGCCTGCATTCTCATTTGACCTCAACAAAAACAATTCATCTGCATCATTTTTTACAAAAACTGGTTCAAAATACTCATTCAAGTTGACCGTCACGGACAGCAGTGTTTGGCAAGACTATCTTAAAAAAGTCAACATCATGTCGGGCAGTGAAAGATATCCAACAATGAATGCACTCAGCATTGATTTTGAGGTCTCAGCAATAACGGGAAACTTGCTCAAAATGACAATCACTGAAGAATATGAAGTGAAATACATGGGAATTGAAGTCACATGTCGTTCAACATCAGTAAAACAATTTTATGATGTTGGCAAAAACATTGAACTCCCAAGTTTGAATTATATGGGTCTATAAAAAATATCGAGATAATCTCTTTTTGGGCACGGCACAAAGCCGTGTCTTTTTCTTTCAAAAAATTGCTTGATTTTGTTTTGATGTTGTGTTATACTCGCAAAGACAGTCGAAATGGATTAAGTCCATTGTCCTTGCTCAAAATTTGAGCCGCAAGTCCACAAGGAGGTAGTTATGAATAAGTATGAATTGTTGTTTATCATTTCAGCAACAACACCAGACGATCAAAAAGAAGCAATCGTTGAAAAAGTCACTTCTTTTATAGAAAAAAATGCTGGAACAGTTGACGCAGTTGATAAATGGGGAATGAGAAAGTTCGCATATCCAATCAACTTCAAAAATGAAGGATATTATGTTCTTGTCAACTTCACGATTGCACCAAGCAAAATTGCTGAACTCGATAACATGATGTATGTCAACGAAAATATCGTTCGTCAAATGTTTGTAAAGAAAGAAAATTAAGGAGAGTTTTATGAATAAAGTTTATTTGATCGGAAACTTAACAAAAGACCCAGAACTCAGTCAGACAAACAGTGGGATTTCAGTTTGCAGATTCACTCTTGCTGTCACTCGCCGTTTTCAAAATGCTGATGGCGAAAGAGAAACAGATTTCCTTAATATTGTTGTTTGGCGCGGACAGGCAGACAACTGCCACAAATTCCTCAAAAAAGGAAGCAAATGCGCTGTTTCTGGTTCAATCCAATCAAGATCATATGATGCACAAGATGGCACAAAACGTTATGTGACAGAAATTGTTGCAGACGAAGTTGAATTCATTTCAACAAACAGAAACACAGATTCATCAGAAGGCAGAAAGAAAGCTGACGAAGTTAGCGATCTTGAACCGATTGATGATGACACTCTTCCATTCTAATTAAAAGGAGAAAATCATGGAAAACGCACAAAAAGTTGAAAATGCAGCTCCAGCAAAGAAATATAGAAAACCTGCAAAGAAAAAAGTTTGCGTATTTTGCCAAGATAAATCAATCGTTATTGACTACAAAGACACAGCAAGACTTCGCAAATTCATGACAGAAAAAGGAAAAATTCTTCCACGTCGTCAAACAGGTGTTTGCTCAACTCACCAACGTGAACTTGCTCTCGCAATCAAACGTGCAAGAGTTATGGCACTTCTTCCTTTCCAAGCTGACTAAATTTAATCAAAACCGCGGTTGCTGCGGTTTTTTTATGCAAAACTATTGGATTAAATATGTGATTATGTTATAATCTCACTATATTTTGAGAGGAAAAGAATATGATCGACATAACAAACATCACACCATCAAACTTTATTGAAGAAGAAATTTTGGAAGACATCAAAGCGGGCAGAACAAAAGAAGTTATCACGCGTTGTCCACCAGAGCCAAGCGGTTATTGGCATATCGGTCATTGCAAGGCATGGATGATCGATTTTGAAACCGCATTGAAATTTGGCGGATACACATATCTTCGAATGGACGACACAAATCCAAGTCGAGAGCAGGGTGAATTTGCCGACAGCTATCTACGCGACCTGAAATGGCTCGGATACACACCAAAAGCCATGATTTATGCAAGTGAAGCATACTTTGAAGACATCTACAAAATCGCTGAACAAATGATTATGGACGGATTTGCCTATGTTGACGAACTCTCGCAAGAAGAGCAACAAAAGCAGAAGGGCACACTCACAGAACCTGGGGTCAACAGCCCATATCGCGACAGACCAAGAGAGGAGAGTCTCAAACTTTTCCGAGATATGCGTGCAGGGAAATTCCCCGATGGCTCGCTGACACTTCGTGCAAAAATTGATATGAGTCACCCAAACATTTTGATGCGTGACCCCATTATGTATAAAATTTCACGTGAACGTCATTACAAAACTGGCGACAAGTGGTGCATATATCCAATTTATGATTTTGCACACCCAATGGAAGATGCGTTGGAAGGGGTCACATACAGTCTTTGCGACACAACTTTCCGTGTTCACCGCGAACTATATGAATGGTTCGTTGAGCATGGCTGGAAAAAACCATATGCTCCAAAGCAAAGAGAATTTGCGACTTTGAACATCGAAAACATTCTGACAGGAAAACGCTATTTGAAACAATTGGTTGAAACAATGCATGTTGTGATGGGTTGGGATGACCCAAGATTGATGACTATTGTCGGAATGCAAAGACGCGGATACACCGCAGAAGGCGTCAAAAACTTTATCAGAAGTTGTGGCGTTGTTGCTTCCCCAAGCACACTTCCTTTCAGTGCGTTGCAATTTTATATTCGTGAAGATTTGAACAAGATTGCAACAAGAGCAATGGTTGTTCTCGACCCACTCAAAGTCGTCATCACAAACTATGAAAAAGACTCTGAAATTGTTTATATGGACAACAATCCAAACGCTGAAAATGCGGGCAAACACGAAATGCTCTTCTCAAAAGAAATATATATCGACAGCGATGATTTCAGCACCAATCCACCACCAAAATACAACAGACTTGTTGAGGGCGGAATGGTTCGCCTCAAAGGCGCATATGTGATTAAATGCAACAAGGTTGTTTATGGAGAGAATGGAAAAATTGACCACCTTGAATGTGAATATTTGCCAAACACAAAAAGCGGCGAAGACACGAGCGGCATAAAAGTCAAAGGAACAATTCATTTTGTTTCAAGCAAAAACTATTTCCCAATAACAATAAGAAATTTCAAAAACCTCACAAAAATGGAATATATTTGGCCTTCAAAGGCACTCTCCGAGGGCACGCCGCTTGAAGAGATTTTGGAAGAAAACTCAATGACCGAAAGCATTGCATATGCGGAAAACTTTTTGAAAAGTGCCGAGGTTGGCGACAAATTCCAGTTTATGAGAAAGGGATATTATTGTCTCGACAAAGACACAAACAAAGCCGAGGGCAAATATATATTCAACAACACAATTTCTCTCAAAGATGGTTTCAAAGCATAATTGATGTTCTTTTTCGAATGCGAAAAAGAACCAAAAAACGTGGGGAGTTGCGATTCTCCCCACACCCCTTCAAACGCCCCTTGGCAGAGCGGGGCAAGGGGTCAACAAAAAACAATAGACAAAAGGGTTTTGAGAATTTTTGGCTCAAAACCTTTTCTTTTGTCTATTGTTTTTTGTGTTGCATGAAACGAAAAATTTGTCAAGAGTGAAATGCATTTGAGTACGGTTGTACTCAAACTCTTGACAAATCTTTCTGTTTCACGCAATAAGGCTCACAAGAATTGTTTAAGCACCAAAGTGCCAAACAATTCACTAATGGGCATATTTTTTTAGGAATTAATTTTTCGGTTTAACTCTTAAAAGATTAAATTAAGTTGGATAATTAATAAGAATTCGTAACAATTTGATATAAATATTGAAAATTGAAATTTTTCAATAATGTTGTTTATTCGACAAAGATACTCAAAAAAGACCTAACAAAAAATGCACATATTTGATAACATTGTTTTGAGGTTAAACATGAGAAAACAAAGTGTTGCAGTTGAAAATAATGATTTAAAAAATAATGAATTAATTGGGAAATTGAGGCCAAAAAATGCACAAAAAACAAAATTTTTTGTTTTTTTTCGATATTTTTTGATATTTTTGGCTTTTTACATACTTGGTCGAGCAGGAATAAATGGGCAGGTTTATCCATTTGCTTTTTCATTTTTGTATGCAATGTGCTGGTGCAGTTTCAATCCTTTGATTTTGGGGTCAACCTATATTGTCGCCTCGTATCTTGCAACCTTTTCTTTGGTGAGTTTGTTGTGTGCTGGTGTGACCAGTGTTTTTATGATTGTTTGCTATTATTTGCATTTGAGATTTAAAAAGCCAATCAAATCATGGCTCATGGCAATCTATTGCTTGATTTCGCAAACTTGTTATCTATATTTTGCAATATCTGGAAGTGGAATGTTTTTGTTCCCAATCATATCTGTTGTCCTTGGGATTTTGTTTTTCTTTGCCATGACAAAGTTTTTTGAGGCAATAATAATTCGCGGATTTTCAAGCAGACTCACATCAACCGAATTAATTTGTGGCGGAATATTTCTCATGGCGCTATCTTGCGGCATGGCAACACTTAATATATATGGCTTTGAATTAATCAAGCTTTTTGCCGCCGCAACCATTTTGTTTGTGTGCTTTTGTTTTGACAATTTGACGACGCTTGTTGTGGCTGCGCTTATGGGTGTGGGCGCGATGCTTGCGGCGAATCAGTCAACTTATGCTTGTGTTTTTGTCATTTGGGCACTTGTTGTTTGTGTGTTTAAGTTTAAAAACAAGTTTTTTCCTGTTTTGGGATTGTTTGCGATTGAGGCGGCACTGGGATTTTATTTTGGCATATATGGCTCATACACTTGGATCAGTGCTTTGCCTGTTGTGATTGGGTCCTTGATTTTTATTGTTATCCCCAATTCAGTTATTTCTGAATTTTCTGGTTATTTTTCGACCTCGTCTGATAGACTTGCAATGCGCAATATTGTCAACAGAAACCGTGAGCATCTGTCAAGGCGGCTTGGAGAACTGGGGGACGTGTTTTCTGAAATGAACAAAGTATTTCGCTCAATGATTAAGGGCGGCCTTTCAAAAGAAGATGCAAAGGCATATCTGGCTCAAGAGGTCAAAGAACGCAGTTGTGAAGGTTGTCCAGAAATAAACACGTGCCATCGAGCAAAAAGTGAGGAAACAAGCAAACTATTTGACGATTTTGTCACGATTGCCTACGAGAGGGGACGGGTTGGGGTTTTGGACATTCCGCCAAACCTCCTCGCACGATGCTCAAAAACGTCACAAATAATTGCAAACACAAACGAACTTTGTGAGCAATATAAAAAGTATGCACAAGTCATGACAAATATTGATGCGAGCAAAATTCTTGTTGCAGAACAACTTGGCGGCATGTCAAAAATCATGAAATCACTTTCGAAAGAAGTGTCAAAAAATATTTCTTTTGATGCAGGCCGCGAAAATAAAATTGCTGACGAACTTTTGATTAATGACATCATCACATCTGATGTCGTTATCTACGAACAAAACTATGACATCATCAGTGTGACTGTTGTCGTGCGCGAAGATTGCCTAAATATTGAAAAAATAGAAAAAATTGTTGGCAAAATTTGCGGTTGCAGAATGAAAGTGTCCGCTTCAATGCAATCTCCGAAAGCGGGGTGGATTATTCTTTCTCTTGCCACTGCACCCAAATTTGATGTCGTGTTTGGAAATGCAACTCAAACAAAAACTGGAAGTGAAATAAGCGGCGATTCGTTTTCTGTTATTCGAATTGAAAATGACAAATTTATGCTCGCACTATGTGATGGCATGGGCAGCGGACTCAAGGCGGAGCGAGCGAGCAATCTGGCCATGGGACTGGTTGAAAACTTTTATAAGGCGGGTTTTGACAGTGACACGATTTTGTCGTGTGTCAACAAACTGCTTTCAATCGGCAGTGACGAAGTTTTTTCTGCACTGGATATGTGTGTGATTAATCTTCGCGACGGAACTGCGGACCTCATCAAACTCGGTGCACCTTGTGGGTTTATTAAACGCGATGGCAAAATGGATATTATTGAAGGTAGTGCCCTTCCCATTGGCATTGTGGGGGATATCCAACCATATAACAAAAAAGTTGTGCTTGCAAAAGATGACTTTATTGTCCTTTGCACGGACGGAGTGAGTGATTCATTTATGTCCGAAAAAGACCTGTCAACTTTTATTTTGGAGAATTCTGCAAAAAATCCACAAGAACTTGCAGACAAAATAATCAAAAAGGCGGTTGAAAACTGCAAGGGTGTTGCGCTTGACGACATGTCGGTTTTGGTTGCAAGAATTTTTAGAAATTAACGAAAAACCTTCTCATATTGACAAATGACCTTCGCGTATGATAAAATAATTATATGTTGGGGGTGCGAGATGTTTGTTGAAAAACTGTCAAAAAGAGAATTGATCGGATTTGTCAAAAAAATTGGTTTTGAACCAGAAGAAAACTCTCCGAAAATAAAACTTAACAAAGATGAAGAATCTGTTGTTTTGATTTCATGCAAACCTCAAAAATTTGAAAAGGATTTGTATCAGAGGGTTTTGAATTGGTCGGGACTTGGTTATTTTGTTGATAATGCTTATTGTTTGGGCACAACACTTGTGTTGACAGATTTTGATTGTTATGATATTTTGCATGCAGAAAAAGAATATCATGATGACTGGCAACAATTCATGTATAAAAAATTTGGCGACAAGTATGCCACAGCGCTCGATGAGGCGATTGAAAAACAGAGAAATCACAAACAAAACAAAGATATGGAAAGATAACAAAAATATGTGCAATTGCACATATTTTTTTATGCTAAACTTGGTTTGCAGTCGGCGAAGTTGACTATGTTGCTGAAAGCAACACAAACTTTTGTTTGTAAATCCCGACTAAAACAAAAAAACACCGAAAGGTGTTTTGTTGGCGCAGAAGTCGGGAACATGTGCTTGGGCACATGAGATCCTCG
>JBJFDC010000002.1:0-4745 GCA_051889215.1 Christensenellales bacterium
ACTGCATTCCAACTCTCGACGAGGTTCTCAAAGTTGTTGCCGGACAAGTTCCAATTCTTATTGAGATAAAAAATGAAACAAAAGTTGGAACACTTGAGCAAAAACTTTATGACACAATGAAGAAATATAATGGAGAATATGCAATTCAATCTTTTAATCCATATGTTTTGATTTGGTTCAAAGAAAACGCGCCCGAAGTTATTCGCGGACAACTTTCAAGCAAATTTAAACATATAAAACTTTCTTGGATAAAGAAATATGTGCTAAAACGCTTCAAATTGAACAGACAAAGTCAACCACACTTCATCTCATATAACGCAAGCGACCTTCCTTCAAAATATGTCAGAAAATATAAACATCTTCCCCTGCTTGCATGGACAGTTCGCAGCCAAAACGAATATCTCAATGTAATCAAATATTCAGATAACATCATCTTTGAAGGTTTTGAACCAAAAATATAGACTAATAAAAAAAGTTGAGTAAACTGCTCAACTTTTTTGTTATCCTCTTTCCCGAGTGTTGTTCATTTGATAGTATTCGTCACTCAAAGCTTTGAGTTCGGTGGCATTTTGAAGACTTCGGAGATATCTTGCGCGAACTTTGTTTTCTTCAACACCAATCGCACCTTGTTCAGTTCTTTTGTTAACTCTATCAACATTTATTTCTGGCAAATCAGTAAAAACATATATTGATATGATGCGATATCCTTTTTTCTTTGCTCTTCTAATCATGTCGAGTTTGCTTTCATGTGACAAAACGGTCTCAAAAATAAAAGTTTTGTTTTCCCCAACAAGTCTATCAAACTCTTCAACGGCATAAAGCATGCTCAATCTTTCTCTTTCTGCAGCATCTTCAATATTCTTAAATTTTGTTTGTGCGTATATTCCGGCATTGACAAACTTATCCCCAAAAATCTGATAGTTGATAAAATTTGTCACAAGTGTGCTTTTTCCACTTCCGTTTGGTCCAGCGATAATATATATAACTGGTTTTCTTGAAGACTTTGCCTCTTTTTGACTTTGGGCGAGAAGAATATCAAAAATTGTATCAAAATCATAATATTTAAACCTTGAATTTATGTTCAAAAAGAAATCTTTGAGTGGTGAATTAGTCATGTTTATCTCCGATATATTTTTTTCTTATCATATTTTTTTCTCTGCCGTTTTTGCTTGGCGTGTAATAAATCCTGTCTTTGAGTGAATCTGGCAAATATTGCTGTTTGACATATCCCCCATAATCGTGTGGATATTTATATTCTGCTCTCTTTGTGTCGAGATTTGAAGGGCGATTAAGCAAATGAAAAGGAATGTTGTCATCTTTGTTGTTTTTTGCATCATCTGCCGCCTTGTTCATTGCAACGAGAACTGAATTTGATTTTTCCGCCTCACAAACATAAATGATTGCATGAGAAAGAGTCAACAGGCATTCAGGAACGCCCAAGTTCTCGACCGAATAAAGCGCCATTTCCGCCATCAAGAGAGCATTGCTATCAGCCATTCCAACATCTTCACTTGCATGAGCAATCAGTCTTCTTGCAATAATTCGTGGGTCAACGCCACCTTGAATGAGTCTCTGCATATAATAGAGCGCTGCATCGGCATCACTTCCTCGAAGACTTTTGCAGAAAGCACTCAAAATGTCATAAAACAAATCCTCGTCCAAACTCATCGCTTTGCTTTGTGTTGATTGTTCTGCAATTTCAAGCGTGATTTCAATTTCACCGTTTTTGTTTTTTGGCGTTGACTTCACAGCAAGTTCCAATGAGTTTAGCGCATTTCTTACATCTCCACCACTTGCATTGCAAAATTGTTCAAGTGCATCGCTTGACACTTTTAGATTTAAATTTCCATAACCATTTTGTTTGTCAGATATTGCCCTATCAAGTGCCTTTTTTATGTCACTTTTATCAAGGGATTTAAACTGAAATATCTTGCAACGAGACACAATCGCGCGCGTCATTGACATATAAGGGTTTTCTGTTGTCGAGCCAATAAAAACGATTGTCCCCTCCTCGACTGCTGATAATATGCAATCGCTTTGCGCCTTGCTCCAGCGATGGCATTCGTCAAGCAAAAGATAGGTTTGAATTCCAAACATTGACTTTTCTTTTTTTGCTTCATCAATGATTTTTTTTGCGTCCGCAACTCCACTCGAAACAGCATTGAGACAAGCGAATTTGCCCTTGCAAACGTTTGCTATAATTCTTGCAAGAGTTGTTTTGCCGACTCCAGGCGGACCATAAAAAATGCAACTTGGAACCATGCCGCATTCAATCGCACGTCTCAGCAACATATTTTTGCCAACAATATGTTCTTGACCGATAAACTCATCAAGCGTTTTGGGTCTCAACCTTTCAGACAAAGGGATGTTTGAATTTATGTCAATCATTTTTTCTCCATAAAATAATATACAATAAGTATAAATATTTTCAAAACAATTAACTAATATTCAATAAAAATTTCGGGTTTGGAAATTCCGCCAAAACAAAAACTTGTGAAATTTCGATAGCATACTCCATCAATGTTGATTTGGCATATGTTTGAATCACTCTTTTTTCGTGTTATAAGATATTTTTTGTTTTGATATTCAATGGATAAAACATAATCCTCGTCAAGTTTGGGCTTGCAAAAGTTCACGCGATCTCGGTTTACTCTCACTCCCAAAAATTGCTCAACAAAAAGTTTTTGGGCATTCGACATATCAATATATCCGCCTTTCAAGAAGAAAATAAATTCTTGGATTGAAGTGAAGTTTGGCTGCAAGTTTTGTTCAAAAATAAAGTTGAATTTTTTGTAAAAATTTTGATTGCAATTTTCAAAAGCCGCAATAAGTCGCTTGTTCAATTTTTCATCTGTCGTCGACCAAGATGTTTTTGAACAATTTGCATTATTTTCTATTTTATTTATATTATTTTTTGAGATAAAAATAATTAAATTGCAATTTAATTGATTTCTCGAAATAATAAAAATTAATTTTTTCATAATTTTTTCATATTTTATTTGAATTTTTTTGTTTGAAAAAACATAAAATTTTCCACCATCATAAAGATTCTCAAGTTCGGTTCTATATCCCACACTTTTAACAACAAAACAACAGTTGCAATTCGATGGAAGATACTCAAAAAATGAATACGCACTTGCGCATCCAATCTCTTTTGGACAAAACTCATACTTTATGCCACCGCACACAGTTTTGACAAAGTTGTTTTTTGATAGCACAGCGGTTTTTATTTGACTTTGTTCAACAAGTTTCAAACGATTTAATGCAAACAATATTTGAGGCGCCGTTGTGCTTGTATGCAAAAAAACAAACCCGCTTGAAAATTCTGTTTCATCAAATGTCGAATCAATGACATATGTTGTGAACTCATATTTTTTTTGAAGTCGGACACATTCAAACAACTCCTCTTTTGTCGGCGAATAGAGTTTTATCAAAGGCAAAGTCCTGAATAATCCGTGCCTTGTTAACAACTCGACATCTTTGTGAGATGTATAAGAAGATATTGAACCATTGAGCAATAATCTTTCAATATGTGAAACATCGACTTGAATCTTTTGTTTTTGCACATATTTTGTTTGCAAAAAACGAGGAGTGCCAACATATCCAATCAGCACATACAAAAGACAAAAACAAAAAAATACGCACCAAACAACAAATATAAGCATATCAATAATTTATTGACAAAAAAGAATAAGTTAAACAAAAAAAATCGCCCCAATTGGGCGAAGATTTTTATGATTAGTTAGTCTATAAGCCGAGTTCTGTATTTGATGACCATCTATCTAGGCATGAAGTTTCCAACATGCTCAAGCGATACTTTTAAGAAACGGACGAACAACCCAATGTTTCTTTTAATCTTGCTCCAGGTGGGGTTTGCAGAGCACTCGCTGTCACCAGCGGGCCGGTGGTCTCTTGCACCACCTTTCCATCCTTGCCATTCGGCGAAATTATGAGATTATAAATCACAAATTTGACGCTTGGCGGTTTATTTCTGTTGCACTTTCCTTGGAGTCGCCTCCACCGGTATTTCGCCGGCACCCTGTTCTGTGGAGCCCGGACTTTCCTCACGCCACGCATCACACGTGACCTGCGGTCATCTGGCTAACTAACAAAAGCATTATAAACAAAAAACTCCGCCTTGTCAAGCAGAGTTTTAGCCGATTGAAAATATTGGTTTTGGAGAGTTGGTTCTTTTGTCATTAACAAAACCTTGCATGACTCCATCTGTCGAAATTTTTATTGACACACCATAACGCGATAGAGTTTTTGTTGCGGCAAGTCTTCCACCGCCCGTTGAGCCCGCTTCAATCTTTATGATTGCGCCAATCGCAACTATTGTTCCATCATAATCAACAACTGTCGCACCGTCCATTCCGACAAGTTCTTGTCTGAGTTTTCGGTTCAATTCGTGGAATTTGCGACCATTTATGATTTTGCGCAATGTCTTTGCTTTGAGGCAATTGTTTTCGTCAAGAAACTGTGAATAACTCAAGTTGAAAACAGTGTCGATATAGTTTTTATTAAACAAATTATACAATTTTTCTTGTTCGGCGCGTTCAAGTTCTTTTTTGAGTGTGTAGTGCTTTTCACTCAAGATATCGTCCATATCAATGTGGTTCATGACAAGGCCTTGGTCATCTTTGTTGAGATAAACAATGCAACCACCATCACCCGAAAACGAAACGTCAAGAGCGGTTATATAAATTGATTTTCTGATTTCTTTCATTGTGTGATTGGCTTTGTTT
>JBJFDC010000003.1:0-77181 GCA_051889215.1 Christensenellales bacterium
AAATGCATTAACAAGTCTTTCTATTGGTTCAATAAAATTATCCATTATCAAAATCCCATTGGCATGTTTGGCATGTTTTGTGCTTCAACTTTCTCAATTTGAGATATGCAGTCAGAAAATGCCGCAACAATCATATCTTCAAGCATTTCGACATCGTCAGGGTCAACAATTTGTGGGTTGATTTTGAGTGATTTGACTTTTTTTGAGCCAAACATCACAAGTTCAACTTGTCCCCCACCAATATTTGAAACAAACTCTGTTGATTCAAGTTGTTCTTTTTGCTTTTGCATGTCTTCTTGAAGTTTTTGTGCTTGACGCATGAGCGCATTGAGATTTGCTCCGCCAAATCCTCCTCCAAATCCACCATGATATCCTGCCATAATATTCTCCTTTATTCAATAATTTTTATTTCGCCAAACATGGTCTTTAGTTTTTCAATATCAACTTTTTGTTCGTCAATTTGCCTTTCGTCCAACACGATTTCAAAATTCAAGGTTTGTCCGAACCATCGAAACGCTTTTTCAATTTCACGCTTTGCAAAATCACCTGAAATCATGTTGTAATTAAATTCTTCTGTTGTGTGTGCGATGAATTTTCCGTCGTTCACTTCAACTTTTGTTATATCTCCGCACGCCATTTGAAGCGCAATGTTTTTGTTTTCGCGAAGATAGGTTATGACTTTTCCCCACAAAATTCTTGGTTGAATTTCTTTTTGTGAGACGGTCTCAATTTTTAGTTTTTTTTTACCAAATTTTCTCCACTCACACTTTGAACAAGAGCAGTTTCCAAAAGCACACGTGGCGAAATGGAAAACTTAAGTTCAGAAAGTATTCCAGAAAATATCTTTAAACATTCAAAAAGTCGGTCAAGTTCATAATCCCTTGCTTGCTCTTCAAGTTTAACAAACATATCCGCCGTCATGTTTAGGATTGAATTTGGATTTTCGCAAGTTTTTGCGACCAAAAGATCTCGATAGTGCGAGCAGACATCTTTGCAGAATGCCGAAATATTTTTGCCGTGCTGGCAAATGTCGTTGACAACAGAGAGCGCCCTGCCGATATCTTTTTTGTTGATTGCATCAGCAATGTCGAACAAACTTTCTCTGTCATTAACACCCAAAACTTCAAGTGTTTTTTCAAGCGTTATCGTCTCGTCGGAATATGCCGCAACACATTCGGCAATCGACAGACAATCACGAACTCCACCCTCTGCCTTGACTGCAATTTCTCGTGCCGCCTCGCGTTCAATCTTTATGCCTTCTTTTTCAAACACACCAACCAAAAGGTCAGTTAGTTTCTCGGTTGAAACAAGATGAAAATCAAATCTCATACACCTTGAGAGAATTGTTGCAGGAAGTTTGTGCGGTTCGGTTGTCGCGAGAACAAACACAGCATGCCTTGGTGGTTCTTCGAGTGTTTTTAGGAGCGCATTGAATGCACTATCAGTCAACATATGAACTTCGTCAATAATATAAACCTTGTATTTGCACGAAACTGGTGTGTATCCAATTTTCTCTCTGAGTTCTCTGATTTCATCAACTCTGTTGTTTGATGCCGCATCAATTTCCAAAACGTCAACATTGCTTGGGTCCGAAAGCGCCCTGCAAGCTTCACATTGCCCACATGGCGAACCATTTTTGGGGTTTAAACAATTTATCGCTTTGGCAAAAATCTTTGCACAGGTTGTTTTGCCAACCCCTCTGCTTCCACAAAAAAGATAGGCATGCGAAATCTGCCCAGTCTTCACTTGGTTCTCGAGCGTTTTTGTGATGTGGTCTTGACCGATGACATCATCAAAACTCGTTGGTCTATATTTTCTATAAAGCGCTAAATATGCCATTTCATCTCCAAAAACTATTTTATAACATAAACCAAAATAAAATCAACCATTTTTGCTTTGTGAGACAAAGTTATTAAAAGTAAACAAAAAGCGAACCGATTATGAAGTTCGCTGTTATTATTTCATGAATTACAACAATTCGTCCAAAACCTCTTTGATTTTGTCCATCGCCTCATCAAGTTGAACGTTTGTGTGCGTCGCGGTATAAGATGTTCGAAGGAGTGCACAACCAACAGGAACAGCTGGAGATACAACAGAGTTTACATAAACTCCCTTGTTGAGAAGTTTGCGGCACGCAACAAACGCCTTTTCGTCGTCATAGATATAAATGGATATTATTGGTGTTTGACTATCAATAAATTTTATATTTCGCTTTTTGAGTCCCGCGCGGACATAATCTCCGATTTCTTGCAGACGTTTGATGCGCTCGGGTTCTCTTTCAATGATTTCAAGAGCTTTTCTCGCACAAGCGACATTTGCTGGAGGTATGCTTGCACAAAATATAAACGGACGAGAATTGTGTTTGATGTAGTTGGCAACTTTTTTTGTAGTCGCAACAAATCCGCCCAATGATGCCAAGCTTTTTGAGAAAGTTCCCATAATTATATCCACATCGTCCTCAAGCCCAAAATGGCTGGCAGTTCCTCTTCCGCCCTCTCCAATAACGCCAAACGCATGAGCATCATCGACCATAACTCTTGCACCATATTTTTTTGCGAGCTCAACAATTTTTGGAAGATTGCAAATTTCTCCACTCATTGAGAAAACGCCGTCCGTCACAATCAAAATACCCTTGTTGTTGTCAATGTTTGAAAGAATTCTCTCAAGGTCTTCCATGTCGTTATGGCGATATCTTTCCATCTTTGCATAACTCAATTTGCATGCGTCATAAATGCTTGCATGGTTTTCCTTGTCGCAAACAATGATATCATTTCTCCCACAGACTGCAGAAATAATGCCCAAATTGCTTTGAAAACCAGTTGAAAATGTGACGACTTCTTCTTTATGTAAAAATTTTGCAAGTTCATTTTCAAGTTCAATATGAATGTCGAGTGTTCCGTTTAGAAATCTGCTTCCACTGCACCCACTTCCATATTTTTTTAATGCCTCAACACCTGCTTCAATCACTTCCGGATGCGAAGTTAGTCCAAGATAGTTGTTGCTTCCAATCATTATTGTTCTATGATTTTGCATTATAACTTCTGTGTTTTGTCCCGAGGTGAGAGGGATATAGTAAGGATAAATGTCCTTTTCCTTTAATATGTCAACTCTATTAAATTCATCGCACTTTTTAAATAAATCCATTTTTTTCAAATCCTTTTAACCATAAATTTTTTTGATTATCGCACTTGCCCACGACAAAGGCAAAATTTTCATTAGTCCACAAACAAACTTATATGGAACTCCCACGGTTTTTACGAGCGGTGTTTTTTTCTTTTTTATAACTTTCAAAACCACTTTTGAAACACATCTTGGGCTGACTCCATTTTGTTCGTCTTTTTCCATTTTTTTGATTGAGTTTTCAATCCTGTGATTATAAGCTTGATTGTCTTGATTTTTTATTCTGGCGGCTGTAAACCCTGTTTTTGTGTCACCTGGACGAATGCAGCAAACACCAACTCCAAAATCTCTCACCTCTCCCGCGAGTGCCAAAGAAAATGACTCAACGGCCGCCTTGGTTGCCGAATAATAACTCTGAAAAGGGATTGGAACAACGCCAGCAACACTCCCAATGTTAATGAGTTTTCCATGCGTTGGTCGAAGATATTTGATTGCAAGCGAACTTATATCCATGAGAGCGGTCACATTGACAGAGAATATTTTTTCAACCAATTCTTTTGGCGTGTCCTCAACCGCACCACCAATTCCCATTCCCGCATTGTTCACAACAACATCAATGCGGCCTTGCTCTTTGATTATTTGCTCAAACACCTCAACCATTCTTTCGTGGTCGCATACATCTGCACAAAAATGATGATAGCGTGCTCCTGGCACTTCTCTCCTTGAAACACCATAAACAATATAATTATTTTCCAAGAGCAACTGGGCAATGTCAAGACCGATGCCACTTGATGCTCCGGTCACCAAAACAACTTTTTTCATGTGGCATTTATATCAAAATTTTTCTTTTTTGTCAAACAGCCATTTGTGGGGTTTAGAATGTGCGTTTTTTGAAATAATTTCTTTGAGGTTTTTTATGAAAAAAAATTTTACAAGCATTTTGATTTTATGTTTTGCGCTCTTTGCAACAACACCACTTTTTGCGGGCTGTCAAACAAACTATCCAGACAGCGCGTTGTTTGTTGGGCAAGGAGAAGAATATGAAACAATTCAATCCGCCATTGATGCGAGCGAAATGAGCGGCCAATACATTGTCGTCAAGTCCGGTTCATACAAAGAAAACTTGTTTATTTCAAAAACAGTAAAAATTGTTGGATATTCAAATAGCGTAAGCTTGTGCGGCTCTGCGACAATCGCCGCGGACGGGGTGTATTTTGAAAAAATTGCGTTTTCCGGAAACGGAGCAGATGCAAAAAACGGCATCATAATTTCTCCCGACAAAGACGTGACCGGACTCAACATTTTTCATTGTTCTTTCAAGGGATATGAACAATGCGGCATCATCTCGCTTGCAAACCAATCTTCTCCAAACAAATTTAATGCACTGACAATTCAAGACACATCTTTTGTCTCAAATGGCGTTGCGGGAATAAAAATAAACAACATAAAATCATTTGTCATCGAAAGTTGTTCTTTCAAAAAAAATGGAAACAATGCTCCCGATGACACAGTTGGCAGTGCGATAAACTTGGATCTCATTGAAGGAAAATATTCTTCAGTTGAAATTCATTCAACCGATTTCAAGCAAAATGGCAACAAAAACACACGCAGTGCCGCATTTTCCTGCTCACACAAAAACAATTCGTTTGATGGCGAAGTGGTGTTTGACGATTGCCTGTTTGAAAGCAACTCTTTTGATGTGATTTCTGGAATTGAAAACCAAGCAAACTCTTCAATCAAAATTTGCGTCATAAATGCACGCGGGCTCAAAACCGACGTCAAAAAACTCGGCGAAAATGAATAAATAAAAAGTTTGTCGATTGACAAACTTTTTTTGTTAAAACAAAGGTTTTCGTGTGAAAAATTTTGGAATTTTTATGCCCAGCATTTTGAGAACTGTTGGAGAAATGTCTGTGAGTTCTCCGTCTTTTCGAAGTTTGATATCCTCAAATTTGTCAGACACAACAGCAAATGGAACTTTGCTCATCGAGTGCGATGTCACGGGTTTTCCATCTTTTGTGAGCATGTCGTCTGCATTGCCATGATCCGCCGTAAGAAGGAAATCACAACCCACTCTCTTGCACGATTTATAAATTTCGCCAACCGCTCGGTCAACGCTTTCAACCGCTTTTATCGTCGCATCAAAGTCCCCAGTGTGGCCAACCATGTCGCAATTTGAAATATTTGCAAGAATAAAATCATACTTTTTGCTCTCGATCGCTTGAGACACCGCGCCGGCAATTTCTTTTGCACGCATTTGAGGAAAAGATGCAAAATTTTTTAGATTTTTGGTTTCAATGAGTTTTCTGTCCTCGCCAGGATAAGCAAATTCTTCGCCACCATTAAAGAAAAAAGTCACATGAGCATATTTTGTTGTCTCGCTGCAGCGAAATTGTTTGAGTCCAGCATCTGACAACACTTTCCCAAGGGGTGGCGTCTTTTTTTCAGGCGGGAAAGCAATCAAAACATCTTTGAAAGTTTTGTCATACTCGGTCATGCAAACATAGGTGAGATTTTTGATTTTTTTCGTCTCAAATTCAGAGAATTCGCTTTGTGAAATTGCGTCCGTCATTTCTCTTGCTCGGTCAGTGCGATAGTTGAAAAAAATCACACTGTCCCCGTCTTCAATTTGTCTCCCTCCATCAATAACACTCGGTTCAACAAACTCGTCAAAAACCCCACTTTTATATGAGAACTCCAAACATTCTTTTGCGGTTTTAAAATTGTTTTTTGATTTCGCACGCACAATCGCGTCATACGCGAGTTTGAGTCGGTCATATCTTTTTTCGCGGTCCATGCCATAAACTCGTCCGCCGATTGAAACAATTTTTCCAACCCCCAACGTTTTCATAAATCGCTCAAGTTTTGAAACATATTTTATGCCACTGTCAACTGGTGTGTCTCGCCCATCGGTGAACAAGTGCAAACAAACATCTTTTAATCCTTGTTTTTTTGCCATTTTCAAAATTTCTTTGATATGCGAAATTTGGGCATGAAGTCCGCCGTCTGAACACAAGCCCAAAAGATGAAGATTTTTGTGATTTTTTTTGGCATTATTGATTGCGGTTAAAATTGCTTTGTTTTGAAAAAACTCGCCATTTTCAATCGCCTCGTCAATGCGAACAAGGTCTTGCCTCACAATCCTTCCCGCGCCCATATTGATGTGACCCGCTTCGCTGTTGCCTTCTTGTCCTTTGGGAAGACCAACCGAACCACCACACGCGAACAATGTCGTGTTTGGATAGTGTTTTAAAATAAAATCAATATTGGGAGTTTTGGCCGCCTTAATCGCATTGCCAAACTTTGTTCGTCTCACGCCAAATCCGTCCATGATTATCAGTGCAACCATAATTTCCTCCAAACATAGTTTGCAACAATTTGAAAATTTAGTCAAACAATGTTGCAAATTAGTTGGTGCCCCTTGTTGAAAGCGTCATCAAAATTTACTCATCGTGAAACAAGAAATGGTCACTTGTTTCGTGAGGCAATTCAACAACGCTTCACATCAAATCAAAAAAATGTCAGCAGTGGCTGACATTTTTTGTTTTATTTTTTCTTTGGACGACCTGGTCCTTTTTTCTTTGGTGGACGACCTGGTCCTTTTTTGACATCTTTTTTTGGTCTGCCCGGACCGCGATTTTCTTCCTTCTTTGGTCTGCCTGGACCTTTTTTAACCTCTTTCTTTGGTCTGCCCGGTCCTCTAACCTCTTCTTTTTTTGGTCTGCCTGGTCCTCTCACCTCTTCTTTCTTTGGGCGGCCGACTTTGCCAGAGGAAGTTTGCTTTGTTGAGCCCGCTGGTCTGCCTGGACCTTTTTTGACCTCTTTCTTTGGTCTGCCTGGACCGCGACCTGCTTTTTGACTTGTGCTTGATTTTGGGCGACCAACTTTTGATTTTCTTGGTCTGCCTGGACCGCGAGTTGGTTCTTCCTCATAGTCCTCTTCATCATAGTCTTCGTCGGCATAATCTTCTTCGTCATAGTCTTGGTAGTCTTCATAGTCGTCAGAATCTTCAACCTCTTCGACTGGAGAGACAACAACGCGTTTTTGTTTTTTGCCTTTTGACTTTTTGACGACGAGAGGAATGTATTCTTCCTCTTCCTCTTCTTCAAATGCTGGAACAACAGTTTTGTTATCCTTTGTCTCAACTTCTGGTTCTTCGCCATTTTCAAAGAGTTCTTGTTCAACCTCAGGTGTCACCAATTTTTCGGTTTTTGACTCGTCTTCGGTGTCGGCATTTGCGACATCATCTTGTTCTGTTTTTTCTTCAAGCGCTTTTTCGGCATCAAGTTCGGCTTGTTTTGCCTCTTCGTCGGCTGCTTGTTTTTCTTGTTCTAGTTGTTCAAGAAGTGCTTTTGCCTCATCTGGGTCATGATAGTTTCCGTCAATATCAAAATATCCGCCGGTCTCATCAAAATATCTTCCTTGTGGGTCATAATATGTTCCATTTGGATAGCGATAATATCCCTCGCTGTCATAATAACCCTCATACTCATCAACAGGTGGCTGCTCTTCAGCAGTTTGGTCGCCAGTTGTTTGTTCAATGTCAGGTGCAACAACTTGAGGTTCTTCTGAAACAAAATCTTGGACAGGTTCTTGATTTTGTTGTTCAACATTTTCTGAAGTTGTTTGTTCCTCTTGGTTTTGAGGCAAGTCAATCTCTTCGGTTGAATCGCCGCCCTTCTTTCCAACAAGAGCGGATTTTGCTTTTTCGGCAGTTTCAATCAGAGCGTTTGTATAGAAATTTTCTTTTTCAGAAAGTTCACTATCAAAGTTTTTAATTCTGTCTTTGAGTTGAGAATTTTCATAAGTGAGTTCTTGGACTTGATCTTTGAGTTCAACAATTTGTTGAGCATATGAATCTTTTGTTTCTGAAAGTGATTCACGTTCTTCTTTTTCTTTTGAGTTTGCCACTTTAAGCAAATTTTTGAACACTTTTGTCGAATAGGTTTTGTATTCAGCAAGCATTGCTTTTTCAATATATTTTCTTCTTTCTTCAAGTTCTGCTTTCTTTTTGTCGATTTCGCTCGTCAATGCTTCAAGCTCTTGGTTGAACCTGTATGTCTCTTCTGTGTTGTCTTTTTCAAGTTGAGTGAGTTTTGAGATTTCTTGGTCTTGTTGTTTTTTCAAATAGTTGCCTTCAATACGGTTTGTTGAAGATTCTTGTTGCATACGGATTCTTTCAATGTTTTCTTTTGCCGTCTGCATTTTTCTTTGAATTTCACGTTGAGTGTTGTCGTATGACTTTTTGAGCGTGTCGATTTGACTTTCGACTTGTTGAATTTCGGCAAGAAGTCTGTTTCTCAAACTGAGATAAATTTCAGTTTCTTTCATCGCCCTATCCAAAATTAGCGAGCCAGAAATATCAACCGAACCAAAATCATAAACCTCATGTTCAACAGCATTGCGTCTTGCTTTTTCAAGTTCCTCTTGCTCTTGGCGTGCACGTTTTTCCAAATATTCGTTGAGTGCAGGAATGCCTTTTGCAATTTCTTTCTTTGTGAACAAAACTTCAAAGTCAACATATTCTGGCATTGTTGTCACAGCTTTGTCGATGAGTCTTTGGAAAATGTGAAACGTTTGATATAGGTCAGAAAGATTTGCTGATTGCCTTGCATTTTGATATATGCCATAAATGCAGCCAATAAAAATCACAAGGGAAGGAATGATTGCAATTCTGAAAATGGCAACACTAACAAATGAGGATTGAGTTGCACTGAGTGCCAAAACTGCTGCTGAAAGCAAAATTGAAAGTGTTGCAAAAATGATTGTCAAAGCATTCATTGTTTTGATGTTGTTTTTGACCGAACTTGAACGAAGCGGTTTTTCAATGACATTGTTTGACGACATATAATATGAAGGGGCTTGTTCACGATACAACATATATTGTTGCCAGTGATATCTCAAAGTTTTTGGAACCCTTTTCATCTTCTTGTTAAATTCAATCAAATTGTTTTCATTTATGTATGAATTATTTAAAAGATAAATATTAATCTTATCAATCGCACGGATAAGTCTAAACTGATAAGCAAAATGTGATTTAATCAAAAAATAAACCACGAACAACAGTTCTAGTCCAACAAAAATATAGAACAAAATATCAAGGTTTTTCATCGAACTTCCTATTCCACGGAAATAGGTTTCAATAAAATTAAACACCCCATCAAATAACAACTTTGACATATATCACTCCTTGTGTTTTTTTGTTAGTATATCACAAGGAATATATTTTAACTAATATTTTTAAAATATTTTTTTGAAAAATCATAAAAAATTATGACAAAATTTATTAAATATTTTGACATTTTATGAGTCTTGTGCGATTGACATCAACAACATACACTTCATCAATTGTCTTGTTTGTCGCTTTTTCCACAGCAAGTTTATATAGGGCGAGTTGTTTTTTATATTTATTTATAAGTGTGTTTTCATCATTGATTTTTGTGATTTTATAGTCGAAAATATAATTTTTTTCACCCAAAACCAAAAGGTCAATTTTGCCTTGAACAATGAGGTCATCACATTCTCCGCCTTCAACGATTTCATTCTGGCGAATTTTTGCAATAAACTCCTTTTCGCGAAAGACTTTTCCGCATAAATATGGATTCAGAAGTTGAACAATTTTTAGCACATTTTCACTTGAAATTAAAGCGGCATTTTCTTCGCCCAAAATATACAAAATCTCATGGTTTATTTGCTCCAAATTATAGTGTTTTGAAAAATCAATTTTTTCAAATATCAAGTGATACAAAGTCCCCAAATCGTTTGCCGCAATTTCACTTGCTTCATGCTCATTTTTTTCAAATCGTTTTGGAGATGTGATTTTTGACGAGTATTCATTTTGCTCAAATGCCAAACTTGAAACAGTGTTTTTTTGACATAAATTAATGCTGTTTTTATGAGAATAATTAAAGTTAATATATCGATTTAATTGTTCCACAATTTCTTTTGAGCCGCGTGACAAAATTGGCATATTTTTTTCTTGTTCTTCTCGTTTTTGCTCATCGTTTTCAACAAAAAGTTCAACTGAATAGAAATTATTTTCATCGACAACCAATGAAGAAGCGGAATGACCAATGTTTGTGATGGTATTTTCATCAAGCGAGCCCAAAATCAAATCCAAATAATTTGTTTTTGAACGAACATCATCGTCGTCATCAATTTTTTCAACTTTTTCAAAATCACAAATTCCACAAAGAACAAGTGTGTTTTTCGCACGCGTCAAGGCGACATACAAAAGTCTCAACTCTTCCGCGATTTCTTCTTGATGATTTTTTGTCTTAATAAACTCATATTGTGGCGAATTATATTCAACCCCATCGTCATCAACATATTTGGTTGCAAAGCCAAAGTTCGGCGAATAATTTAATTTTTTTGTCGTGCCACCAAGATATAATTCGTGCTCGCAACCAAACAAAAACACAATGGGATACTCGAGTCCCTTGGAGCTATGAATCGTGTTTATTCCGACAAAGTCTCGCTCGCCCGTCGAAAAGTTTGGAGCGGTTGGTCCTTGGTCGCTTTCAAAATATTCGAGCAGCCAGCCGATTTTTGCATCAGCATTTGCCTCAATCAAAGAAAAGAATGCTTTGATTCGCTCGCATTTGCCCATGCCATTGATTTGCGACCCACAAAAGTCATTATATCCGGTGTCAAAAATCAGAAAATGCATCGCATTGCACAAACCCTCAAATTGATAAATTTTCTCAAACCTATCAAACAATTCGAAAAAGGATTTTAGTTTGTTCGCAATGTCGTCATGTTCGGACATATAATTTTGAACACATTCAACAAATTTTTCGCACCCTCTGTTTTTTATTCTGATTTGAGAAAGTTCTTCAAAATCAAGGCCGCCAAAAAATGATGATAATGCACAAACAAGGGCAACATCATTATTGCGGTCAAGCAAAAGTTTTGTCATGTTGACAACAACTGCTATTTCTGGAAATGAACACAACATCTGATTGCTCGAGGCGACAATAGGCACGCCGCACGCAATGAGTTCTTCGCACAACGTGTCAATGCCAAAGCGAGAACGAACGAGAATTGTTATGTCTGAAAAGTTGGTGTCGCGCCAAATCCCGCATTTGTCATCATATATTTTTTGCGATTTGAGTTGCAAGATTTTTTGGGCGACAACTCGCGCCTCATTTCTCAAGTTTTGACTTGTCAGAAATTCCGAATTGTCTTTTGTTAAATCATACACCCCGTCAAGAATGAATTCATCTTTGCTCTTTGTTTTTTGTGTCAAACATATTTGAACTGAAGGACTTTGTGACCTTGGATAGTTCGCTTGTGGAATAAATTGCGAATCGTTTTCATAATCCACACCGCTTGTGCCTTTTGTCATTATTTTTGAAAAAACCATATTTGCAAAATTGAGTATATCCTTGTTGCTTCGGAAGTTGCAATTAAGTGTTTTTGCCACGCCCCCGTTTCCGCTTGAATAATTGTTCATCATGTCTTGGAAAATTTTTGGGGTTGAGCCACGAAAGCCATAGATGCTTTGCTTGATGTCGCCAACAGTCATAATGGTTGAATTTTGCAGTTTGTCAAGAATTTGCATTTGAACAGGGTTTGTATCCTGAAATTCGTCAATAAAAACATATTTATAAGTCCCAGATATGCTCTGGCAGATTTTTGGATTTTCCAAAAGCTTCAAAAATTTGTGTTCAAGGTCAGAAAAGTCCAAAAGATTTTTCTTCTGCTTTTGAGTTTCATATATGGTTTGACCTTGTTTGTAGATTTCGAGCAGATTGTCGATTATGTTTTTTGCGCGCTGGCTCAACATTTCTTCGCTTTCTGGGTCGCAAAACTTCAATCTGTCTTTGAGTCGTTTCAACTTTTTTGAAAACTTTGTTCGAACAAACTTGGTGTGAATGGAAAATTCGTCTTCGTCTTGAAATGAATATTGAGGCAAGCGCGACATGGAGAAAAGCGCCTGTTGATTTTGTTCAAAATCTTGTTCACTTTTTATCAAATCAAGAAAGTCGTAAATTTTTCTCAAATTGATTTTTAATTTTTCTCGCTCTTCCCCCGCATTGTTGATTAACCCTGCAAACACGTTTTTGTGGTGACTTGCAAAATCTATGATTTCTTTGTTGAAAAATTCCCTATAAATCTGCTTGCCTTCATGAGAATATAAGAATGTGGAAAGTTGTTCAATCCATGAATTTGGATTGATTTGATTTTCCAAAAAGTTATTAATTTGTTCAACAGCACAAACAATGTCATTATCACTGCGAGACGTTGAAAAAAACTGCAACAAATCTTCATAGTCTTGTGGGTTTTGATTTTTAAATTTCAAAACCGCGCGTTTTATGCATTTGTTTGCCATAATTTTTTGTTTGTCTTCAGAAACAAGTTCAAAATCGGCAGAAATTTTTGCCTCATAAAAATATTTTTTTAACATTTTTTGGCAAAAAGCGTGAATGGTTGAAATATCGCACACGCGAATGAGGTCAAGTTGTTCAACAAGTTCGGGGATTTCGTCCACTTTTTCCATCAATTTCTTTTCAAGACGTTGCGACATTTCTGTTGCCGATTGATTTGTGAATGTGAGAATCAACATTTCGTCAAGGTCGGCATGATTTTTGTCTCGACTCGTCAAAATTTTCATGATTCTTTCAATCATAACAAAAGTCTTGCCACTGCCCGCCGAGGCACTGACAATCATATTAACTTTGTTTTCGTCAATAATATTCTTTTGTTCAATAATCTCTTTCATTCATTCTCCTGTTTTTCGGTCGGCTTTCTTGACAGGCGATATTTATTGCCGCCATTTTGGTCAAACTTGCAAATCCCCAAAAACTTGCAATAAACGCATGGCAATTTGTCAGTTTTTAGAGGCGAAGGACAGATATATCCATCGCAGATATTTTTTAGGTTTTGTTCCATGACGGACTTTGCCATGTCCATCATGTTTGAAAACTCTTTTTGAGTGACCATCGTCTTGTTGCGAGCAGAATATGTCCCGTCCTTTTTGAGTTTCACACCAAGCATCTTGCTGCAACCATTTTGTTTGAGATTTTGGTCAAAATTTTCCGCCTCTTCATCAACAAAAAAGCCCAAAAATGTTTTTGCATTTTTCTTTTTTCGTTTGGCTGAAATTGGATAGTAAAGCGCTCCCACCGCTTGGACTCCCTCACTTTGCTCAAGCGCTTTCAAATAGACGAAGATTTGAATTTTGTTGCCAAAGATAATATCTTGAACATTGTGTTCAGTTTTGCCAGTTTTGTAGTCGACAACGACAATTTTGTTTTCAAACTTGTCAACCCTGTCAACAATTCCACCGAATGCAATTTTTCGCCCACCAAAATCAAATTGCATTTTTCCTCCGCCAACATATTTTTCGACATATTCAATTTTAAATTTGGAATTTTCCTGTTCTTCCAAGATGTCGCGGATTGTCTGTTTGCATTCTCTTTTGAGCGAATTTAGAATTGAAGAAAATTTTTTGTAAGAGAAGAAAATTGCATATTTTTCGTCAATTGCAATTTGCTTGAAAAACTCATCGACAAAACAATCGACATCGGATTGTGGTCTGATAAAATATTTTTCCAAACACAAATGAACAATGTTCCCAAGCGTTGCCTCATCAAGGTCAATTGGCTTGTTTTCGTCAAGTTTGAGTCCATATTTCAAGAAAAACATAAACGGACATTTTGCATAAGTTTCAAGAGCAGAAACAGAAAACTTGTCATTTGCAAAAAACAAATCGTTTTTCTTTAAATTTGGAGTGATGTTCGCCGATTGAGAATTGTTGACAAGTTTTTCTATGCTTGGGTCATTTTTCTTGAGAACATCAAACAACGAATTAAATTGTTGCTCACAAGAAAATTTTGGATTTTGAATGTAAGCAACAAGTTGCTCTCTCGCACGTTTTGCCGAACATATTTCTTTTGCGAAATCATCACTTTGAACATCTCCGGCAAATCCAATTTTTTGTGCACTTTCCCCAAACATTTTCATGAGTCCCAAAACAAATGTTGATTCGGCGAGTTTTTTTCCATCATCAGACAGCGAAACCCATGAAACAAACAATTTTTGTTTTGGAATTGAAAGAACAGAACACAGTTTGAGGCGTTTTCTCAAATTGATTGTTCTTATTGTCGGGTCAATTTTAACTTTGTTTGCGTGCCGTGCGATATCTTTGTCCGAAAGAAGCCCAACATCTTTTTGAAAGTCCGGCATTTTGTCTTGATTTGCTCCACACAAAAAGAAAATCTTGTCACTTTCAAAAAAACTTTTTGAAACATCTCCAACAAAAACCTGGTCAACCCCCAAAGGGACACCTCCCAGTTTTGTCCCAGCAAACACGTTGTTTAACAAAACGACAAACTCTGAAAAACTCAAATTTTCATCTTTTGTTTCTTGCTCAAAAGTTTTGAGAATATCAAGAATTTTTTCATTCAGATTTTCATAAATTTTTTGATTTTCAACATCTTGTTCTTTGACAAAATAATCTCGAATTTTTTGAGTGGTTTCCAAAACGCAAAAAGCATCAAAAATTCTCCTTATAAAATCCACGAAATCTTTTCCGCAAAGTTTGTCCGAACTGCCAACATTTTTCACTGCAAGCGAGTCCAAAATTGACTTGATTTTTTCATATATTTTTGCGTCATTTTGATTCTGAAATTTATGCAAATTGAGGTCATCGTCAATCAACCTATATCTATCAATAAATCGACAAATTTCAAAGCACTCTTCATTTGTTAGATTTGCATATACATTGGAAAATATATCGTAAAGAATTGATGTGTCATTTTCTTGTATGTATTGAAAAATCAAATTCAAAAATTCAACAGGTTTTGTTTGTGAAAGTGTTTTGTCGGTGTCAAAAAAACATGGGATTTCGTAGTCGTCAAAAATTCTTTTGGCACAATTATAATTGCCGTCGAGGTCACTGATTCCAACAACACAGTCGCAAAATCTTCCGCCCGACACCACATGACTTTTTATTTCTTTTGCAACCGCTTCAATTTGGGCTTGATTTGTTGAACACTCCCAAAAGTGCGCAAAATCTTTTATTTCAAATTTGTGCGGGTTGGAAAGATATATGTTGGTCGAAATAAGGTTGGAAACAAAATTTGAAGATGTCGCAAATTTTTCTTCAATCTCAACATCTTGGTCTTTGGCGATGGATTTTAGGTTGTTATATAGTTGCGTGTCATAAACAAATTTATTTTTTTGATTTGACTGCGGATAGGAAAGCGCAAACTCAACACTTTTTGCTTTTTTGAGAAGTGTTCTAACAATGTTGAGTCCTTGATTTGTCATGCTGTCAAAAAATGCAAAATATATCCTCGCGTTATCAAGCTGCGCGCTCGGGAGATTTTGAACAAAAAGATTCAAAAAATCCGCCCCATCAATTCCATGTTTTTGCTTTTCTTCATAGTTTTTGTATATCAAATGAATGTCATGGATTTTATCGTCTTGCAAGCATTCTTCAAGTGTATATGGCGAAATCTCGCTGGTTTTGAGTTGAGATATGGTGTTTTTTATCTGTTGCAAAAACGAAACATCAATATTTGATTTTGGAAAAAACTTGAAATTGTTTTTTTCTTCATACACCGCCTTGCCCAAAGCAATGAGTTGACTGTTTGACGAAAGTGATTTTGGCAACACGTTTTGCTCTTTGAGAACGAGTGAGGCAAATCTGTTTATGCCCATCACTTTTATGTTTAGAGTTGATGAAATGTTGAGCTTGTTGAACACAAGTTTTTCGGTTATAAGTGAGAATCTGTCGGGAACAATGATGATTTGATCTTCTTCATATCGTGAAATATTCGGAGCAATGTCCAAAACAACCTGCTCCGATGCACAAGTGATGTCAGTTCCCTTTGTCAAAATTAATTTGCTCACACAATCATTTTATCACACACGCGTTTTTTGACAAAACATTATGCTTTTAATTTTTGTTTATTCTTTTTGGGAATTGTGTTGGCAAATTTTTTCAATTCGTGCATTTTGTTTGATTCAACAAAATTTTCAACCTCTTTGCTGCGTTTTTCTTGCAATCTAATTTTTAGATTTTTGTTCTCGCTTTTTAGTTTTTCCAAACTTGATGAAAGTTCTTTTATTTGACTGTCTTTTGAAGACAGGGCGACATATGCTTTGGCGAGATTATCGCTCGCGCTTTTCATTTCCAATCGATTTTGCACCTCTGCTTGCTCACATGCAGCACGCTTGACAAGTCTGACGAGCCCCATAAACAACACTTCAATATCCTTGTCGGAAAGCGAACCTTTTTGTTTTGGCATGACCAAAATGTTGTTCATTTTTGGGGACGCGTTTAACGTGCTTGGAACAACAATCCCCTCTCGCTTTAATTCGTCAACACATTCTGAAAATAGCCGCTGATTTCCCTTCAAAACATTGCGATATTTGTTTTGAAATCTAATCATTTTTCCAAGGTCATCGCCCGACAAAGTCAAACACGCTTTGCGCACACTCATTCCCTTTGCACATAGTCGCAAAATGTTTTTCACAACTTCTTTTTCTTCTTTTTGGTCAAAAGGTGTTTGCTTGATTTTTTCATGTTTTGACAAATCAATTTTGAGTCTTTGACATTTGCTCTTGTTGTTTTGCAACTCTCCCAGTTCCAGGTAGTAATAATTTCTGACACTGTTTGGCTTTCTTTTTGTCAAGTCCGCATAATTTTTAAAAATGGACAAAAGCGAGAGATGTTTTTCTTTCCCCGCCTCAACAAAACAAAATAGTTTTTTTATTTCTTCATCTTTCCATGAACAATAAATTGTTTTCATAAATCCTCCAACACCATTATTGACATTGTCTTGTGATTTATACATATTTATGACATCATAAAAAAACGCTTGGCATCATACTTTATGTTATGGAGCGAACAAGGTTTAAGTTTTCTGCAAAAACACCTTGCCTTGTCTTTTGTGACAAGGTTTTTCTTGGTGAAATAGATAAAAACGTTTGTGCAAAACTTGAGATTTTGGAAGGACAAACAAAATATATTGAAGTTTTTCCAAAATCGACAAAAGATGTCACCTATTTTATTCCTTTTGCTTTTGAGTTGTCGTCCAACACAAAATTATCTTCAAACTATGTCATCTATGATTTGCTCGATGCAAATTATGAGATTGAAATAAAACCTCGCCTCGAATTGCATATGCCAATGTCTTTTGACAATATTTTTGAAGAAGAAAAAAGCGGCACGAATATATGCGTCCTTTCTTCTTCTGTCACAAAAATCATTCTTCAAAACAAAAAGAACAAGGTTGAATTTTGCCCAAAATGCGTGTTGCGTGACATTGCGTGCAAATCATTTTCTTGGGATAACTCCGACTATTTTGTCCTCACTGCAAAAACTCAAGAAAACTTGCAATATCTGTTTGTCGCAAATCTCAACAATATTGATTGCTGCATTCAAAAATTTTGCGACGACATAACTTTTGATTTGCCCAAAATCTCCACCCTGAATTTTTGTCATGACTTCTATGAGCACGCGATTATAAGCAAATATGAATTAAATCCAAGCGGACTAAAAAAACTTGATTGTTATTCCAGCCGAAAAGAACAAACATCTTTTTTGACCCCAACCCGAAAAGACACCGCAAAAGTTTTTTTTGAATGTGTGAAGGTGCGAGACTATGAACTTGCTCGGTTTTTGATGACAAAACAACTCTCGGAACTTTTGAGTGACCAACACCTAAAACGTTTTTTCCCAAAATTCGACAAAATAAAACTCGCTCCCGAGCGAGATGTTGTTTTGCTTGTTGGCGAAGAGAAAACATATTTTCAACTATCATTCGTTGACGGAAAAATTGATAATATAGAAATATTTGATAGATAATTTGACATTATCAAAAAAACAAGAGATAATAATATAGAGGTTGTTATGGAAGATAAAAAATTCACTTGTTGCGATTGTAAAAAAGAATTTGTTTGGACTGTTGAAAATCAAAAATTTTTCAAAGACAACAAAATTGACAAAGAGCCCGTTCGCTGCCGCGAGTGTGCAATAATTTTGAGAGACAAGCGCAAACAAGAAGCAAAAAAAGAAAAACAAAACAAAAATCAGGCCGAAGTCAAACCTGAAAAACAAACTGAAAAAAACAAAAAATAATGGTTCCGCCATTATTTTTTTATTTTTGATTGAGTATTTTGAGATTTTAAACAAAAGAAACGCCAACAACTTAACTCAATGTAAATCCCTGTTCTTCATCTGAAAAATAGTCATCAGGATATAATTCGCTATTTTCTTCTTTTTCGCCAGACTCATTGTTTTGAATTCTGTTGAGAATATTGTTGAGATGTGTGAAGTCGCGCTGATTTTGATTTGAATATTCTTGCATCAAAGTTCCCTCATCTCCATAAAGAGTGTTCGCAAGTTCAATTTCTGGAGTTTGACCAAGTTTGTCAATTTCACTTTGAAGGCCTTTAAAAGTTTTCATAAAAAGTTGACCTTCTTTTTGGAAAAACACTGGCATCATATAAGATTTTTCGCCATTCTTTTCAATAAAAGTTTGAACAGTGCCAACAAACACAATTCCCTCTTCCGAAAGATTTTTCATGACATCTTCAAAAAATTCTGTATTGATTTCAATCGCTTGAATGCTTGAACCTTGGAGGTGTGCAACAAGTGAACTCACTCCGTCGCTATCCGAGCCCTCTTGTTCAATATCAATTTGTGCAAAATTATTGTTGTAAACAACACAAAACACTTTTCCGTTTTCTGGTTTTATCAAAATTTTGAGTTGAGTGTCTTTTGAAGAGAATGCATCGCTTCTCATGTTTGTTTCAAACACACCCAAAACATCAAAATCGCCTTCAATCTCAAAACCCAACTTCTGCTCAATTTGCGGTCTAATTGTGTCTTTCAAAAAATTATATGCATAATTTTTGTTTTGTTCGTCAATTTGGTCTTGTTGCTTATTTTCGTCATCAACCTCGCCATTGTTTGGAAAAAGATCGCCTTTTTGTGGCAATTTGATTTCTGTTGAGTCTGCACGATTGACATAATTGTATAATTGCGTCGCCGCTTCTGGCAAAACATAGAGAAGAACAACCGCCGACATAAGAGAATACGCCACTTTTTGAGTGGTGGTCAGTTTGCATTTTTTTGGCTTTCTTGAAAGCATTTTGTTGTAATATTTTTTTGCCATAATTTCTACGATACTAATTTTAACATAAATTGAATTTGTTTGCAATACAAAAAATAACCGCCCAAGCAGTTATTTTTTTGTTTGTTTTCTCTTTTTGTTGAAACTTATAAACAAAGCGCATAGTGCAACGCCCAAAATCACTCCAACACAAACCGCAACAGCAATATCAATCCAGTTTTCGTTGTCGCACACAACGATAAATTCAGAAAAGGTTGAAGTTGAAACAAGCACGTTATCGCCTTGAATTTTATATGCAAGTTCAACATAGTCGCCTGTTGCATTTTTCCCAAAAACATGAATGTTGTTGAGATTGTTCAAATTTTTCAAGTTGATTTTCATGTCCAATGCTTTGTCCAAAACAAGTGTGTTGCCACTCGCATCAAACAGTCCAACACTCATGCTTTGAACAATTTTTTTGCCAGCATATTCGTTGCCTATTTGCAAATCTTTGACAGAAAGCACTGTTCCATATTTCATTGCGGTTGAACTGTATGTTGATACTTCAACATTTTGATTTTCTAGTGTCGCATATGTTATGTCGGCATATAGTCCGGTTGGCATGATAAGATTATAATTTTTTGCTTTCGAGCCAACAAGAGAAAATCCTTGAAGACTAACTGCGATATCATTTCCGGGTTCAATAGATGCGAAGTTGGCGCAAGCATTTTTGTCAAAATCAAGCATGATTTCATTATCGACAAGTCCAGAAACGATTGGATTTTTTATTTTGCAAGTTGTTGTGCCATCATATGTTTTGTCCAACACTTCAACATTGAGTTTGACGTCTTTTGCGAGAATGACCAAAATTGAATTTCGCGTGTGAACCTCATAGTTTTGGTCCATGCTGACAACATTGAGGACATATTCGCCAACATCTTCACTCGCGTCTCTTTGGACCTCCCATTCAAGTTGTTCACCCAAAACCAACTCTCCTTGCAAGATTTGCAAATTGAAACAAGGGTCTGGATTGGAATAAATCTTTTGATTTGCACCGAGCGAAACGACAAGAGCTCTTGGCAAAATGTCGTAGTATGCTTGAATGTATCTGACCTTGTAGTTTCTTCCAAGATTGATGTTGCACCTTATTGGATATCGACCCGCATCTTCTCCTTCTGTCTTATATAGTCCGCCCGTCAAAGTGTCGCCCGCCAAAATTTCTCCGTCAAGGACATAATCAAATTCGGTTGAAATTTCTTCTCCATAAATTGAAGAAACATTTTGAGTTGAGACAACAACTTCGCGTTGATTGATTGAAAGATTATTTCCAACATAACTGATTTCATAATTTGGATTATTTAGACTTGAAAGAAGCGGATATTTCCCAACATTTTCATAAATTTTTACGCCGACATTTTCTCTATATATGCCACCTGAAAGATCATTTGGATTAACCAGTGTTCCGCTCGTTATTTCATAAACAAATTCTGGATCGCTTTCGCCATAAATTTTTGATGCAGGAATTGCAGTGACTTCAATTTGTCTTGGCAAGATTGTCAACAACCCACAGGTGTATTTGAATTTGTAGTTTGCTGGAGTTGAAAGAGTTCCAACCTCAATCACATATTCTCCAACATCTTCGCCATATCTTCTTTTCGCTTTGCCAGAAAGGACAACATTTTTGTCCCCCGACAAAATTTCATAGTCAAAAACCGGATCGCTGTCACCATAATATTTTGTGACGTCCAAAATTTTGATGTTGAGTTCTTGAGCATAAATACAAAGTTTTCCGGGAACAAAGGTCAAAATGTAATTCCCTCCAGCCGTGAGCGTGCCTTGACTGAACATATATTCGCCAACATCTTCGCCCGCCTCGCGCGAGATTTCACCACAAAGAATGTCGCCAAGTTCTTCATCGAATTGAAGAGAACCATAATAGAGGACAAATTCAACAACTGGATCATTTTCTGAAAAATATTTGAATGTGTCTTCGGCTTTAACAGAAATCTCACAAGGAATAATTTCCAATTTTCCAGAAACAAAATTTATATTATAGTGAGGGTCGTCAAGCGAATCATATGTTATTTTGTATGTGCCGACATTTTCTCCCTTTTCTCTTTTGAGTTTAATCGTTGAAGAAACTCCTGGAACAATATTTGTTTGACTGAATGAAAATATCGGGTCGTTTTCACCATAAATTTTTGAATGAGAATCTGCTTCTATTTCAATCTCGCGTTTTGTTATTGTTAGCACTCCGCTTGAAATGAATTCAATTTCATAATTGTCACCAAAAGAGATTGAGCCGCGCGTATAGCAATATCTCCCAATTTCTTCACCCATTTCTCGTGTTGCAGAGCCAATCAAAAGTCCTTCAAATGTTTGTCCAAAAACAAATTCGTTCTCGTCGCAAACATATTCAAAATCTGGGTCAGCATCTCCAAACTGTTTTTGAGCTGAACAAATTGAAACTTGAATTTTTTTGGCTTTTATTTCAAGCGAAACGTCGCTTGCAAGACTCAATTCATAATTTGTGTTTTGCAATCTCATTGATTGCGTGATTTCATAGTTATATTTTCCAACATCTTCGCCCTCAAATCTTTGCAGCTGTCCATAAATTTGCTCATTTTCAATCACACCTTCAAACTGCAAATTAAGTTGAGGATCGTCATCTCCATATGTTTTTTGAAGCGAATCTGCCGTTATTTTTACTTTTTTTGCAAAAATTGATGCCATAATCAAATTTTCGTCATATTTCAGAACGTAATTTTGTTTGTTGGAACCTTCAATTTCAATTTTGTTTATTATGATGTTTTTGTTATCCCCAACATTGCTGTCCTCAAATTTTAAATCCGTCTGAAGAACAATGCCATCTTTTTCAAGTGTGTTTTTGAGAGTGAACGAATATTCGACGTCTGTCGTTCCGTCATAAGTTTTGTCATTTGCAACGAACTCAACATACGCATTTCTTGCGATGATTTCAAAATTTGCGGGGATAAATTCAATGTTGTAGTTCTCATTATGCAAAGTGCCTTGCTCAATTTGATATAAACCAACATTTTCGCCAACTTCTCTTTTGATGTTTCCCAAAAGTTCGTCGCCTTCAACAAGTCCAAAAACCTCATAATCAAGCACAGGATCGCCATCGCCATATGATTTTGAAGCGGGCTTTGCTTCAATTTTTATATCTTTTGGAATTATATGAACAAAAGCCGCAGTCAAAACAATGTCATAGTTTGGATTTTTCAAACTGCCGATTGAAATGATGTAGGTTCCAACTTGATTTGATGAAATTCCCAGTTTTCCAACAAGTGTGTCAGAAGCAATGAGTCCTGTTGCCTCATAATCAATTTGAATTTCCTCTCCATAGCAAAAAGTTTGGTCGTGGGTCACAACATTTGCAGTTTTTGGCATGATTGTGCCATAAAGAACAGAAGTCGTCAACCCCGAATAATAGTTTTTTGCGTCTTCACCCAAAATTTTTACATTTGTGATTTGGACTTCTTTGTTCACTCCAACATTTGGGTCTTTGAAATTTGCTTCAAATGTCACATTGACATCGTCCCCCAAAACAATGTTTGATTGTGTTGCAAAAATTTGAGCATTTTTTGTTTTGTCATATGTCTTTGCAACAACGCCGACATCGCTAAATTTTATTTCGCGTTTTTGAATAACAAATGTTGCGCCGACAAAATTAATTTTGTAATTTGGATTTTGTGAAACCAAATTTCCTTCAAGAATGCCATATTCTCCAGCGTTTTCACCTTGTTCTCTCGACAAAGTTCCAGAAACATTTTCTCCCTCAACAAGCCCACTGGCCAAAAAAGTCAGTTTTGGATCACTGTCTCCATAAATCTTTGAAAGAGCGTTCGCTTTTATCTCGAGTGGTCTTTGAGTGATTGTTGCAGTTGTTGTGGGAATATAGTTTGTGAGTTTATATAAATTCGCGTCGCTTCCCGAAAGAGTTGGGATTGAAGAGAACTCAATTGTTTTTTGTTCACCAATGCTGCTCGTCACAAAATTTGCAACAAGATTTTCCACTTTGACGTCGTGAGAATTTTCGACGCCATCAAAAACAACGTTCTCAATTTCGGCCTTTGTTGTTGCATCATAGAGTTTTGATTTGACGATGATTTCTTGAATTTGAATTGTTTTTGTGAATTTTGCCTTGATTTGTTGATTGTTCTCAACTTTAAAAGTGTAGATTTTGTCACTTGAAACAATTTCACCATTGTTTTCCCAGCCAACAAATTCAAATCCGTCATTCTCCGAAAATGAAAGGGTTGCATAGTCTCCAACAAAATATTTTCCCTCTCCAAAAAACTTTGCAGGACTATCAAAATCTTTTTCGATGACAATATTTGTTTGTTCGACATCGAGGGCAAAAGTGATTGAATCAGAATATAGATATTCGCCAGACAAAGAGCTTTTTCGACATTTTGCGCGAACAACAATTTTCGCACCTTTTGGCGCATCGCCATTCACATATAGATAACTATCAACAACTTGGGCATAACTTTGTCCCTCAACTATTTCAAAAGTTATTTTGTGAATTTTTTTGTAATACTGAAAATATTGAGAGTTTGAACTTTGCCCAACAATCAAGTTTGTTGCCGAGAGTTTGAGAACTTGTCCAATTTTGAGCGATTGACTTTCTGTTTGAATCACGCACTCGTTCAAGTTTGTGGCAAAAAACACGGTTGGTTCAAATATACAAAACTTTGCAGCGTTAATTCTGTTTGTCTCTTCGCGATTTTCAAAATAATAAATTATTTTTTCTGTGTCAGCAGGAAGAGAAACAAGTTCAGTTTCAACCCAATCGGGTTCATAAACCGAGGAATTTGAAGAAACTTTTTCTGATGAAAGCGTCAAACTTTTGTATGTTTTGCCACCGGCAACGACCTCAATGGTGACGTCGACCTTGCTTCGTGCCTCATTGTTTAGAGCCAAAAGTCCGCAACTTGCCTTGAAAGACATTTGCCCTGCCGAGATGATTTTTTGCATTTCTGAACTTGGATAAATTTCGCAAACCCCAGAACTTTTTGCCTTGGTCAAAGATGTGTTTTTTCCTGTTATGTAATTATATTTGTTAACAGTTTCGCCATTTTTGTTTATGTAATTCTTGTCAGATGCAATCGCTTGTGCGTTTTGCATTGTCGACTCGCCTTTTGAGTTCGTGAAATAACTTGCGGGATTGTTTCCCGAATATCCAACAAGAACAAATTGCGCTCCATCTGTTCCGGCAATATCTGCCTGAACTTCATCAATTTTTGGCAATAAAAGAGTTATGCCACATGTGAGCATTGTCATGAATATAATGAACATGCAAAACAGTTTTTTCATAACTCTCCTATCTTGGTTGTCTGATTTTTTGATAAGCTTGAGGATCGTCCTCAATTTTTGAGTCTGGCAAAATTTCAGTTTCGCCAGAAGGGAGTGAATATCCCGTCATTTCAAATGCAACTGGCACTCCGTAAATCTTGACCGCCCCTTCAATCTTGTAGGTCACATATTGATATGTCGAACTCATTTTCGTGATGTCAACATCAAGCACGCTTTCGTAAGTCAAAATTCCGTCATAACCCGCTTTGAAAGCAGTGATTCCTGCCATAAAGTAATATTTCCCGTTGTAATATTTTGTGAGGTGAGTTTGTTTCTTGATTATTTCGCGAAGTTGGGCTGTTGATTCGCCAAGTTCAGCGGCAATTGAATTGCCATTGATTTCATCAACATCAATCCAGTTCATGATTTTTATGTCACCTTCAAGTTTGAGTTTGCTGTGATTGCTTCCAACCTCACCTTCTTGTTTTGGGTCGAACAAAATTGAGCTGAGATAAGATGATTTGAAAATGCAATCCCGAACAGTGACATCGGACGAAACACCGTCATCATTAACTGAAATTGTGAGACCTCCAGAATATGAGTTTCTGATTATGCACCCAGCAAATGTCACTTGTACGCCATATGCTCTTGCTGCAAATATCGCATTTTCCATAATGCTGTTTTTCACCAAAACATTTTTCACCATTTCCGCGCCCGTTGGGGTGTAAACAAGGAATGCACAACCTTTTCCTTCGAGCGAAGACAGCGAGGCATTTTCGTCAAAACTTGTTCCTCTGATCTGCAAGTTGTCAATAACAACATTCGAGCCCATGACGACAAATCTGTTATAAGCCCTTTCAAGACCATTTTCGTCATAGTCTGGGAAAGTCAAATCAAGAAGATGTCCATTTCCATAGAATGATCTTGTGGTCGTGATTCCTTCTCTAACATTATAAACTATGTCGTCTTGAATTACAATAGGCGTGTTGACCGCTTTCATTGCATATTGCAGTTGTTCTTTGCTATAGACATTGACTCCGTGAACAATGATAAAGGTATAACTATCTTTAAGGAACAATTCCTCGTTGTCAGAAAGTTGGTCTTGTGGTTGAACGGTCACCGTGAGTTCGCCCGCTCCACCAACAAATGTCAAAAGACCATTTTGATCAATTGTTGCAATGCTCGTGTTGCTTGAAGTCCAAATCAACTTTGCTTCATCTGAAGAAGGTGTGATTGATTTTATTCTCATCTGATAGGTGTTTGCAATTTGAAGTTGTCCATCTTGAGTTTTTACAAAGCCATTTCCAAAAACTCTATATCCTCCAATTCCGCAATCGTCATCAACAGCATCAAGTTCGAGTTCAATGTCACTGATAATAATTTTTATTCTGATTGTGATTTCGCAATAAATTTCAGGATTTTCAACAACATAAGCGCGAACAACAACGCTTCCCGGTTTGCTTCCCGCAAACAATTTGCCAGAAGAATTTACTGTTGCAAGCGATTCGTCTGAAACGGTGTAGGCAACAGAAAATTCTTGTGCTCCATATGGCAAATAGTCAATTCCCAGTTGCATTGAATCTCTTGCAAAAATTGAATCTGGAACATTTTTGAACATAATGAGCGAAACTTCATTTGAATATTTGATTTTTATCGTTCGATAAATTTCGTGATTGCTTTTGAGTTTGATGACGATGTTTGCTGTTCCATAATTTGAGAAAGTGACATGTCCATATTCATCAACTTGAGCAAGTTCAATATTCTCTGAAGAGAACTCAACATCTTTATTTGTCGCATCAAGCGGAAGAACAGAATAATTGATGCTGCATTCTGGTGAGGAAATATATAGAGATGTGTCGGTCACTATTTGTGATGCAGGTTGCTCAACAATAATTTTGAACGCGCTTGTTGTGAATGAACAAACATTGAGTTTGAATGTCGCTTCTCCACCTGCACTTGCTCGCAATATCCCGTTTTCAAATTCCAAAACAGAAAGCGCGTCATAGTTTTTGTTCTCAACTTTTTCAATCATGACGATTTGTTGAACCTTAACATCTTTTGGAATGAAACTAACAAGTTTAAATTCAAAAATTTCACCTGCAGTCATTTTGAGAGTTGAGCCAACAAATCCAGTTGTGTCAAATTTTGCATCGATAATTTTTCCGTCTGTGAAATAGAATGATATTGTTTTGGACGAGACGTTGTCAAAACTGTCATAAGCCCTAAAAGTTATATCAACCTTTCCGCCCTTCAAGAAATTTATTGTGCCATTTTGAATGCTTGCAATTTCTTGATTGCTGCTTTCATATTCAAATTTTTTTATGTGAGCATCACTTGGATATGGAGTGATTTCAAATCCGAGATTTCCAGTTCCAACAACTTTTGTGCCATACATTTCATCAAGTTGGCGCGACAAGTTTACGTCAATATTTTGAAGCAACTGAACAACCTCAATGTCAACAAATTGTTCAACCGCCACACCATTCGTGTTCATAAAGGACACTCTCAATTTTGCTTTTCCGCCATGGTTTGCCTTTATTCTTCCATTTTCTTCAATAATCACAACTTGTTGTTCATCATTTTGCGGATTGTTTTCAACAACCTCATAAACAAGATTTGATTTGTCAAATTCAAAATCACTTGGATAATATTTTGAAACTGATAATGAAATATAAGAATTTTTCAAAATCGTTATGTTTTGAGTGTTGAGTTCAAAATCTGAAAGCGCCAAATTTGTGCTGGTCACGAAAATGCTTTTTGAAACCTCGTCATTTTGCGCATAAATTTTTACCTCAACTCGCCCCGCTTTGGAAAAGTTAATAACATTTCCTTCAAGCGTCGCAATGTCGGTTGGAACAATTTCAAAACGAAGCGTCTTGTTTGTTGCGTCTTCTGGCAAGACTTTTGCTTGAATTGCAAACTCTGTTTTTGATGTCAAAACATCATCATTTTCAACATATATTTGCTCGACATTTTTATTTACGACAACGTTCAAAGTTTTTGTTATGCCGCTTGAAATGTCGACTCGAAGTTTTGCCGCACCACCCGCTTTTGCAATTATTTTGTGTCCATCAATCGCCAAAATTTCATTATTTGAAAGATTTTCAATAAAAATTTGTGTGTTGGTCGTGTTGCTTGGAATCCATTTTGTGACTTCAATTTCAAATTCGTCACCGATTTCCATTGTGATTTCTTGCTCGCAGTTCAGTTCGACTTTTGTCGCATTCCCACCGGTGTAGCGGACGCGATATAGCTTTGAAATCCCGCTCGTGTCATCAGCGGTTGCCCGAAGAACGACAATTCCACTTTGCATAAATTGCATTTTGTCTTCGTCGATATAGGCAATGTTGTTCAATTTTTCGCCAGCACTTGAAAAACTTTCAAATATTTCAAAATTAATTTTTTGATTTGTTGCGTCGAGCGGAAGCACAGAATATGTCAAATTCACACTTGATAGAGCAGTTTGAAACTCTCCCCCAACATAATCAAGTTCACTCAAAATCTCAAAACTTTGAACGAGTTTGACAACTTCGACATTGATTTTGTGATAAGCAATAACGCTTCCAATTTTGTCAAAGAAATATATATCAACATTGGTTTTTCCGGTTTTTATTGAAGTGAGAACATTTGAATTAAGAGTCAAAATTTCCTCATTTTCAATTTCAATCGAATAGGAGTCATAGTTTTGACAGAATGACGAAATATCCAAAACCAATTTTTCTCCAATTTGGACAACAACATCTTTGTTGGTTGGAGTTATGGACGAAGTGGATTTGTCAATTTTTTCAATCCAAAAAGAATATGTTATGTTTTTGTCCGCAACACATCTAGCAATAATTTCGACAATTCCATTTTGTTTGAATATCAAAGTGTCGTTTTCAATTTCTGCAACATCAGAACCAACAACTTCAAATTCGACAGATTTGTCTGTTGTGTCATATGGAAGAACGGTTGACGACAAGGCAATCGAACTTTTTGTCGTTTGAATGTTTGACGGATAAACAACAAGTGTTTGTGGCAATCTTATGACCTCAATATCGAAAACATATTGACAAGTCGAAACATTGACATAGAGTGTGCATGTTCCGCCAGAAATTGCTTTTGGCTTTCCATCAATAATGTCCAAAACTTTGTTTGAACTGATTGATGAAGTCGTCTGATTTGCAATTTGATAGGTGACGTTCTTGAGAATTGCATTTTTTGGAAAAGTCGAAAGAACCTCAACCTCAAATGAGTCCCCAACAAAAATTTCACTTGGAATTTCTGATAGTGTTGCGCTGATTGGATTTGGTCCAACATATTTAACCTGAACTTGAATGTTGGCTTTTGTGTCCTCGCTTTTTCCAGTTATGATTGCAGTCCCTTTTGAACTGAATTTTATGCTTTGTCCAAAAATGACAGCCGGGCCTTGAGAAACCTCCCATTCAACATTTTTGTTGGACACATCATTTGGATAAACAAAATAGTCAAATGCAAAAGTTGGTTGACCCGTGATATAAATATCGTCTTGCTTGTCCAAATCGCATATAAATTCAATTTTTTGAACAAAACTTTTTACTTCAATCAAAACTTCAAACGTCTTTATGCTGCCGTCAAAAAGGGTGACTTGAATTTCAATTTCAGCCCTGCCGCCGTGAAGGGCAACAATTTCTCCATTGCTTTCAGAAATGACATCTCCGTCACTTATGTTGCAAGATTGATTTTTTATGGTTATCGAAACATTCTTTGCTGTCGCTCCGCTTGGTTTAAAATCAAATTTTGGAATATAGGACTCGCCAACAACCAGTTCGACCTCGCTTTCAAAAAGTTGTGCCGATTGAGAATAGCCATCGGTGAAAATCACTTTGATTGTCTTTGAAATGTCGGAATAATCTTGGTTTGCATAAACCAAAATTTCAACTTCAACCACTCCGCTTTCAACTTTTTGAACAACGCCATCATGACTTACTGTTGCTTTTGTTTCGTCGCTTGAATGAAAGAAAAAGTCTTTGTTTGTTGAAATTTGAGGATAAGCTTTTGGCTCAAGTTTAACCAAGTTTTCAGCAACATAAATCTCATCGGCAAGAACAATGCTTTCGGCAGGATATGTGACGTTGACAAGAATTGTTTTTTCAATCCACTCCGAACTTGATTTTTGAGCTCTCAATCGAATTGTTGTTGAACCTGTTGAAAAAACTTGCAAATAATTGTTTTCATCAACTGTGCAAATTTCAGGATTGTCACTTTTGATTTCAACATTGTTAAGCGACAAACTTTTTGGAGTGACAGAAATTTCAATAAATCTTGCCGCATCAGAAAGCGAGGTGTTTATTATTGCATCTTCAATAAAAATGTCATCAACAAAACCATTGGTTGACTTGATGGATATGGTCTTTGACATGGTTTTGTTATGGTCCTCAATGGTGATTTGGACTTGTCCCGCTTTTTGGAAAGTGACATAACCCTTTTTGCTAACCGTGGCGATGGAAGTGTCAGAAGAAGTATAAATTAATTCAGTTTGTGTTGCATCGGCAGGATATGTTTTTGTTTTTATTTGATAGTCCAGTTCACTGACGACAACATTTTCTTCTGTCACCGAAAAACTTGTTATCGGTTTGACGACAAGGATAGACAAAAATTTTGTTATGCCGCTGAATGTTTCTGTTGCACTGAGCGTGACATATCCCGGGCTAATTGCATTCAAAAAACCATTTTCAGAAATTGTTGCGACATTTGTGTCATATGATTTATATTCAATTTCTTTGTTTTCCGCCTCGACTGGAAGCACGGTTGCTTGAAGAGCAATCATTTCACCAACGTTCACCACTTCTTTTGGCGAATAAAAGTCAAGGTCATGAGCAACATCATCATATACATAGAAATAACAACTTGCTTTTTTGTTTCCGTCCTCTGTTGTTGCTGTGATATAGCATTTTCCATATCCGACAAAAATAACAACGCCTTTGTCGTCAACCGTGGCAACATTTTCATTGTCACTTTTCCAAGTTATGTTTTTGTTTGAAGCATTTTCAGGAGTCAAAGTCGCGTTTAGCGAAAAACTTTCCCCGATTTTTCCAGACGAGGTTTCGGCATTGAGTGATATGGCGTCAACAGGAACTGGCACAAAACCCGTGACAGTGTTCACAGTGAAGTTCAAAACAACAATAATAACCAGCGGTATTGCAATCATCAAAAATATCAAAAGTTTTTTCATATCACACCTCAATCCTTTGATATTTTTTCTCAAGACCAAAGAATAATCTAAACACTTCAATTATGCAAAATGGCACAGAAAATCCAAACAGCACAAGAGTTGAAGCGGAAACTGAAACAAAAATGCTCAAAACAATTCCTGCAATTCCCAAAATTGTCGCAATGACAAACCCGATACCCAAACTTGTTGAAATATTTGAATTTGTGCCAACCATTTCTTTTGAACCAACATAAATAAATTTTGGTTTTTTGATATCAATGCTGATGGATTTGGCGATGTTGCCAACCATGACTATTCCAACTCCGCCAAAAACAATCATCGCCTCGCTTATACTCAAAAACCCAGCCAACCAAAGCACGAGACATGACACGAGAGTTGACGGAATGATGACCAGGCAATACATAAAGAATTTGACAGCGATTTGTTTTGTGAAAGAAACAGGAATGATTTTTGAGTGGAAAAAGTTTTCACCTTCTCTTGTCACACTGCTCGCAGCAAATGAAGAGCCAACGCTCAAAAACATTATCAAAATCAAAACCGCCACTCCCGGAAGAACGCCCGAGCCCAGTTTTGAAATTCCAATATTGGTTGCGATTGAACTTGAAAAATAAACCATGAGCGGGGTTGTTATTGCAATCGTGAGATATTGAAAAGAATAGTTGACGGAACGGAATATATTCAAAAACTCTCTTTTGAAAAGCGCCCTTGTTGGAGACATTGCAACAACTTTTGTGTTTTTCTTGAATGCCCCTGTTGGACTTTCGAGGTTTGAGATGAGAATTTTGTAATACCATTTTTTTGCAAAAAGATAGACAAGCCCCCCAAAAAACAAACAAATTGATAAATAAACAAAAAAACTTGCAAAAAAATGCTTTAGTGTTGCGATGTTCCTAAAAAGCACTTGAACGTAGAAATGACTTGCAAAATATTTTATATTCTCAACAAGTTCGCTTCCCAAAAGACTCGTGTAGTCCGATGTCTGCAAAACTGTGAGAACAACTTTCAAAAGAACAGAATAAGCATAAAACCCTGCTGCGACAAACAGGACATATAGACAAATCATAACAACAAACTTGTTGCGAAGAAACGACACGACATACATTGTTGGAATTGAGAGCAACATTGAAAGAAAGAACGGAACCAATGACATCAACAAAACATCAACCGGAATCATGCAATAAAATCCAGCACCCGCTCCAGTCTTTACCCCAAACAAAATGAGGACAGGAAGACCGAGCACAAAAGCAAAAACAAGTTCTTTAATAAACAAATATGTAATTTTTGACAGAATTATTGCTGTTCCAGAAACTGGCAGCTTGAGCTTGTCTTCGTCTGGCGAAAAGAAAAGTGTTTTTGTCGTTATGCCGACGCCAAACAAAAGTTGAACAATTTGCGCCATAAACACAAAAAAAATCAAAAACTCGCCTTCAAGGTTTGTTTCTTTTGCCATTGACAACACACCATCAAAAGCAAACAGCATCAGTCCAACAAACACCCCAAAAACAATCAATCCCAAAAAAAGTTTCAAAATCAATGAAAAAACTTTGGCGCCACTTTTTGTGCGTCTTGAACTGTTCAGAAATTCAAGTTTGAGCAGAGTCAAATATTGTTTCATTAATTTTCCTTTTTATTCTTTTTTGCTTTGGTTTTATGTTTTGTTTTTGGCTTTTCTTCAACCACATCGTCTTTTGGTTGATTTGATTTGGTTTTATTCAAAAAATATTCTTCAAGTGTCACATCGCTTTCAGCCAAGAATTTTTTTACATCAATAATCTCAATCAATCTGCCTCGGTCGATTATTGCAACTCGGTCGCAAATTTTTTCAACTATTTCCAAATTGTGGGACGAAAAGAAAACAGTGTTGCCAAGTTTTTTGTGTTCGAGCATATATTGTTTTATTTCGAAAGACGATTGAGGGTCAAGTCCCATCAAGGGTTCGTCCAGCACCCAAAACTTTGGGTTGTGAATGAGTGCTGCCATGATGCAAATTTTTTGCTTCATTCCGTGAGAATAAGAACGGATTTGATTGTCAAGAGCAAAAGCCATATTGAATTTTGCGCCAAACTTTTTTATGCGCTGTTCGATGACGTCTTTTTCGACTCTATAAATGTTTCCCATGTATGTCACATATTCCCTTCCCGTCAAATTCTCATAGACGGCATGATTGTCTGGGACATATCCAATGTTGAGTTTTGCGTTTATTGGGTCGCGAGCAATGTCATAGCCGCAAACACTGATGCTCCCCTCTTCAAAAGGAATGATTCCTGTGATGCATTTGATTGTCGTGCTTTTTCCTGCGCCATTTTTTCCCAAAAAGCCAAAAATCTCACCGTCTTCAAGTGTGAAAGAAAGGTTTTTGACTGAATATCTTGTTGCGTTTTTATACTTTTTCGACAAATTTTTTATCTCGAGCATATTTCCCCCAATAAATAATCCTTAACAATAGTTAAGGAGATTATATATCTTTATATGCGCGATGTCAATATGCAAAAAAAAGCGGAACACAACTTTTATAAATTGCGACAAAAAAGGTCTTGTTTGCACAAGGCCTTTTCAATCCGACAATTTTATTGCATTATTTTTGCATAATAGTTTCTTGAAAGTTCTTTAACTCCAAAGCCATTTGCCTTTATTGTCAAATCTTTGTCAATATACCACTCATAATTTTCAAGCCCGTCGCAAAGCGTGAAATCTTGACGCCTTGAAAGTTTTATGACATAAATCTTGCTTCCCTCAAGATAGAAATTCAGTTTTCTTGGGGCAAAGAAATAAATCGACAAAATCATTCCGACAAGCGAAAGACTTGCAAGCAAAACCCAAATCCATAGATATGGGTGTGGCTTGTTTGCCGAGACAACAATAATGCTATCACTTGCTATATCAGATAGTGCAAAAGAGCCACGGTTAATCACATATGAGAGTTCTTTGACTTCTCCATTTGAAGCATACTCAAAAATCCTATAATTTTTTGATGAAGAATAGTTGTTTGGAAGTTCCATCAAAAGTGACATCGTCTCATAATTTTCGCCCTGGTTGTTGGGCGAAATTCTTATCATTTCAATGATTTCTTCGACATATTTCAAATGTTGTTTGACTGCTTTTTTCGCTGTGCGTTTTTGACTTCGCGAAATATCTGTCGCCGAGTATGAATTATCCAAACAAAATCCATTGTCGTTGATAATTTCAATTTTTCCAATTGTTCCGCTTGACTTGTCGCTCACAAGAGTTCTTGGAAGAACGCGAACGCAAAGATAAAGTGGGTCCGGAGCATAAAACGTCATCGTCTCGTCAGCGGTAATTTTGATTTGATATTCGCCGATGTCAACAAAATTATTTTCAACCTCAATTTCTTCTTGCCCAAGAATACGATAAAATTTGAGCTCTTGATCGGAGTTGATTGAAACCGCGAGATGATATGACGTTCCATCATAAACAAACTCGCACAATCCGTTCTCATAAGCGGTGGAAATTTGTGGTTTTGTTTTTTCGCTTTGAAGTTTGACTTTTTCTTGTTCACAATTTGCAAAATAAATGGAATTTGATTCAAATTTTGGCAAAAAAAGGCCAAAAATACCAAAAATCATTAAAATTAATAGCAAAATTGAATAAATTAATGTTATCTTTTGTGTTTTTTTCATCATTCACTCCTTAATGCAACAACTGGGTCTTTTTTTGATGCGATGCGTGCCGGGATAAGTCCAGAGATTAGTGTCAGGACAAAACTTACCGCAATCAAAAGCAACGCATGAGAAAATTTTAGCACTGCAATGTTTTTGAGTCCAGAAACGCTCGCAATAATCGCATTGACTGGGAAACATAAAATAAATGTCAACACAACTCCGATTATTCCTGCGGCAAAACCAACAATAAATGTTTCGGCATTAAACACTCTGGCAATGTCTCGCTTTCTTGCTCCAATGCTTCTGAGCACCCCAATTTCTTTTGTTCTCTCAACAACAGAAACATAGGTGATGATTCCAATCATGATTGATGAAACAAGCAAGGATATTGCTGCAAATGCAATGAGGACATAAGAGATGATGTTTATCAATTCTCCAAGCGTTCCGGTCAAAACTTCTGTGGCGTCGGTATATATAATCTTGTTGTGTGCTCCATCTTCGCTGTTGTTCCAATCGTCAATAAGTTTGAGGACTTCGGCTTTTCCGTCAAAATCTTTTGGATAAAGATAAATTCCCGTCGGGATTGTGCTCGCTCCAACCATTTGAAGTCCAAGATTCATTGCCTCCTGCGCTGTCATGTCTATGTCGAAAGCAGATTTAACAAAGCCAACAATTTCAGCAGGTGTGTTGAAATTTTGAATTCCCAGTCCAAAACCTTTGAGTTCGGAAATGTCAACTGTGAAAGGAACATAAAACTTTCCGTCCGCAACTGACTTTTGAACAATCATGGAATTTTTGCAAGTTTCTTGATAGAAAGAGGCAAGTTCAGGAAGATACATCACTCCCGCATCAAACACCTCAACAACAATATCTTCTCTTGGCTTCATGACTCCGCATATTGAAAGCGTTTCAGAAGCGCCATCATACACGGTTTGATAATCGGATTTTGCAATTGTTGAAAAGTCTGTGAGATTTCCTTCGCCATCATAAACAGGTTTGTAATAATCATCATTTGTGACAAGTTTATAAGTTTTTCCGATAATGTCGGAATACAAAATTCTATTATATTCTCCCGATTCATTGACCGAAAAATTTATGCCGAGATTATTGAGCATGTCTGTTGAAAGTGCACCCGTTGAGTTGAGGACCAAAAGAACCTCGTTTTTATTCTCGGGATATTTTCCTTCAACAATGTCATAATTTGAAAGGACAAAATCTTTTTCGTCAAGCCCCTCATAAAACAGACTTGATGTTGTGCCATATATGCTGCTCGTTGTTGGCGTTGTGTCAACAAACACAATTCCGTCTTTTCCTTCTGTCAAAATCTTGAGATTTGTCGCGTATGTGAATTGAACAGAAGAAAGTGATTTTTTGTCGCCTTTTTTGTTGTCCTCTTCAATGTAATTGTTGATATAGTTCACAAATTTGTCAGAGATAAAATTGTAATTTCCCATTTTGGCAATAATTGTGCTCGGGTTATAAACACCGATTGAATTATCGTCTTGGTCCGTTCCGACTTTGTTGTCTTGACCCATGAATGAATTGAGCGAAGAGTAGTCAATCGCCACAGTTGACACTGCGATTGGATAGCCACCCAAAGTGTCCGTCTGCATTTTGTTTATGTAGTTTGTGAAACCATTTGAAATTGCAAGAACAAGTGCAACGCCAATAATTCCAATGCTTCCCGCAACACTTGTTAAAATTGTTCGCCCTTTTTTTGTGATGAGATTTTTTAGAGACAGCATGAAAGCTGTGAAAATTGACATTGATGATTTTTTCTTTTTGAACACTTTTTTGTCATTTTTTTGCAATTCTTGCTCTTTTTTTGACAAATTTGGCTCATTTGTTAGCAAAGTTGAAACAACCCTATCAATGGCTTTTTCGTTTTCGCTTGGCGGATTATTGTCGTCAACAACTTTTCCATCAAGAAGTTTTATGATTCTTGAAGAATATTTTTGTGCAATCTCGTTGTTGTGTGTCACCATGATGACAAGTCGCTCTTTTGAAATGTCTTTGATGAGTTCCATAACTTCAACACTGGTTTTTGAATCAAGAGCACCTGTCGGTTCGTCGGCAAGAAGAATTTCGGGATTGTTGACAAGAGCACGCGCAATGGCAACTCTTTGCATTTGCCCACCGGAAAGTTGATTTGGCCTTTTCTTATATTCGTTTTTTAGTCCAACTCTTTCAAGAACTGCCATCGCCCTTTTCTTTCTTTCCTTGCTTGAAATTCCAGCAAGAGTGAGAGCGAGTTCAACATTTCCCAAAACAGTCAAGTGTGGAATGAGATTATAACTTTGAAAAACAAAACCAATGGAGTGATTTCGATAGGTGTCCCAGTCTCCACTCCTAAATTTTTTGGTTGATTGTCCTTTGATGAAAAGGTCGCCACTCGTATATTGGTCGAGTCCTCCAATAATGTTTAGCAGTGTTGTTTTTCCACAACCGCTCGGTCCCAATATTGAAACAAATTCATTGTGTCTAAAAGCAATGCTAACACCTTTTAGTGCTGGCACAACGTTGTCGGCAAGTTTGTAATCCTTTTTGATATCTTTTAGTTCAAGAATATATTTCTCCATATTTTATATGTTATCACCGATAGTAATTATAGTCAATTTTATTTAAAAAAGTGAAAAAATTTCTCTTTCATTTTTTTTATGAATATGATATTATAAAAGCATCGCAAGGAGTCAACATGAAAAAATATCTTATCCTCACTGTCACCGCTGGCGAAGGGCACAACTCAATTGCAAAAGCCATTGAAAACGAGTTGTCAAAAAATCCAGACAATTTTGTCGAAAAAGTTGATATTTTCAAACAGTTTGCAAAACCTGCAAAAGTGAAATTCATTAATAACGGATATATCCTTGCTTGCAAACATTTGCCAAAACTCTATAATATGTTTTTCAGAATGTATCAAAAGAGAGATCCAAATCGACGCAACACTGCCCCTGCTCAAGGAACGGTCAAAAAAGAAACACCAAAACTCTTGAAACTCATTCAAGAAAAAAATCCCGACGTCATTATTTGCACGCATTTCTATCCCGCAACAATAATAACCAATTTGCGTAAAAAATACGAAATAAAAGCAAAAGTTGTTTCGATTTTGTTTGATTACACTGTTCACCCATTTTTTGAGTGTGCAAATGGAGTTGACTTTATGTTCACACCAGACAAAGCATTCAATGACATTTTAATCAAAAAGGGTTATCGCGAAGAGCAACTCAAAGATTTGGGGCTTCCTGTCAAGACAGAGTTTTCAGAATTTATGGATAAATCTGAAGCAAGAAAAAAACTCGGATTTGAACAAAATTTGCCACTCATCATGATTATGCTTGGGGGCGGCGGATTTGGAGGAACAGACAAAATTCTCAAAAAACTTCTCAAATGCGAGCACAAAATCCAAATTGCGGTTGTCAACGGAAAAGACGAAGAAAGCAAAAACAAGATTGACAAATTGCTTCAAAAAACAAAAACTCAACACGTTGTCAAAAACTATGGATTTATTGATTTTGTCTATACACTCATGAGCGCAAGTGATATCTTGGTTGGAAAATCAGGCGGGGTTTCGGTCAATGAAAGCATGAACAAGAATCTTCCACTGGCACTTTCAAAAAATCTTGTCGCACAAGAGTATGACAACATGGTTTATTTGACAGAGCATAATGCTTGCATCAATCTAACAAAAAAATACACCCTAACAAAAGCGATTGATGAAATCTGCGAAAAACCAAGCCGACTTGAAGAAATCAAATCCAACATTCAAAAAATCAAAAAACCAAATGCAACGCGAGATATCGTAAAATTTTGCGAAGCGCTGTGATTTGCAACTTATCCACATATCCACAAAAAATTATCCACCGCCATTGTGCATAAGTGGATATTTTTTTGCATGAAAAAAGACACACGCAAGTATATTATTTTATGAGATTTTTTGTTGTTAAGAAAAAACACCTGATGTGGTTTCTGACTGCTTTTTTGGTTTTTGTCATAATTATCATTGCAACTTTTTCATATATCAAAGTCTCCAGTCCCAAAAAGAAATACACCGTTGTCATTGATGCGGGACATGGCGGGATTGACGGAGGAAGTGTTGGGGTTGTCACCAAAAACGATGAAAATCATCTTAATCTTGAATATGCAAAATGCTTGAAAAGCTATTTTGAAAGTTTTGATATTGGCGTTGTCATGACAAGAACCACTCTTGATGGCCTTTATTCTCCGACCGCCAAAAACAAGAAAAAAAGCGATATGCAAAAGCGCAAAGAAATCATTGAAAAAAGTGGAGCGGATTTGGTTGTTTCAATCCATATGAACAGTTTTCCAACAAGGTCTTCGCGTGGCGCACAAGTTTTTTATGACCAGAACAACCCGTCCGGAAAAGCGCTTGCCGAATCAATCCAAAAGCGATTTGTCCTCGATGTTGAAAACGCAAGAAAAACACCAAAGCATGGGGATTATTTTATGGTTAACTGCACTCCCCTTCCTTCGGTTATTGTTGAATGTGGATATCTATCAAACCCCGATGAGGATCGACTTCTTTCGACAAAATCATATAGAGAAAAAATATGTTATTCAATTTTTTGCGGAATTTTGTTGTTTTTTGGCTCAAATAACATCTAAAAGTTGACCCAAATTCGAATTTGTGAAATAATGTGTTTATCAACACATTGGAGGAAATGTATGAAAAAAGGTTATAAAGTGAACAAAGCCGCTGGCATAATTGATATTGTTTATGCAAGTTTGGTTATGTTTGCCAGTCTCATCATGTTGGTTTATTTGATGATTGTGGGCGCTGCGGTTTCTGAAGCGGTCGGAGCGGCCGGCGGCACTCAAGGTGAAGTCGATGCGTTTTTTGCGACGACTGGAATTGTTATGCTTGTTATCACTTGTGCTTTGGCTGTCGTTTATTTGGTGTTTGGCATAAAAACATTAAAATATTCAAATTCTTCTCAAAAACAATATTTTTCTTCAAAATCGGCCTTGCTTGCTTTTGCTATTGTTGAATCAGTTTTCCTTTTGTTTGCATTTGCATCAATCGCAGTATCTCCAGAATTTGCATCAGTTCCATTGCTGCTTATTGCATCACTAGTTTTACGCTGGATTGGATATGCGTATTGCGTTCAAGGAGAAAAAGAAGAGGCAAACAAAGTTGTGGAAAACAACTCCCAACAAGCCGACCAACAAAACACTCAAAATGATGCTCAACAATCAGAGCCAGTTCCAAACGACGACAAAATGTTCCAAAATCTTGAAAAGCTCAACAAGCTCAGAGTTGATGGAGCAATCACACAAGAAGAATTTGAAAACATGAAGAAAAAGATTATTGAGTAATAAAAAGTCACCCTTGATGGTGACTTTTTTGTTTGCTTTTTATTTTATTGCCCTTCCTTTTGAATCGGTGAATGTGCCGCACAAAATCATAATGAAGTCAACGAGCGCACCAATTCCAAACAATCCGCCAGTGAAAAGCCAAATCAACCCCGTCCCAATCTTTCCGACGACAAAACGGTGAATTCCAAAAATGCCAAAAAAGAAACATATTAATGCAAGTCCAGTTCTATTCATATTCCCTCCATTAATATGTTGCTCATTTTCTCATTTTTTATCAAACAATTAAAAACACGTCTTGATATAAACAAATTATTTCTTTGTTTGCTTCGCACCGCAATGAGGGCATTCAAATTTGTTTTCCTCAAGTTCTGACCCACAATAGGCACACGTTCTTGATTTTTGAATTTCGTTTGAAACTTTTCTAGCCATAAATTCATTTTGTTCGGATATTTTTTTCATTCTGTTTTGTTTGACAACAGGATCCATTGAATAGACAACGCTCGTCACTCCAACCGAAACAAAAAGTCCAATCATCATGAGCGCTGCGCCTCCAAATATTTTTGAAGCTTTTGCGCTTTCCGCATCAAACCAACCGATTTCGCCCATTGATGGAACATTGCCCGAGAGCGCGATGGCCAAAACGACAATCCCCAAAACAAACAAGCATATGCCCGCAACAAGCGGAATTAAAAAATATTTTTTTGGCTTTTCTTTCATATGTTCCCTTTTGGATAAATTTTGCTTTCAATAAATTCAACCGTTTCATGAAGGTTAACATTTTCAATAACGTAGTCAAAATTGCCCTTGTGACTCTCTTCAAAGTCAAATCTTTCAAGGCGTTTTGCAACTTCTTTTTCACCGCGCTCAACAAGGCGTTTTTCAACCTCATCTTTTGGACAAGTCAGATATATCGAAACAATTTTGACTTTGTCCTTGAGTCGTGAAACATAATATTTTTGTCCCAAAACACCAAGGTCTTTGATAAAATCTTTTTCGCCCTTTATGATTTCTTCAACCGACGAATTGAGTGTTCCATAGGTATTTCCGTGAATTTCTTCATGCTCAAAAAGTTCATTGTTTTCAAGTTTTTTTTGCATTTCGTCAAAATCGAGAAAGATATATCCTTTTCCGATTTCGTGTTCTCTTGGTTTTCTTGTGGAGCAAGACATGAGGTAGCGGAGATTGCTGTTTCTTTTTAGCAACTCCTCAATAACGGTGTTTTTCCCAACGCCTGATGGTCCAGAAATAATTACAAACATATATTCTCCTTCGTGTGTATTTTATTCTATCATTTTTGCCATTTTTGTCAAACGATATGGTTGTTTGTCAAAAAAAAAGAACTCCAATTTTGAAGTTCTATTCAAAAATACGATCAAGGTCAACATTTTTGACAAAAACTGAATATCCTTGGTCAAAATCGCTTTGTTTCACGCAATTAAAATCGTCCACATTTTCGACTTCAAAAAAGCCGCAATTTTTATAAAACTTTTCAAGACTATTTTGAGTTTGTTTTTCGTTTTCAACATCAAACGCCCCCGCTTGAAGAACGATTGAACTGATATACGAAAGAGAGCAAAGTGATGGAAGAAAAGATGTTAGCATCTTTGTGGCAAATCCATTTCCGCGGCTTTGGGAGTCGGTCTCAATTTCGTCCACAAAACATCTGGTTTGATTGTTTTTATATCCCATTTTTTCCACTTCGATTGTTGCGCCAAACAAAGGCCCCACGAGTTCTTCGTCCTCAACCTTGTAGCCCTCAATTTTTCCATGAGGTTTGAGAATGGTCAAATCATCTTCATCTGCACTTTTGTTTTCGTGTTGTTTTGAGGAAGATTTGTTCACATAATTGACAATTCCGTCCAGTGACAACATATTCCCGCCGCCCAAAATATAATCGGTGGCAAGTTCAAGAATTTTTAAATTTTTTTGAAAATGAATTGAAAAAGCCTTGAACACTGCTTCGCCGCCGTCAATCATTTTGTTTATTTCTTCAACATCTTTTTCTGAAACCGCCTTCATTTTTTTTGTTCTTGCATTATACATTTGAACAAAAGTTCCGTGTTCATTTTGATAAACACAGACAGCCATCGGTTGAACTCCATATTCTTTGCATATTTTTTTCTTCAATTCTTTTGTATCCATAAGCCCTCAAAAGTTTTTTTATATTTCAATCTTATCAAATTATATTATTTTGTCAATAGAATGGTTAAATTTTGACAACACTTGATGCGGTGAGATTGGTGTCCGAAAGTCCCTCGCCTTTTTTCATCATAAAGTATGCCGCGCTGCCAATCATTGCCGCGTTGTCCGTGCAAAGCGAAAGTTGGGGCATAAACAAATTGATGTTTTGTTTTTGACACTGGGTTGTGAGAAGTTCTTTGAGCCGAGAGTTTGCCGAAACACCGCCTGCAACAACGAGCTTGTTGAGTTTGTATTCATTTGCTGCGCGAGTTGCTTTCTTGACGAGTTCCGAGCACACTTCTTCCTCAAACGATGCGGCAATGTCTGCCTTGTTTATTTCTTCGCCTTTTTGTTCTTTGTTGTGAACATAGTTTATTACAGCAGTTTTAACTCCGGAAAAAGAAAAATTATATGTCCCAACAAGTGGAGTTTTGCAAAATGTTATATTTGCTTTTCCTTCTCTTGCCAGTTTGTCAATTTTTGGACCACCGGGATATCCGAGCCCCAAAACTCTTGCGACCTTGTCGAAGCATTCCCCAACCGCATCGTCAATGGTTGAGCCAATGAGAATTCGTTTGTTATAGTCTTCGACTTTGAGAATTGCCGTATGTCCGCCGCTCGTGAGCAAACACATATAAGGCGGAACAAGTTCGGGATATGTCAAATAGTTTGCCGCAATATGCCCCTCAATGTGACTGACCGCAACGAGCGGAATGTTGTTTTCAAAGGCGAGCGCTTTTGCAAAGTTAACTCCAACGAGCAGCGCACCAATAAGTCCCGCTCCATATGTGACCGCAATCAAATCGATGTCATCAAGCGAGACATTTGCTTTTTGCAATGCTTCATTAGTCACATTGGATATTGCAAGAATGTGATTGCGAGATGCAACCTCCGGCACCACCCCACCAAATCTCACATGGATTGGAATTTGAGTTGAAACAACATTTGAAAGAATATTTCTGCCATTTTCAACAACCGCAACGCTTGTCTCATCGCATGAAGATTCAAACGCAAGCACAAGCACGCGTTGTTTGTCCTTTAATTTTTCGAATTTTTGTTTTGCTTGGTCAAAATACATTTCAATCTCCTCGACTTGCGCCTTGGCAAGTTTCATTTCGACTTTGTTGCGAAAATTTTGTCTTGTTTTCAACAATTAAATTTATATTTGAGGTCTCTCTTATTTTTTTTATGTCTTTGTTGCTGTCAAGCACATAAAAAGACTTGACTGACGAGATGTCGATGCGTGGAACAACAATCAAAGAATCATAAAAATCTTTTTGTTTGCAAACATTTGAAATTTCATCTTGAATATGTTGTGAATACATTTCTTGAAGGTCAAAAAATTCTTCTTCTTTTCCACATCGCAAAACCCTTTCCATACGTTTTTCATACATGATTTTTGTCGCAATCATGTCATAAAAAGAGCGTTTGCCCAAAATCAAATATTCATTGTTATATGGCTCGAAAGAAATCATGACATTGTCATCGTCCAAATAGCGTTTGCACTCTGCCGGCGTGGAAAAAGCGCAAATTGAATCCTCAATCCAATCTTCCTTGTCAAAATACTCCAAAACAGGAGGCAATTCATATGTGTAGTCATCGTGATATGTTCCCGCCATATCGTCACACTCAATGCTTCCCACATGGTTTTGATTTTTTGCAATTTTTTCAACAAAAACATAATTTGGAATCAAACAATATAATCTCATATCACTCCTTCACGACTTTGTTGCTTTTGATTAGATAGTTGTTTATAAAAGGTTGAATGTCCCCATTCATAACAGCATTGATATCACTCGTCTCAAAGTTTGTTCTGTGGTCTTTGACCATTGTGTAGGGCTGAAAAACATATGAACGGATTTGACTGCCCCACTCAATTTTTTTGATTTCGCCGCGAATTGAGTTGAGGCGTTCCATCTCTTCTTGTTCCTGTTTTTCAACCAATTTGCTATAAAGCATGCTCATTGCGGTTTCTCTGTTTTGAATTTGAGAGCGCTCTGTTTGACATGCAACAATAATTCCGGTTGGAATGTGCGTGATTCTTATCGCGCTTTCGGTTTTGTTGACGTGTTGTCCGCCCGCGCCGCTACTGCGATATGTGTCAACTTTCAGGTCTTCGGGTCTGATTTCAATTTCTGGAGCTTCTTGAATTTGTGGCATGACTTCAAGACTTGCAAAACTCGTATGACGGCGGGCATTTGAATCAAATGGCGAGATTCGAACAAGTCTATGCACACCTTTTTCGCATTTGAGATATCCATATGCGTTTTCACCTTCAACCAAAAATGTGATGCTCTTTATTCCCGCTTCATCTCCGTCGAGAATGTCATATACCGTGATTTTCCAACCTTGTTTTTCGGCATACATTTGATACATTCTGAAAAGCATTTCGGTCCAATCTTGCGCTTCGGTTCCGCCAGCACCGGCATGCAATGTCAAAATTGCATTGAAAGAATCATACTTGCCGTTAAGCATGGTTGTGAGTCTGACATCTTCAAGATTTTTTTCAAACGCTTTTAATTTTGTTTCGAGTTCGGTTTCCATTTCTCCGTCAGAAAATTCTTCGACCAACTCGACCAAAGCATTGAGGTCTTTGACCGATTTTTCAAGCCCTGAAATTTGTTCAAGTTTTTTCTCGCAACCTCGCACTTTTCTTCCATTTTCCCCAACGCGTTTTGTGTCAGAATAAAAGTCGGGGGCGAGTTGCTCCAAATGAAGTTTTTTTAATTCTTCTTCAAGTTTTTCCGGGTCAAAGACACTCCTTGATGAAGGACAAAGTCTCTTCACCGGATTTTATTCTTTCTTTGATGTTGTCAATAAGCATTTCCATGTCAGTTCTCCTTTATGAATGAGGTTAAATTCTTGCTCGAAAGCACGACGAGTTCATGCAGTGCACGAGTTGCTGAAATATATAGGACTTTTTTGTCAACCAAAGTTTTGTAGTTTGAGTCATCGCAATTTGGAATGATAACTTCGTCAAATTCGAGTCCTTTGCTCATTCCGCTCGATGTGAAAATAACACCTGTTTCAATGAGCGTGTTCTGTTTGCTGAGAAGGACACATTTGAGTTTGTCCTCAAAAATGCCATAAAGTTCTTTTGCTTCTTCGTCATCTTTTGCAATGATTGCAATCCTTGAGTAGTTTTTGTTTAATCCTTGTTTGATTTGGTCCTCAAGTCGAGCCAGCATTTCACTCTTGTTTTGACATTTTTTGATTTCGACGTCAACGCCATGTCGATTTACGTTGTCAACGCCCTCAAGTCCCAAAATATTTTGAGCAAAGTGGGCAATTTCAACCGTGCTTCGATATGATTTATTCATATATAACAACAATGAATTTGAGCCATATATTTTTTTGAGGGTTTGCAAATATTCGTCCGTGAGGTCTCGGTCAAAACATTGATATATGTCGCCAAGAATTGTTTTTGGACATTTGAATATTTTGTTGAACAACAAGAAATGAATTGGACCATAATCTTGCATTTCATCGATGAGAAGATATTTGACAGATTTATCCGGAGTCAACCCGACAAAATAATCTTTTATAAACATGATTGGCGCGACATCTTCAAAACGCACAACACCGCTGGCAGAAAATTCAAACACGAGATTTTGAGTTGAAAGGAAATCTTCATATATTTCAACAAGGTTCGTGTTTTTGAACATCTTGTAGAGTCTGTTCTTGAGTCTTGAAAAAACACCACCACCATGTTCGTTCACAAAGTTTATTTCATCACAACAAAAATCTGCAATATAGTCAATTCTCTTTGCAACATCAAGTTCTTTGTAGCGCTCATAATAGAGTTCGGTGAGTTTTTCTTTTGTGATTGTGCAGTCGCCAACAACAATATCTTCCGCCTCAAATTCTGCGACAATTTTTTCTTTGAGATATCTCTTGAGATTTTCACAAAACTCGTTTGACGTTTTTTGCTCAATCTCTTTTCTTCGTTTTGTGTTTCCTTTGATTAGGTCTTCAAGCATATCTTCTCGGTCCTCAAAAACAATGTCATCGCGAAGATTTTCAAATGCAATTTCTTTGAATGTGATTTCGCAAATATTTTGTTCGCCAAGTTCTGGAAGAACGTTTGAAATGTAGTCAGAAAAAATCTTGTTTGGAGAAATAATCATAATGTCTTTTGAGCGGATTTTTTCTTTGTATTTATAGAGAAGAAATGCAACTCTATGAAGTGCAATGCTTGTTTTTCCACTTCCCGCAACACCTTGAACAATAAGAGTTTGTTCAAGGTCTCCACGAATAATTTTGTTCTGCTCTTTTTGAATTGTGGAAACAATGTTTTTCATTTTGTTGTCGACATTTTGAGAAAGAGTTTGTTGCAAAATGTCGTCCCCAATCGTCAGATCGCTATCAAACACAAATTGAAGCGAAGAATCTTTGATTTTATATTGTCTTTTCAGCGTTATATTTCCCTCAATATCTCCAAGGGGGGCAGAGTATTTTGCTCTCCCTTTTTCATAGTCATAATACATTGAACAAATTGGAGCACGCCAGTCGCAAATATAGGGGGACAAGAGATTATCTTCGTTCGCAAGATGAGCAACACCAACATAAATTCTGTCGATGTCGCGAGTGTCGTCAGCAACAAAATCAATTCTTCCAAAATATGGACTATCAATTTGACGTTTCAATATTGCGCGTTTGTCGACGAGTTGAATGAGTTCAACGTCCGCTTGTTCAAGCATTCCACTCGCACTCGCCTTCTCTTCTCTGTCCATGCTTGCAAACTGACTTGTTATATATTCCAAAGCATCATTAACTTTGATTTTTTGACCGCCAATTTTTTCTTCAACAACAGCGAGTTTTTGTTTGAGAACGTTCTCAACAACATTTAATCTTTTTGCTTCAGATAGATATTCTTCATCTGTTATCATTTTTCCTCCTGAAAAAATAAAAAGACTCCATGCGACAAAAAACGAAAAACAACAAGTTTTTCGTTAGGTCTCTGAAGTCATTTTGCCGAGCCAAATCTCTTTGTGTCAACAACAGTGTCAACAAGCATAACTTGGCAGTTTTTGTATTTGTTTGCAACTTTGCCAATCTCACTTGGGAGATTGAATTCAAGGTCATAAGAAAGAGCATTTTCAATGTATACTCTCAAATAGTCCTTGCAATAAAGATATGCTTCTTCCACGTTTTTTCCATTGGTCGAAATTCCAAGGTCTGGAATCATGGCAACAAAGTTTTCATCTTCAAACTCGTCTTTGAACACAACCATGGGATAAAGATACAACTTTAACATAAATACCTCTAATAGCATTAGTTTATCACATTATGCGAAATCATACAAACAAAATATAAAAAAACTCCGAACAAAAAATTCGGAGTTTTTGTTATCTGCACAAAAAAGTTTCTTTTACGTTTCTTTTGATTTCCTTGCAATTCTCTTGTGCTTGTCTGACTTCTGTGCTTATTGCAACGCCAGCAATAACTTGTGCAACTTTTTCTCCGTTTGGCATTGTCAAATATGTTGAATATGCTCCATCCATTTGTTTGTTTGTTTTTATCACATCGTTGACAATGGCTGAATTTCCGATTACATTTTTTACTATGCTCATGTTTTCTCCTTGATGTCTTTTTGTTTTTATGGCAGAATTCTAACACAAAGTTTTGAGTTTGTCCATACCTTTTGAAAAAATTTTTTTGTTTTTCCAAAATTTGTCAAAATGAGACAAGTGTGAAAAAATAAATAAAATTAATTAAAAATAATTGAAAAATAATTATCAAAAATATTAGATTAAAAATAAATAAAATAATTAAATTAATTTTACTCCTTACAAAGTAAGGAGTAATTTTTGTTATAATTAATTTATATGCAATAATTTATGAGATAATTTTTTGTCGTCAAGAAAGAATTCTTCATAAATCTTTTGCATGTCTTTGTTCTCAAAACTGCGGCGGGTGGATTTTGTTTTGTCAACATCATAAATGGATTTTGTTCTTTGCGCTTTGATATCTTCCACGCCAACACGCGAAAAATCTGTCCAAATTTGTCCTCCGCCATTTATGCAACCGCCAGGACATGCCATGACCTCAACAAAATCATAGTGACTTTTCCCAGAGATTATATCTTCAACAACTTGCCTTGCATTGCTCAAACCGCTGACAACACAAAGTTTTAGATTTATTTTTCCCGCCTTGACTTCAATTTCTTTTCGTCCTTTGCTTCCTCTCACTTCTTCAAAGTCAACTCTGTCTTCTCCGAGAATATGACAAGCATAGCGAAGAGTGGCTTCTGTCACACCGCCCGAAACACCAAAAAGCAGAGCACCTCCCGAATATTCTGAAAGCGGACTATCAAAAGGCGACGGCTCAAGATTTTGAAAGTCAATGTTTTTTTGCATGATTAGGCGAGCAAGTTCCCTGGTTGTTATGACCAAATCAACATCTTTCGCCCTTTCTCTTTCACCCTTCTTTGCTGTGCAAGGCATGATGCCAACAGTCCTGATTTTGTCTTTTGGAATGTCATATTTTTGCGTGTAATAATTTTTTATTATTGCGCCAAGCATTTCTGTTGGACTTTTGCAAGTCGAAAGAGAAGTCTCATATGATTTGTAGTGCTCTTGAACAAACTTGAACCATGCCGGGCAGCACGAAGAAAATTGAGGCAAGTTTTTGTTTTGTTTTATCCTTTCAACGAGTTCTTCCGCTTCTTCCTTGACCGTGAAATCTGCCCCCATGTTTACATCAAACACTTTTTGGAAGCCAAGCATTTTGAGTGCGGTCACCATTTTCCCTTCTTCAAATGTTCCAAGCGGCATTCCGAATGCCTCGCTCAAACTCACACGAACAGATGGGGCTATTTGGCAAGTGACAAACAAATCTTTGTCTTCAAGCATTTCCAAAAGTTTTTTTGTGTCGTCTTTTTCAACGAGCGCACCCGTTGGGCACACAAGAGTGCATTGCCCACAGCCAACACAAGGGCTGTTTTTTATTCCTGCATCAAATGCACAGCCGAGTTTTGTTGAAAATCCCCTGCCAATCTTGGTCAATGCATTAACGCTTTGAATGTTTGAACACACTTTTTCACATCTTGAACACAAAATGCATTTATTCATGTCGCGAACAATGCAAGGTGATGACAAATCAATTTCATACTCGAGCTTTTCACCGCCGTCAAACCCCTCTTCAATTCCATATTGAGCGCAATATTTTTGAAGCGAACAATATCCACTTTTTTGACAATTTGGGCAATCTTTATGATGGTTGCTGACAAGCATTTTTAGCGTCATTTTTCTTGAATTCATGACGCGTGGAGAATTTGTTTTTATTTTCATTCCATCAACGAGTCTCGTTGAACAGGCAGTCAAAAGCTTTTCGCCCACCTCAACAACACACATTCTACAGCTTGAATTTTCGCAAACATCTTTGAGATAGCAAAGCGTCGGAATTTCAATATTATTCTCTCTGCATAGTTCAAGTATGGTCTGATTATCTCTTGCAACATATTCCTTTTCGTCGATATAAACTTTCATTTTACACCTTCCTAACAGCAGAGAATTTGCAAGTATTTGCACAAGTTCCACACTTTATGCATTTTTCTTGATTTATTTCATGCGGACATCTGACCGCTCCGCTTATTGCATTGGTCGGACAAACCCTTGAACAGGCAGTGCAACCAATGCATTTTGTTTTGTCGATTTCAAATTTCACAAGACCTTTGCATACCCCCGCTGGACAATGCCCGTTTATGTGCGCAAGATATTCGTCCCTAAAAAATTTCAAAGTCGAAAGCACTGGGTTTGGAGATGTTTGACCCAGTCCGCAAAGAGAATTTTGTTTGGTGTAGTTCGCAATTTCTTCAAGCCGAGCCAAGTCATCAACATTTGCTTTGCCTTCGGTTATTTTGGTCAGAATTTCAAGCATTCGCTTGTTCCCAATTCGGCAAGGCGTGCATTTTCCACAACTTTCGCCAACCGAAAAAGAGAGGAAGAATTTAGCGATGTCAACCATACAAGCATCTTCACTCAACACAATCATTCCACCTGAGCCCATCATCGCACCGCAATTTGTCAAACTTTCATAATCAATTTCAGTGTCGCATAGCTGTCTTGGAATGCAACCGCCGCTTGGTCCTCCAACCAAAACCGCTTTGAGTTGTTTTCCGTCTTTCACTCCGCCGCCGCACACATCAATAATCTGATTTATTGTCGTCCCCATTGGAAGTTCAAAAAGACCCGTGTTGTTGACATGTCCTGAAAGCGCAAACACTTTTGTTCCTTTTGACCCATCTGTTCCGACACGCCTAAACCAATCCGGACCCTTGAGAATGATTTGCGGAATGCAAGCGAGAGTCTCAACATTGTTAATGACAGTTGGATATCCCTCATATCCTCGCTCTGCTGGATATGGAGGTTTTTTTGTCGGCTCTCCCCGACGTCCCTCACAACTTCGAAGAAGTGCTGTTTCTTCTCCGCAAACAAATGCACTCGCGCCATACTTTATTTCAATGTCAAAACAAAAACTCGTTCCAAAAATGTTCTTGCCCAAAAGCCCAACACTTCTTGCATCTTTTATCGCTTTTTCAAGTCTCGCCCCAGCAAGCGGATACTCCGCCCGAATATAGACCAAGCCATGCTCTGCACCAATCGCGTGCCCAGCAATCTCAAGCGCCTCGATTATGGCGTGAGGATTGCTTTCCATGATTGACCTGTCCATAAAAGCGCCGGGGTCGCCTTCGTCCGCATTACAAACAACATATTTTTTGTCGCTCTCACTCTGGCGCGCAAAAGCCCACTTTTTCCCGGTTGGAAATCCTGCTCCGCCTCGCCCACGGATTCCACTTTTTGTGACGATGTCAATAATTTCTTCTCGAGACTTTTCAAGCGCCAAATATAATCCAAAATAACCGCCAGTTCCAATGTAGTCCTCAATCACTTCTGGATCAATTTCGCCAATGGCAGCACGTGCCACAAAAGTTTGCGATTTGAAAAATGGAATGTCTTTGAGACTTCGATATGTCTTTCCATTTTTATCCTTATATAAAAGTCTTTCAACAACTTCGCCACTCTTTGTTTTTTCAACAATTTCTTCGACGTCTTCAACTTTTACTCTATTATAAAAAATTTCGCCTGGATAAATCAAAACATTGGGACCAAGCCCACAAAGACCAAGGCAACCAGTTTTGCAAACCTTTAAATTTTCGTCAGCAAAGAGTGAAAATTTTTCAAAAACACCTTTTGAGTTTATACTCTCACAACCCGACGAATAACACACCATGATTTGATGCTTGTTTTGTTTTGGAGAAAGCGCAATATTCTTTGATAGCGCTGTGTTCTTTATCTCTTCAAGTTCAGCAAGTGTCATTTTTTTGCCTCCTCATAAAGCTTGTCAACAAGTTTGTTTATCAGAAGTGGTGTGACATTTGAATGAATCTCGCCGTCAATGCTCACAACTGGTGCCAGCCCGCAACAACCAAGACATCTGACATAATGAAGTTCAACAAATCCATCGCCTGTTATTTCTCCATCGCCAATTCCGAGTCTCTTTTCAAGAGTGTCGCAAATAACCCCTGCACCGAGAACAAAACACGCCGTCCCCGTGCAGATTGATATTGAATGTTTTGCGTTTGGCTTCAAACGAAATTGTGCATAAAATGTGACAATGCCATATATTTCAGCACACGACACCTTTGTTTCTTGAGATATTTTTTCAATCGCCTCGCGTGAAACATAACCATTTTCCGTCATTTCTTTTTGCAATAGCGGAATAACTTTTTCTTGTTGATTTTGACATTTGCAATCTTTGCACATATTCACCTCAAAATTTAGTTTATCAAATTGAAATGTTTTTACAAAATGAATATTGATTTTTTTGAGCGAATGACCAATCGCGAAAAAATAATTTTGTAAATTTCATCTTTTGTTCAAATCGCGAAAAAACAAGTTATTGAAACATAAGTTTTTGATTGTAAAATTCAAATTTTTTACAAAATGTTGTAAAAATAATTTTCAAAAAACACAAGATATTGTGGTTTTTTGTTTGACAACAATCAATTCAAAAAATTATAATGAAAACAACAAATTGGGGGGAATTATGAAAATCATCAAGAGAAGTGGGAAAGAAGTCGAATTTGACCAAAACAAAATCACAAACGCAATCTACAAGGCAAATCAAACTGTTGAAGAAAACAATCGACTTCAAGAAAAGCAAATTTTTGACATTGTTCAAGACATAACAAATCTTTGCAAAAAAACACACCGCGCCACGTCTGTTGAGGAAATTCAAGATATGGTTGAGCGAGCTTTGATGCAAGCAAAGGCATATGAGGTTGCAAAAAATTACATAACCTATCGCTATGAGCGTGCTCTCGTGCGTCAAGCCAACACAACCGACAAACAAATTTTGTCGCTGATTGAATGCGACAACGAAGAGGTCAAACAAGAAAATTCAAACAAAAATCCTGTTGTCAATTCTGTTCAACGCGACTATATGGCAGGAGAAGTCAGCAAGGACATAACAAAAAGATTCTTGTTGCCAAAAGACATTGTCAAAGCACACGAAAATGGGGAAATTCATTTTCATGATGCCGACTATTTTGCACAGCATATGCATAACTGTGATTTGGTTAACCTCGAAGACATGTTGCAAAACGGAACTGTGATTTCTGGAACAATGATTGAGCGTCCTCACACCTTTGCGACCGCTTGCAACATTGCAACTCAAATAATCGCACAAGTCGCATCAAGCCAATATGGCGGGCAAAGCATAAGTCTGACACACCTTGCCCCATTTGTTGATGTATCGCGTCAAAAATTCAGACGTGACACAATCAAAGAATTTGAAGAATTGGGAATAGAACTTTCTGAAGAACAACTTGACTCAATTGTCGAAAATCAAGTGAGAAAAGAGATTAACAAGGGCATTCAAACAATTCAATATCAAGTCGTCACTCTCATGACAACAAATGGACAAGCGCCGTTCATAACCGTGTTTATGTATTTGGGAGAGGCAAGGAATGAGCGCGAGAAAAAAGACCTTGCAATGATGATTGAAGAAACCTTGAATCAAAGAATTGTTGGAGTGAAAAACCAAAAAGGAATATACATCACACCCGCTTTCCCAAAACTCATTTATGTCCTCGAAGAACAAAACATTCACGAGGATAGTCCATATTTCTATCTCACCGAACTTGCTGCACGTTGCACAGCAAAGCGCATGGTTCCAGACTATATTTCAGAAAAGAAAATGCTTGAACTCAAAATCGACAAAAACGGAGTCGGCCATTGCTACACCTGCATGGGTTGCCGCAGTTTTCTCACACCTTTTGTCGATGAAAATGGAAATCCAAAATATTATGGCAGATTCAATCAAGGTGTCGTCACCGTAAACCTCATCGACATCGCTTTGACTTCTGGAAAAGACATGGACAAGTTTTGGAAAGTGTTTGATGAAAGAATGGAACTTTGCCATCGCGCACTTCGTTTGCGCCACGAAAGACTTTTGGGCACTTTGTCCGATGCGGCACCAATTCTATGGCAACATGGCGCTTTGTCACGCCTCAAACCTGGCGAAAAAATCGACAAACTGCTCTATGGTGGATATTCAACTTTGTCGCTCGGATATGCCGGGCTATGGGAAACTGTTTATGCTTTAAGCGGCAAAAAACTCACCTCACCCGAAGGCAAAGAACTCGGCCTTGAAATCATGAGAAAACTCAATGAATACACAAAACGTTGGAAACTTGCAGAAAACATCGACTATTCTCTCTATGGCACACCTCTTGAAAGCACGACATACAAATTTGCAAAATGTTTGCAAAAGAAATTTGGAATAATCGAGGGAGTGACAGACAAATCTTATATAACAAACTCATATCATGTTCATGTCACCGAACAAATTGATGCGTTTGAAAAACTTAAATTTGAAAGCGAATTCCAAGCTTTGAGCCCAGGAGGCGCAATAAGTTATGTTGAAGTGCCAAACATGCAAAACAACATTCCTGCCGTGCTTGAAGTGATAAAATTTATTTACGACAACATCATGTATGCCGAACTTAACACAAAAAGCGACTATTGTCAGGTTTGTGGGTTCGACGGAGAAATACAAATTGTTGAAAATGACGGGAAACTCTTGTGGGAGTGTCCAAATTGCCACAACCGAGATCAATCCAAAATGAATGTCGCAAGACGAACATGCGGCTATATTGGTTCACAATTTTGGAATCAAGGCAGAACTCAAGAAATTCGCGACCGCGTTCTACACTTATAACCGCGCAAAAGCATTAATCACTCTGGAGATTTTATGAATTTTGGTGCAATAAAAAACAACGATATTGCAAATGGACTGGGCATTCGCATCAGTCTTTTTGTCAGCGGTTGCACCCATCATTGCAAAGGTTGTTTCAATGCAGAAACATGGAATTTTGATTATGGCAAACCCTTCACAAAAGATGAAGAAAACCAAATTATTTCACTTCTAAAAAAACCTCACATAAAAGGTTTGACACTCCTGGGTGGCGAGCCAATGGAACCACAAAATCAAGCCGAAGTCGTCAAACTTTTAAGACGCGTAAAATCAGAACTTCCGCAAAAAGATGTTTGGTGTTATTCTGGATACACTTTGGAAGAATTGCAAGACAAAAATCATCGAACTCACACACCTGTCACTGACGAAATTCTCGGCATGCTCGATGTTTTGGTCGATGGAGAATTTGTCGCAGAAAAAAAGAACCTCAAACTCAAGTTTCGAGGTTCTGAAAATCAGCGCATAATCGACATGAAACAAACTCAAAAAGACAATAAAATCGTGTTGCTCGAACTTTAAATGATTTGTTTGAACAATCGCCGCCATTTATGCACCATTGCAAACGCCGATCCTTTTTTGCAAATATACATATAACAAAAACAATATTTTTTTGTTTTTTTATTGACACAACAATTTTATTTTGTTATTATAACAAAGCATTTCAAAATGCAAACATAAAAAAACATCAACAACTTAATAATGGAATGGGAGCACCGCTCTCGCGCAAGCCCGTCGTGCTCGATGCCGCAAAGCAAGTTTGCTCATTGTGCACCACCCTGTCGCCGAGCGAAGCGAACGCCATTCACACGCAAACTTCCCCGCCGCGTGAATATAAGGTGGGGGTCGGAGGGAACCACCGACCAAAAAATTAGTTCTCAACTTAATAATGGAATGTAGCTCAGCAGGTTAGAGCACCACCCTGGGCGAAGCGTTCGTAGCGTAAGCGGAGAACATAAGGTGGGCGACCCCACCGGAACCCAAAACTTTGGTGTTCAACAACTTAATAATGGAATGTAGCTCAGCAGGTTAGAGCACCACCCTGGGCGAAGCGTTCGTAGCGTAAGCGGAGAACATAAGGTGGGCGACCCCACCGGAACCCAAAACTTTGGTGTTCAACAACTTAATAATGGAATGTAGCTCAGCAGGTTAGAGCACCACCCTGATAAGGTGGGGGTCGGTGGTTCGAGTCCACTCATTCCAACCAAAAGCAAGCACTTAACAAAGTTAAGTGCTTTTCTTTTTTGTGGATAAATTGACTTGCAAATTTAGACACTAAAAAAAGAAAAAGCATTTGCATTGAAAATGCGAATGCGAGCTTTTGAGAAAAAACAACTGGACGAGAACCATATTTAGTATTATCCCCAAAAACCTATGTCGCACAAGCGAACATAAGGTGGGGGTCGGTGTCCTCTCCGCTTTGCTCCGAGTCGCTTTCGCTGCGCGAGTCCACTCATTCCAATCAAAAACTAATCGCTCAAAACGAGTGATTTTTTTATTATATCCCCCACCTTATTATAATTAAAATTATTCCGTTTAATCGAGTTTTAGACAGTTAAAAAGGTGGTGGAATAAGTGACAAAAAAACAGCACTAAAAACAATGCTGTTTTAATTTTGTTTACTTTATTGGAATTTGAATTTCTGTTAGATAATTATTTTCGTCCTGTTCGTCCCAACAACCATGAATATAAACCTCACGGATTGGTCCTGCGATTTCAAATCCTTTCTCCTTTACATAATTTAGTGCATAGGCATAAGCTTGTGACAAATTTGCATACGACCCCCTGTGCTCAACAGATATCGCTTTGATTTCAGGGTCTCGTCTGAATTTGATGCTTTCGCTTTCCTTGCCGAAATCTTTGACTGCCTCAACATATTCAAGTTCCACATCTTTTTCCTTATATTCTTTTGCGGTGTAAGTGATGTAGCAATAGTCTTTGCACTGCAAGTTTGGATTGTGTTGTTTGACCTCCGCCCCTGCCGACAGAACAAAGTCAAAAATGTTTTGCATGGAATCGATGATCCCGTGCTTGTAATAAACAATGTTTTTTGGCACAACAATTTCTTTTGCTTCGTATCTTTGCATAAATTCTCCTTTTTTTGCTTTCGCAATATATTTTTTTATTAAGGAGATTTGCTGTTGTTTTTTTGTGTATTCTTGCAACAAAAATTGCAAGTGGTTTTCCAAAACTTTTTCTTTTTGATTTGATTTTATAATCTTGTTGATTTCAACAATTGGCAAATCGAGTTTTCGCAATTCAACAATCATAACAAGGTCATTAAGTTGCTCTATTTCATAATATCTGTAGCCATTGTCGTCAACAAACACTGGCTTTAACAAATTTACTTCATCATAGTATCGCAATGTTTTGACAGTTGACTTTGCAAGCTTTGAAAATTCTCCAATCTTTAACATGGTTTTCTCCTTAACAATAAGATAATCAATGCTCCAGCAAGGGGAGAGTCAAGAGATTTTTTAAAATATTTTAAACTTTTTTCCATCTTTTTAGTGATGGAAACAATTTTTCACAATACGCTTTCATCTGTTTGTTGGTCATTCCCGCTTGCGCTCCATAGTTTGAACACATTTTTATGTATTCTTCCATGGTGACTTGGTCGACAAACTCCCCGCCGACAAAACAATATTTGCAATAGTCCTCGTTTATGCTGCCATCTTTGTTTGTGCCCAACTGGTTTTTGTCTGTGATGGGCATTCCACAACTTTGACATATTCGTTTCATGTTTACCTCCGAAATGTATGTGTGCCAGAATAAGCTCACTCTTCTCTTATATAATATAGGTCGCCATCAACAAAACCATAGGATATTTCATTTGCCATTTTCAACTTTTTTTCATTCTGTTTGACAAACAACTCAATCTTGTCGTGAACGGCTTTTAGCACTTGTTCATAATCAATCGAGTTAGAACAAAGAATTGCTGGATTGTCTCTGCAAATCACATATTCTTCATCGTCAAAAGTCGCTTCCATTGAATAGCAATCTTCATCTTCATAGAGGTTAAACATGAGCGACTCTTCCATGTTGTTTGTTTCTTTCAAAACCTCTTTAAAAAGTTTGTTTAGTTCTTTGTCGTTTAATTTAACATTCATAACTCCCTCCATGGAATTATAACATATTTTTAACTTTGTATTGAGATTTTTTGATTTGTTTTTATAAATTTTATATAATGTTGTTATGAAATTGCTTTCGCCTGCGGGCGACTTTGAAAGTTTGAAAATGGCAGTGAACTATGGCGCAGATGAAGTGTATCTCGGCGTCAAGGATTTTAATGCCAGAAATATTGAGGGTTTTTCTCTCGACACTTTGCGTGATGCGGTTGACTTTGCTCACCTATATGGTGTCAAAGTCCACTTGGCAGTCAACATTCTTTTTTCCAACTCCGAGCTTCAAAGCGCTCTCGACCTTGTTGTTGACGCATATAATTTGGGTGTTGACGCATTTATTATCCAAGACTTGGGACTAGCCCACCTCATTCACACAAATTATCCTGCAATTTGTATGCATGCAAGCACACAAATGGGATTGCATAATCTCGAGGGCGTTCAGTTTGCCAAAAGACTCGGATTTTCCCGCGTTGTTCTTGCCCGCGAAACACCGCTTGACGAAATCAAAAGAATAAAGCAAAATTGCGATATCGAAATTGAATATTTCGCACAAGGCGCGCTTTGCGTTTCGTTTTCGGGGAATTGTTATTTGAGTTCATATCTTTGCAATGCGAGCGGCAATCGCGGAAAATGCAAGCAACTTTGTCGCCTGCCCTACAAATTCTTTGATGGCAACAAAAAAATCAAAGAGGGATATTTGCTTTCGGCAAAAGATTTTTGCATGCTCGAGCGTTTGGAAGACCTTAAATCTGCGGGTGTTGATGCAATCAAAATTGAGGGGCGAGCAAGACGCCCTTTCTATGTCGCAGTCGCAACGCGAGAATATCGAAAAGCACTTGACCAAAAGGCAGCGGACACTAGAGAACTCAAACTTGCATACAATCGTGATTTTGTTGCGGGGTATTTTGACGGGAACGACAAAATTATTTCAAATTACAAAAACCATATTGGCATAAAAATTGGCAAAATTGATAGAGTTGTCCGAGGCAAAAACTTTAATGAGATTTTCATCTCGTCAACACACTCAATTTCTCCAAAGTCAACAATCAAGACATTTGATGGAAACATTGAGAAAAACACACTCACTCTTTTTGATATAAAACAAATCAAACCGAACTATTTCAGGGCAACGACAACTCAACATGTCGAGAGCGGGCTTGATGTGAATTTGATTATCGACGGGGCAAATTGCGAGGTTGAAAACTTCACGAGAAAAATTGATATCAATCTGAATGTATATGCTTTTGAAAATCAAAAAATAAAGACGGAATTTATCCACAACAATCGCACATATGTGTTTGAGAGAGAGACTTGCGAAAAGGCAAAAAATCAAGCATTAACAAATCAGGATATTTGCAATAATTTTTCAAAAAATGAGTTCTTTTCTCCAACCGTTTTTGTTCAGACTCAAAACGCCTTTTTAACCAAGGCGCAACTCAACAATTTCAGACGAAATGTCTATGAGAAAATAACTCAAATATTAACTCAAAATAACAACAAAAAATTGCATAAAACAAAAATTGCTGCAAATGTTGAAACAAAAGCGTTTGAAGACTTTGAAATAACCGAAAATTCAAGCGAAATTTATCATAATAAAAATGTTATTTATTCACCAGAAATTTACGAAATTGATGACATAAAAAACTTTGTTTCAAACTGCAAAAAACAAAACAAAATTCCATATCTTGACACACCTAATTTTGCACTAGAAAAAGATGTTAAATTGTTGCAAAATATCATTGAAAAAACTCAAATAAATATTATTGCAAACAACTATTATGCACTTGCTTTCAAAACACAAATTGTGGCTGGTTGGGGACTCAATGTTTTCAACAATATTTCAGCAAATGTTTTGGGTGTTCCAACAGTCAGTGCTGAATGTGAGGTCTTCCCAAAAATGCGAGCGCCATTCATGACTCTGCGCCATTGTCCAATGAAGTCGAACATGGGTGCAAATTGTTCAAATTGTCCATATCGCGAGGGATTTTCCTATCAAATGGAGAATGGAAAAAAATTGTTCTTAAAACGAAAAAAACTTTGTTCATGCACTTTTTATTTGGTGTGAAGTGTCAACAAAAAATACGGCGAAAGCCGTATTATTGTTTTGTTTTTTTAATAGAGTTTTTGTTTTGTTTTTTTACTGACAAAAGTGAAAACACTATCCGCAAATTATATTTATGATTTTCCCAGGAACGAAAATAACTTTTCTTATTTCTCCAACAATCAAAGTTGGGTTTTGAGTTTTTATCTTTTCGATGAGTTCATCTTGAGAAATATTTCTTGATACCAAAATTATTCCTTTCATCTTTCCATTGATTTGAATTGGAAGTTTGAGTTCATCTTTTTCCAGATATTTTTCGTCATATTTTGGCCAAGCGGCATCAACAATATTGCCTCCAAACACAATTTCCAACAGTTCACTTGTGATGTGAGGTGCAAGCGGATTGAGGAGTGTCAAGAAAATTTTGTATTCATCACGAGTGACAAATCCGTCGGCTTTAACAAGTTTTACAAATGACATGAGAGAAGCAATCGCGGTGTTGAGTTTGAGTTCGTCGATATCTTCGGTCACCTTTTTGATGAGCGAGTTTATTTCATAGATATGCTTTTCTGAAACTTTTTCGCCTTTTATCATGTCCTGCATTTCCCAAACGCGATTAAGGAAATTTGTTATTCCATTGATTCCGTCAAAAGTCCAAGGTGTGTTATCTTCATAACCGCCAAGGAAATGAACATGGAGTCTTGCCGCATCGCTGCCATATTTGTCTATGACCTCCAAAGGCGAAACGCCATTTGCCGAACTCTTGCTCATCTTTTTGCCTTCGTCGTCCAAAATTAATCCGCTGCCCATTTTGCGTTTGAATGGATTTCGAGTTGGGACAGCACCAATCTCATACAAGAAGTTTTGCCAGAAGAATGCATAGAGAACATGACGAGTGATATGTTCTGTTCCACCCGTATAACAATCAACCTCACCCCAATATTTGAGTTTTTCAAAATCGGCGAGCGCTTTGTCATTATGAGGATCGCAAAATCTCAACCAATACCAACTCGAACCTGCCCAGTTCGGCATTGTGTCTGTTTCACGACGAGCAGGACCGCCGCAATGAGGACAAGTTGTGTTGACCCATGAGTCGATTTTTGAAAGTGGAGACTCACCGCCATCGCCCGGCAAATAATCTTTTGTTTTTGGAAGGCGAACTGGAAGGTCTTTTTCGTCCACTGCAACCACTCCGCATTTGTCACAAAAAACAATAGGGAATGGTTCACCCCAATAACGTTGACGATTGAATGACCAGTCTTGCATTTTGTAGTTGACAACTTTTTTGCCAGCACCCATCGCAATGATTTTTTCTGCAATCTTTTGTTTTGCTTCCAAAACTTTCATGCCAGAAAATTCTTCGGAGTTTGTCATGACAGGGTTTTGTTTGAGATAATCAATTTTTTCATAGGCGCAATCTGTTTTGTCGTTTTCGATGACTTTTATCATTGGAATGTTAAACTCTTTTGCAAAATCATAATCTCTTTGGTCATGGGTTGGAACTGCCATAACCATGCCAGTGCCATATCCGCAAAGAACAAAGTCTGCGATATAAATTGGCACGCTCTTGTTGTTTACTGGATTTACCGCTTTTATCCCTTCAAGCAAGCAACCAGTCTTGTCTTTTTGGTTTGAAATTCTATCAAACTCGCTGCGATAAGCGGTTTGTTCTTGATATTTTTTTACTTCATCAAAATTTTTTATTGAGGTTGAAAGTTTTTCAATCAAACTGTGTTCTGGAGCCATAACCATGAATGTGATGCCGTATATTGTTTCGATGCAAGTCGTGAATATGTCGGCAGTCGTGAGTTTTTTGCCACTGTCGTCCACAATATCAAAAGTCACTTGCATGCCCTCACTTCTGCCAATCCAGTTGCGTTGAAGTTCTTTGAGGTTTTCATTCATATCAATGTGGTCAACATTCTCAAGCAGTTTTTCAGAATATTCTTTCATTTTGAGAAACCAGACATTTTTTTCTTTTTGAATGACTTTTCCATGACATCTGTCACAAATCCCGCCTTGACTGTCTTCGTTGGAGAGAACAGTCTTGCAGTTTGGACAATAATTGACAACGCCTTTTTGTTTATATGCTTTTCCATTCTCAAAAAGTTTCAAAAAAATCCATTGAGTCCACTTGTAATAATCTTCATCGCTCGTGCAAAATGCTCTGTCATAATCAAATGAAAGTCCAATTTGTTTTGATTGAGCCATCGCATTTTTCATGCCGTTTGCAACAAATTCTTTTGGGTCAATCCCTGTTTTGAGCGCAGCATTTTCTGCAGGCAAGCCAAAAGAGTCGCCACCAATTGGAAACAAAACATTATAACCTTGGAGTCTCTTCATTCGAGCCAATGCATCTGCTGGGACTGAACCTTTGAGATGCCCCATATGCAAATTGCCACTGATATTAAAGAATTCATACAAAACATAATATTTTGGTTTTGTTGGGTGAAAATCAACCGCGCAAAAACTTTTTTCCTTGTCCCATCTGTCTTGCCACTTTTTTTCTATCGCCTTGAAATCATACATAATAAAAAACTCCCGTAGAACAATCTTTTGTTGAATTTTATCACAAGATGGTTCCACGGTCAAACAATATGTTGATTTATTGGATTATAGAAAAGATTTGTTTAACAAATCTTGTTTGAGTTTTTTGTATTCCTCTTCTGTTATTGCACCACTTTCTTTGAGCTTTGAAAGTTTTTCAAGTTCTTCTGTTATCATATCGACTTTGTTTTTAATCTCATACTCATCTTTGTCGAGAACAACTTCATTATCTTGACCGGCATTCTGTTCTTGTTTTGTGTTTTGTTCACCAACATGATTATAAGAAAAAGTTGAAACGCGTGAATATCTCGAGACAAGAAGTTCAACCCAAAATGCCATTGCCCACACAATGAGATTGTTGAAAATGTTCAAAACAAGCAACGTAATGAACATTCCTCGTTTTGCAACAATATCTTTTAGCGACTTGTTTCTCATGACAAGAAAAATTGTTCCTGTTGTCACTGAAAGAGCGCAATATATTGCGTCCATAACAATATAATATGTCGCAACATTAAAATAGAAAATGTCGCTAAAGAGTTGTGCAAATGAAAACATTGATGAGACCAGGCAAACGATTCCAGCAACAAATAACGCTTTTTTTATTTCTTTCATATTTTCTCCTCTATGTTATTTTAATACAGAAAATATTTTTTAAAACATATTTAAGTTTTGGATTGATATAACAAAATTATGCTTTCAAGACATAATAATTTATTTCGTCAACAACGACAAAATCATAATCTTTGACATCAAGGCCTTTCAAGGAATAAGCAAATCCATTATTCTCTTCATTTCCAATGAGTGCATTGACAAATGGCGAAGCAATCATGAGATTAAAATCATCACTTGTGCCAAATTTGAACACGAGATTAAGTGTGTTCAAAAAACTCTTTGTGTCATCACTTGAAAGATTGTTGATTTCAATGTTTTTGCTCAAAATTTCATATTCAAAAGCATTTTCGCCTTTTTTGACAGTTGATGTTGATGAAATATAGAGATAATCTGGAATCTTTTTTGCGATTAAATCCATTGGAAAAGAATTCATTTTTTGTTTGAGGTCGCGAACATCGACTTTGACAACAATGTTGATATCTGCTTCTTTTTCTCTCACTTCAACAAACTTAACTTGCAAAAATGAGATTTGAAGTTTATTTCCCGAAATATCAAGAGTCATACCCTCTTCATTTTGAGAAATGAGAGTGTTGATTATTGCCCCAAGTTGTTTATCCGAGAGCAAGAGGTCGGCTGAAATTTTGGACTCAACTCCGATGCCCTCTTCGCCAATCTTATATCCGCTTTCTTCGGAATATGAAATCAAACCTTGCATTTTTGCATTGACAGCAATTTGGGCAGATTTCATGTCGTCGTCAGAAAAGCGTGCGTCATATTTTGTTTCGTCAACCTGCTCATTCAATGTTTTTACTTGAGATATGGTTGAAAACACGCTGACATCATATTTTAATTTCACAAAGAGGCATGCTGCTCCCAAAAGCAACGCCAAAGAAAACACAATTGAGAAAATCCAAATCAAAAATCTAATAATTAATGGTTTTTTTGTTTTTGCCATAAATCCTCCTAACAACATATATTATATCATAATCTTCAAAAAATGAAAAGATTAATGTCGATATGCATTTTTGTTTTTATGTAAAAATTTGAAAAAAGATTTTCTCAAAAATTATAACAATGGGAAGAAAAGTTTGAGCAATGCACACATCAATCTCACAAAAGCATTTTGTTTGTAATACGCCATATTTATTGCTGTTTTGAAAATTTTTTCAAAATCCTTTTTTATGTCAACCAAACATTTTGTGTTTAGCATCAACATTCCGCATTCATAGTGATGGATAAGACTTCTATAATCAAAATTAATTGTGCCAACGCATGCAAGTTTGTCGTCAACGAGCACTTGTTTTGAATGAATAAATCCTTTTTCAAATTCAAATATTTTAACTCCGGCTTCTGACAAGTTTTTGTAGTGAGAACGAGTTATTGCCAAAATAACTTTTTTGTCTGGAATGTGAGGTGTGACAATCCTGACGTCAACCCCTCTTTTGCTTGCACTGATGAGAGCCGCCTTAATTTTGCTGTCAATAATCAAATATGGAGTTGAAATATAAATGTATTTTTTTGCGGAATTAATCATGTTGAGATAAACATTTTCACCAATATGCTCTTTGTAAAAATATTTTGGACCATCTCCAAAAGGACAAACAAGACCGCTTCCTTTTGTTTTGCTTTTTGAAAAATATTGAGAAAAGTTTTCAGTTTGTTTTGTTTGAATGTCATATAGTTGCAAGAACAAGCAAACCAAACTTTTGACACCTTCTCCCTGCAAGCGAACAGCACTATCTTTCCAAACCCCATATGGAGAAATATAGTTTGCATATTCGTCCGCAATGTTTATTCCACCAACATATCCAACCTTTCCATCAATCACAGTTATTTTCCTGTGATCCCTGTTGTTATATAGAGCAGATGTTGCACTTGAATATTCGTTGAATTTGACGCATTTTATTCCTTGTTTTTTGAGTTTTTTGGCAAAGTTGCTTGGCAGTTTTGCCATGGTTCCCAAGTCATCATACATCAACCTGACTTCAACGCCTTCTTTTGCTTTTTGCAACAAAACGTCATAGATTTGTTGCCACATTTTCCCGCGTTCAATGATAAAGTATTCCATGAAAATATATTTTTTTGCATTCTTCAAATCTTGAACCAAATTTGATAAAAACTTTTCGCCGCTGTCCAAAAATTTGACTGACGAGTTTTGATATGGAGCAAAATTTGTTGTGTTATATATATACATGAATTGGCCAAAATCTTCACCTGCAACTTCACTCAACGCTTTCAATTCTTCTTCAGAAAGTTTGTTGTTTGCCGCAATTTCTCGGCTTGTGTTTTCCAAATTCTTTTTTGTTTTTCTTGGCACGTGAACTTTGACAAAAACCATGCAAACCACAATCCCAATCAGCGGCATGATGATGCATAAAATAATAAGAGGAAGTTGTCCTTCAATGGTGATGTCGGAATTGATAATCCATATAACGACGAACATTGATATGATTGCGATAATAATGTTGAGTGGCACAATGGCATTGTTGACGACAAGCGGAAAGAAAGCATTCAGTATAATCGGCAAAAATATGTATAAACCGAGTTGCAAAATTATTGCAAAAACAACTAGTGTGAACCTGCTGAACAAAAGTTTGAAAAATTTTTTCATTTGTATTCCTTTTAAATTTGGTATTTTTTATAATACTCATCAAGAATTCCTCGATAAGTTTTCTTCCAAGGTTTGTTTGTTCCCAGATAATGAACAATGACATTGTTGTCATCAACCCACTTTTTGTCGATTTTATTTTTATGAAATCTGTTATATCGATTTATGTGCCTGTCAGATAAATTATATATAAATTTATCCACACATTTGACTCTGTCGCCAAAAAATTTGAATATGACATCTTGATCATAAAGAGCCATTCTCCAGCCATTTCTTTTTATGAACTTAAAAATTTTTTCTGTATCAATAACCTTTCTCAATTCTTTCAAGTTGATAAGCAAAACACCTGAATTCAAATATATTGCATTCGGTCTTGTCGTCAATCTGATTCTGTTAAAAATGGTGAGCAATTTGCCGATTTGAGTGCAACCAACAAACAGATTGCCATCAAAATCTTGATTATATAAATTTGTAATATCCTTATGCACAATCAAATCACAATCGAGATATAAAACCCTATCAAGGTTTTGCGGCAACATAATTGGCGCAAAAATTCTATAATATATTTCATACGGATAGCGTTTGACTTTTGGTGCACCACAAAACAATGACTTGTCCATATAAACAAACTCAACTCTAATATTATTTTTAACCGAAGATAAAATTTTTTTTAAATCTTCATCATTCAAGTCACTATGCATGCAATAAACAACAAAATCAGATTTCGGATTGTTTTGTGACAGTGAATTGAGCATAGTCAAAAAATGTTTGATATATGACTTATTAATACTTGTCAAAATATTAATCACAAACTCTCCTCCTGATTTTTATTAGATTTTTAATATAAAAAGCTCAAAAATATAAAACCCATCTATCAATTTCAATGATACTCGTTGGGTCGAAACTTGTCAAATATTAGCATTTATTAGATAACAATTAGCAAAACATTATTTGTTTTGTTGGATTTGTTTTGTTATATGTTTTTCCATTTTTTCAAGGCATTCATTGCAGCCAACAATTCTTGGTTTTGAAGAATAAAAGTCAACGTAATTAATTATTTTGTCATAGTCTCGCGTTGAGCGCGGAGCCAAAGCATATGTTCCAAGATTTTTATGAATTGCTTTTATTATCATGAAAGCAGAAATATCTTCTTTGCTGTCACCCAAAAAGCACGCACCACAAACATCGCTTGGTCCATATTCTTTCAGCAAATAGCAAATTCCGTCCGCTTTTGAATAAGTACTTTTATCTGTGTCGCATTTGGCGATGACTTGACATTTTTTGTTCAACACTGTCCCCGCCGAAATCACGCAATCATCAATTCGCTCATAAATTGATGATTTAAAATTTTTATAAAAATAATCTATGCGAGAAAACAAATCTGACCGGTCAACCCCTGACACAAAGTGAATTTTGATTTGACAACATAGTTCTTTTTCCAATCTTTCAACAATGTTTACAAAATCAGAAAATTGAGCATGAGAATCTCCAAACTCGTCCGAGTTTTTGTATGCTTCAAAAGTCGAGTCCAAATCACAAAACAAAAGAAAATACTTTTTATCAAACATAGAAAAACACCTCACATCATAATATGCAGAGGTGTTTTAAATTTGATTTTTAGTGTTTTGGAGCAATAATCAAATATCTGTTTGGTTCTGTTCCTTTTGAAAAAGTTGTCACATAGGCATCGTTTTGGAGTGCAGTGTGAATTATTCTTCTCTCATTTGGCGTCATTGGTTCAAGTTTGATTTGATGATGAGTCTTTGCCACTTTTCTTGCCATTCTATTTGCAAGAGCAATGAGAGTTGATTCTCTTTTTTCGCGATAATTTTCGATGTCGAGAACAATTTTTGTTTTTTCTCCATCGCATCGTTGTTCAATGACATTAAGAAGATATTGAACGCCATTGAGGCAATCTCCACGATAACCAATGAGTTCGCTAACTTTGTCGCCATTCACACAAACAACAATTCTGTCGCCTTCACGATAGCAGTTTATTTCTGCCTCAATGTTCATTTTTTCACAAAGTCCGCGCAAAAATTTAACACATTTTATGTCGTCAATTTTTTCACGTTCAACATTGTTTGTTGGCTCTTCTTCTTTTTTTGTTTCAAGTTGTTTAGGATTTTCATTAACTGATTCTCTTATTTCTTCAACAATCATTGTCTCTTCAACAACATTATGTTCTTCATCTTCAGAAATCAATTTTTTGATATCCAAAACTTCTTCAACATCTTTGATTTTTTCTTTTTTTGTTTGATATTTTTCTTGGCAATCTTCACTGATTGAAACAAGCACTCTTGCTTTTTTAAAAAGTCCACCCTCTTCCAAAATTTTTATGTCGCAATCTTCTCTTGGTGCTTTCAAATTAAGCAATGCATCTTCAATGGCTTTTTCAATGGATTTGCCAACTCCTTCATAAGATAACATTTTTTCTCCTTTTATTTTCGAGAGTAAGTTAATTTTTCTTTTCTTTTTCTTCTTTCTTCTTCTTTCTTTTCAACAACGTCCAAAATATTATTGCAAAGAGGTGTTGTGATGACAGCAAAAACAGAACTTGCAAGCATATAGAGCCCAAACACAGAGTTATAGAAAATTCCAAATATTCCCAAAACCAAAGGAAGAATAATCATCATAACTTTGTTGGTTGGCATTTTTTTCTCTTGAAATTCGTTGTCTGTGAGTTTTTTCTTTTTGAATCTATATTTTTTGTTTGTGACGAATTGTTGCAAAAATGCAACTGCAATAATCAAAATTGCAATTCCAAAATAACCGTTTTGGTCTCTTGTGTTTTCGTCAACGACTGAAAAAATTTTGTTGTATTCCGCTTCTGCTTCTGCTTCTTCAGTTCTTTGCTCGTCACCAAGACCTGCCATATTTGCATAATCTGAAAATTTTGGAACAGGATTTTTTAATGGGGAATCCGCCATCCAAACATTTTCAATCCACAAAAATGATTCTTTTGTTTTGTTGTATTCTTCCAAAACTCTTGCTCGTGCTTCTTCTTCGTTGCTTACTGAAAAATCAGCTGGAATTTCTTCAACACTTTCAACACCATAGTATGCAAGTCTCAAATCTTCGTATTGTTGAGCGACTTTATAACTCGACATTTTGTTTAATCCTGCAAACAATGTGAAAAACACAACCATTGTCAGAACCATGGTAAGCAATGTGACGAGGCAAGTTCCACCAACATTATAGTTGTGTTTTTTATAAACTTCCATCGTCTTTGCGTTGAGTTCTTTTTGGTTGTTTGCATATTTTTTCTTCAAAACGTCAAGTTCTGGTTGAATTTCCGCTTGTATTTTTGTGCTTTTTCTCGTGAATTTTCTGTTTAGAAAATCAAATGGAAAAAGAACGAGTTTTATGACGAGTGTGAGACAAATGATTGCAAGAGCATAGTTTGCAATATTTGAATTGAACGCCATAATAATTTTTTCCCAGACTCCTGTTGGTGCTTCAACAAGAAGTCGTCCAATTTGGTTTATAATAACCATCTTTCTTCTCCTTTCATGTCAAAAGGAATAAAATCAATTCCTCCAGCATTTTTTGGATTACATCTCAATATTCTCTTAAAAGCAATAAAACTTCCGCGAAATATGCCAAAGTGTTTGATTGCAAGAATGGCGTAAGTTGAACAAGTTGGATAAAACCTGCAAGTTTTTGGAATGAGTGGAGATATGCAAAATTTATAAAAATAAATTAATCCAATTCCCAAAAGTTTCAAAGGATAAAAAACTATATTAACAAATTTCTTCATTCAATAATTTTGCCTTTTTCAAAACTTTTTTCATCTCATCAACAATTTCAAAAAATGTTATATCGACAATTTCAGGTTTTGCAATAAAAACATAATTAAAATTGGGGTCAACACATTTTTGAATTTTGTTAAATGCCTCGGTCATACGCCTTTTCACTTTGCTTCGAACAACACTTTTGCCAACTTTTTTGCTCACTGAAAAACCAATTTTGTTTGGTTGGTTTTTTGTTTTTAAAAAAACGACAGAAAGTGTGCGTGTGTGAGAAGCTTGTCCATGTTTATAGATGAACAAAAACTGCCTATTCTTGCGTAAACGATTTTCACTTTTTATCATATTTTGTCCGAATTAGGCAGCAAGTCTTTTTCTGCCTCTGTTTCTTCTTCTCTTGAGAACTTTTCTTCCTGAAGTTGTCTTCATTCTTTCACGAAATCCATGAACTTTGCTTCTTTGTCTTTTCTTTGGTTGGTAAGTTCTTTTCATAATTCCTCCTTATTTTTTGACGCATGCAAAAAAGATAATCAAAATCTTTCCCCAAAAAAGTTTTAATATTTTTAACGCCTTGCGTATTCTTTAAGTGTAAAACGAGTGATAGGAAAACTTAAAGTTGACATTTTGTCAGTCCTATATTATCCAATAAAACGTGTTTTGTCAATGATTTTTGAGTCACGATATTTCATGAATTTATTTACACAATTAAAAACTGTTGTTATCAAATTTAAATTGTGATATAATGAAAAAAGGAGAAAGTCATGAGAGGTTTTGAAAGAGTTACAGATAAATTTATTCAATATGGAGAAAAAGATATAAAACTTCCTGTCCGTGCAACAAAAAATGCCTGCGGCTATGATTTTTATAGTCCAATCGACATAACAATCAAGCCAATGCAAAGTGAACTTATTTGGACAAATGTCAAAGCATATTTCAACGATAATGAGGTTTTGTTTTTGTTTGTCACAAGCAAGATGGGAAAGCGTCATATCATGATTGCAAACGGCACAGGTGTGATTGAATGCGACTATTATGGAAATGAGTCAAACGATGGAAATCTTGGTTTCAGACTCATCAATCTTGGCGACACAGACTACGAAATTCACAAGGGTGACAAAATTGGTCAAGGCGTGTTCACATATTTTTTGAAAGCAGACAATGAAGAAGAAGTCACAACAAAGAGAACCGGAGGTTTTGGTTCAACAAGCACCGGCTTTTCAAATTAATCAAATATTTGAAATAAAAATTTTAACAACAAAAAAGTTAGAGTGTTGTGCTCTAACTTTTTTATGAATGTTTTATTTTGAGTTTATCTCCAAAAAGGACATTTATTAGTTAATCATTCTTACTGGAAGAATAAGATACAGATATTCATTTCCTTCAACTGGTTTGATTACGCATGGGTTGATTGCGCTGTTAAAATTGATTGTGATGAACTCATCAGTGAGAACTCTCAAAGCGTCCATGAAATATGAAGCATTAAAAGCAATATTCAGTTCTTTTCCGTCAAGAACAACATTGATATTTTCTTTGATGTTTCCAATTTCAGAATTTGAAGAAATAACCATATTTCTTTCTTTTATATCAAATTTGACAAGATTGTTTTGTCCAACTTTGCTCAAAAGTGAAGCACGTTCCAATGCTTGCTCAAGTTGTGCTTTGTTTACGGTTATTTTTGAGGCAAATGTGTTTGAAATGATTTGGTTGTAATTCAAAAACTCACCATCAATAAGACGTGTTATAATTTTTGTGTTTTTGAGGTCAACCATGAGATTATTTTGGTGAATATAAACATTAATAATGTCGTCGCTGTCTTCGAGAATTTTGCTGACTTCACTCAAACTTCTTGCTGGAACAACAACTCTAATTCTTCCTGAAGATGCAACAACTGGCTTTTGAATGTATGCAAGACGATATCCATCAAGTGCAACACCTTTGAGAATATTTTCCTCGACTTCAAGCAAGCAACCTTTCAAAATTGGACGAGAATCATCAAGAGCAACAGCAAAATTAGATTTGTTTATAAGTGCTTTCAAATCTTTTTGTGTGATTCCAAAATAATTTCCGTTGTCAATTTTTTTGAGACTTGGATATTCAAGTGAATTCATACATTGAATATAGCCCTCACTATCACAATATTTGATTATAAGTTGATTGCTTTCATTAAGAGTGAGTTCGATTTTTTCATTTGTAAGTTTTTTGACAAATTCAGAAAAAAATCTTCCTGGAACAACTGTTTCTCCTTCGATTTTTATATCTGCTTTTATTTTCTTTTCAATCGAAAGTTCATAATCTGTTGCAGATAAGGTCAAAGTCCCATCTTCTGCCACAAGTTTGATTCCTTCCAAAATTGGATTTGTTGTTTTTGGATTTATTGCTTTTGATACTTTTATCACTGCATCAGACAAATCCAACCCATCACACATTAATTTCATTTTTTTGCTCCTTTATTAAAAGATTTATTTTATTTTTAAATAGTATTAATAGTAATAATAATTGTTGAAATGTGAATAACTTTTTTGACACACAATATATTGTTCTTGGAATATTTTCGACAATTTTCGAAACACAATATTTGGATTTTTGGAATGTGTGCAACCCTGTTTATAACCAAGTTTTTTTATACACATTTATACATCATTTTGTCAACAAGTCTTTTATGTCGGTGATATATACTTTGATTTTGTTGTTCGTTTTGATTTGTTCACTAATTTTGTCGCGTGCATGCATGATTGTTGTGTGGTCACGGTCTCCAAACTTTTTGCCGATTGCAACAAGTGGAAGATCCAAAAGTTCGCAAATGAGATATATGCAAATCATTCTTGGTTCAACAATCTCTTTGTTTTTCTTTTTCCCGATTATATCACTTTTTGAAATATTGAAATATTTGCAAACAGTGTCAATAACCAAATCGGGTGAAAGACCTTCTTTGATTTCGTCCATGTTTTCTTTCATCGCCTCATACGCTTCATCAAGTGTTGCACTTTTTTTTCCAAGAAGTGTTGCAAAAAAGAAAACTTTTGACAAAACGCCTTCCATCTCACGAATATTTGTATCAATTTTTTCAGCAATAAAATTTATCACTTCGTCATCAATCGAATATTTTTCTTGTTGGGCTTTTTTTCTTAAAATTGCAACTCTTGTTTCAAAGTCCGGAGTTTGAATGTCTTGAATGAGTCCGCTTGTGAAACGTGAACGCAATCTTTCCTCAAGTGTTGCGATTTCTTTTGGTGGACGGTCAGAAGCGATGATAATTTGTTTTTGCCTTTGATAGAGGTCGTTGAATGTGTGGAAAAATTCTTCTTGTGTGCTTGTTTTGTTTGAAATAAATTGAATGTCATCAATCATCAAAACATCAAGATTGCGATATTTTTCACGGAATTCAAAGTTTGCCATATCCTTGTTTGCGCGAAGTGATTCAATGTAGTCATTTGTAAACTTTTCGCAGGTCGCATACATAATTTTTTTGTCAGGATAAGCTGATTTGATATAATTTCCAATCGCGTGAAGCAAGTGTGTTTTTCCAAGTCCAACTCCACCATAAATAAACAATGGATTAAACTTTTGACCTGGATTTTCCGCAACTGCTTTTGCTGCGGCATAAACAAATTGATTGCTTTTTCCAACAACAAAATTATCAAAATTATACTTTTCATTGAAGTTTGAGCAAACTTTGTTTCCTTCTTCCTCAACTTTTTGATTTTTTGCTGGTGTGTTTGTTTTTATGTATTCGTCTTTTTCATTTTGGTCGAGAATTTCAAAATTGATGTTGTCATTAAAAACTTCATTGATTGCATTTTGTAGTTGTATTTTGTGATTTTTTAGCAACTGATTTTTTGCAGTGGTTGAACTTGCAACCAAAATCAAGGTGTTGTAATCTTTGAATTCCAAAACTTCAAGAGGCCTTATCCAAAGGTCAAATGACACTGCAGTTGTCATCATTTCAAGTTTTGAAAGAACTCTCTCCCACATTATTTGTAATTCTTGCATAATCTCCTCTTAACATCTTAATTATAAGTTATCCACATTTTTTAGTCAATCAAAATCATTATGAGTGTCGTCTCTTTTGCACTAAATTTCATTTTATAGTGGATTTGATTTTGCTTTGTTTCCACCCCTTGGATAACCACTCGGCGTGTGATTTTGTTTGTTTATAACAATGATATTTCTCTCGCTTGATATTTCATAAATGAAAAATTTTTTGGTTTCGACATATCTTCCGCCCAAGATGTTTTGAGCGCGGGTTGAAAGAGCGAGTTCGTTTTGTGCTTGAACAGATTTATATGCGAGCATCTGTCCGCCAACTTTCACGAACGGCAAAACATACTCCAAAAGAGTTGGAAGAGATGCGACTGCACGGGCAACTCCAAAATCAAATTTTTCTCGGAACATAAAATCTTTTGCCACGTCTTCACTTCGGCCATGGATTGCCTTGATTTTTTGAAGATTTAATTTTTCGATGACAAGGTTGAGAAATTGAATGCGTTTGTTGAGACTGTCAAGCATGGTTATGTCAAGGTCTGGTCTCATTATTTTTAGAGGAATTGATGGAAAACCTGCACCTGCTCCAATGTCAATCAGTTTCGTGTTTTGCCCAAAATGAGCATATGGAAGGACAGAGTCAAGAATATGCTTATAAGCAAATTCTTTTTTGTCTGTTATTGCGGTGAGGTTGATTTTTTCATTCCAGGAGACAACAAGTTCATAAAATTCAGCAAGTTGTCTGATTTGTTCTTCACTCGCCTCGATTTTATATTTTTGAAAAATTGACTTTAATAAATCTTGCATAAAACCCTACTTTTTCATTTTTATCATGACAGAAAGAACAGCAATGTCGGCTGGGCTCACACCCGAAATGCGCGATGCTTGTCCAATGTCAAGAGGTCTGATTTTTGATAATTTTTGTATTGCCTCAATTCGGAGTCCTTTGATGGCAGAATAATCAAAATCTTCTGGGATTTTCAAACTTTGATTCTTTTTTGCTTTTTCAATGTCTTCAAGTTGTTGGTTGATATATCCTTCATATTTAACAAAAGTATTCAGGTCATCAATCAGTCTTGAATTATATCCTTTGAACAATCCATATTCTTGGTTGAGATTTTTTGCCGTTATGTTTGTTCGTTTCAAAAGGTCTCCAACCTTCATGCTTTCGCGAGGAGGAATTTCGCCAACTTTTTCACAAAAATCAATAAGTTTTTGGTCAAATTTGATTTTTTCTTGCAAAATTTGCTTCATTTTTTCAAATTTTTTCATTTTTTTCTGAAAAATCTCATATCTATGGTCGTCAACAAGACCAACGCGTCTGCCGATTTCTGTCAGTCTGACGTCGGCATTATCTTGTCTCAACCACAAACGATATTCAGCACGAGATGTCATCATGCGATATGGTTCATTTGTTCCTTTTGTGACAAGGTCGTCAATCAAAACACCAATATATGCATCACTGCGTTTGAGAACAAGTTGTTCTTCTCCACGATTAAACAGACTTGCATTAATTCCAGCGACAAGTCCTTGAGCGGCAGCTTCTTCATAACCGCTTGTGCCGTTGACCTGACCTGCAAAAAACAGACCTTTAACACATTTGCATTCAAGTGTTGGACGAAGTTGGGTTGATTCAATCGCGTCATATTCAATTGCATATGCGTTTCTCATGATTTCAACATTTTCAAGTCCTGCGATTGTTCGATACATTTGTTCTTGAACATCAACAGGAAGAGATGTTGAAACTCCTTGAAGATATATTTCATTTGTTTCAAGAGACTCCGGTTCAAGAAAAACCTGATGGCGCTCCTTGTCCGCAAATCTCACGATTTTGTCCTCAATCGACGGACAATATCTTGGGCCAATTCCCTCAATTATGCCCGAAAACATTGGAGCACGAGAAAGATTGTCTCGAATGATTTTATGCGTGTTCTCGTTGGTGTAAGTGAGATAGCATTTTGCTCTGTTTTTCGGAGTTTTTTTGGTGAGAAATGAAAAAGATTGAATGTCCTCGTCGCCATTTTGTTCTTCGGTTTTTGAAAAATCGATGGTTCTTGAATTCACTCTTGCTGGCGTTCCAGTTTTGAATCTTTTTATTTCAAGACCCAAATCAATCAAGCTCTTTGTCAGTTCATTTGCGGGCGCAAACCCGTTTGGTCCACTGCTTTTTGTGTATTCTCCGATGATTATTCGGCTCTTGAGATAAACACCAGTCGCAACAACAACACTCTTGCAAAAGAACTCAAAACCTTGCGCGGTTTTGACAGAACAGACGTGACCGTTTTGTTGAGTGATTTCAACCGCTTCAAGTTGACGAATATATAGGTTGGGCGTGTTTTCAAGCGTGCGTTTCATGGTGTTGTGATAACTGATTTTGTCCGCTTGAGCGCGAAGTGAATGAACAGCAGGACCCTTGCCCATGTTTAGCATGCGAATTTGAACAGCGGTTTTGTCAGCATTTATGCCCATTTGTCCGCCGAGTGCATCAATCTCACAAACCAAATGCCCTTTTGCAGTGCCTCCGATTGACGGATTGCAGGCAAGAAAAGCGATTGCATCAAGATTAAGCGTCAGGAGAAGTGTTTTTTGTCCAGTGCGAGCAAGAGCAAGCGCGCTTTCACAACCAGCGTGCCCTGCTCCAATAACAATGCTATCATAATAAAATTCTTTTTCTTTTTCCATTTTATTTTCCCAAACAGAACTTGGAAAATATCGCGTCGATAATATTTTCGTTTTCCGTCTCTCCTGTGATTTTTCCAAGACTTTCCCATGCTTTTTTTATTTCCATAATAATGATGTCAACCGTCTCGCCATCGCAACATGAGATTGCCTTCAAAATGTAGTTTTTTGCTTGTTTAATCGCCTCAATATGTCTTGCGTTTGTCAGGCATATTTCGTTAAAATCAATTTTCCCGCATTTTGATAAGTCGTAAATTTTTTGTTTAACCTCATCAATGTTTTCATCTTTTAATGCAGAAATCACAATGTCTGGCAATATGTCGTTTTCAACTTGCGTCAAGTCGCTTTTGTTTGCGATGATGATATGGTTTTTGTTTTTTATCTTGCTCAAAGCATCAATTTCTTCATCATTTAATTTTCTTGAACAATCATAAACAAACAAAACGAGATCAGCGGAATTAATTTGCTCAAATGATTTCTCAATTCCAATATTTTCGACTTCGTCATCACTTTTTCGAATGCCGGCAGTGTCAATAAAATTGATTTTTAAACCTTTATAGTTGATTGTTTCTTTAACAATGTCTCTCGTCGTTCCTTCAACGCTTGCGACAATGGCACGATTTTCACCAATAAGTGCATTGAGAAGACTTGATTTTCCAGAATTTACTCGTCCAATAATCGCGACATTAACACCATTTTTTATAAATGAATTTTGGTCGGAATTCTCCAAAATTTTTTGCAAATCTTTGTCAATTTTTTTGAGTTCTTGCTTTGCACTTTGAGTCTCTGTGTATTCAATGTCGTGTTCGGGATAATCAAGTGCAACCTCAAGGCGTGCAAGAAGTGATGTCAAGTCTTGTTGCATTGATTTTATTTGAGAAAAAAGTTTGCCTTGCATGAGTGATTTTGCTGCCTTGAGTTCGTTTTCGCTCTCGGCATTGATGGTGTCAATCACTCCTTCCGCCTTTTCCAGACTTATTTTGCCGTTGACGAATGCTCGCTTTGTGAATTCCCCTTCGCTCGCCATTCTTGCGCCACTTTCCAAACACGCACAAACAACCTTGTCCACAAGACTTGTTGAACCATGGATTTGGAATTCAACCAAATCTTCACCCGTATAGGAAAAAGGATTTTTAAAATAAACCATAAGGCATTCGTCTTTGATATCCCCATATGAAAAAGTGCCTAGATATAATTTTCGAGGTGCGATTTTGTCAAAATCCAAATGTTTTGACGAAAATATTTTTTTTGCAACAAAAAGACAATCATCACCGCTCATTCTCACGATGCTGATTGCGCCCATTCCAATCGGAGTGCTGACTGCCACAATGATGTCATTTTTCATAGCAACGATTATAACACACGACCTTTCATTTGTAAATGAAAACAAAAATTAAGTTAATTAAATATTATATAAACTTGAAGAAAGCGCATTTTTGTGATAAAATAATTTCATGAACATAAAAAGACTTGCGCTATGTGATTTTCGAAACTATGAAAATGTTGTTGTTGACTTTGATGATGGAGTCAACATAATTTATGGCAATAATGCGCAAGGCAAAACAAACCTCTTGGAAGCAATTTATTTTTGTTCGATTGGCAAAAGCATGCGCACAAATAAAGAACGCGAAGTCATAAGAATGGGAAAAGAAATTGCAAAAATCAAAGTGGATATTGCCGAAAATAATCTCAAACGAACGATTGAAATTGTTTTTTCCAAAAAGAATAAAAAAACAATAAAAAT
>JBJFDC010000004.1:0-22640 GCA_051889215.1 Christensenellales bacterium
TGATGGGGAGACATATGTAAAGGCACGTGTTGCAAATAGATGGAATTGGTCCTTCAAAAACGGGGCAAATCCTTTGGGTTATGGTGCTGCCAATGGTCAATTAAAAGACAGTTATGAAGACAAAGGGGCGGCTTCTCACGAACTTTATACTTCTGGACGCTATCAAACATTCTATAAAAAACTTTATTCCGAAGCGATGGAAGTTGTGTTATATGAAATTTTGCTCGGAAAGACTGATTATCAAAACATGATTGTGGTTGCTGGCGAATTTGATTCAAATGGTTATCCAGTTGTCACATATCGCGGGCAAAGCATCAGCATTGATGACGGAAAACTTGATTTTTCAGGCATTCTCACAAATTTGAAGCAAACATATTTTGACAAGGCAACATATTTTGGTTTTTCACTTGATGATGGGGCAAAAATCAAAAATTATATAATTAATTATGTCATTGGAACGCAAGCGCACACAGACAAAGATGGAAATGACCAACTGAATGCAAACAGGAATTATAATGCATATGTTGACCAACTTGTTGACGGAAAAATCAATTCGGAGTCAGAGTATTTTTGGTATTCACGAACAGGTTTCAAAGATGGACGACTTGCAATCAGTTCAACGGGCGATTATTTCCAGCTTGTTCCAAAAGCGGAATATCAATCACTTGTTTTGATGGCGGAAGAAGAAGATGCATTCTCGTTTTGCTGGATTGCTTTCCAAAGCGACAGAGACCTAAAAATTAACATGTATTATCGATACTATGACGGTCAAACAATCAAGACAACAACACCAAAAACCATTGAAGTTTTGGGCGGAAAATATGACATGATTGACCATGACATGAGCGACATGGATTTTGGAACTGGAGACAACGGATATTTCTCACTTGATGTTTTTGACAACAATGATTACATTGCCGCACCAACTGCAAGGTCAAACAACTCATTAACCGAAATTTATAAACCAATTGCTTCCAAAAATGGTTTTGGCTGCGTTTCAGTGTTCAATGAAAAAAATGTCGAGACATCTTTCCTTGAAATTGTGCTTGACGTTGAAAAAAATCCAAATGACCCAGTTGGCACTGATTATTCATTCCAAGTTGCATTGTTCAGTTTGATATTTAAATCCGACCTTGATGCATTGGGAATGTGATGTCCTTTTTTGGAACCCAAAAAGCACTGAATCCATAAAGTGTCTGTCTTTGCTTGGCCGAGTGTCATTCCGATATTGAGCAGGGAGTGCGACATCCACGAGCCGGCAAAGTGTGATGAACCCACTTGACGGGTATTCTAGGAATCTATTTGACATGGCAAGAGCTGACTCTCTTGATATAAAAACAAAGATTTGTATATTTGACAAATCTTTTTTCTTTTTTAAATTTTGCTCACTGTTGCATTTGGATAATAAAAAGAGCTAAAGCAAAGTATGCCATAGCTCTTGAAAAACTGATATTCTTTTTAGTTGACAAATGTATAAAAATTCTATAAACTAATAATAGTCTATAGGAGGCACACTATGATTGTATTTTATGGCAAGAGTGAAGAGTCTATGACTGACGGATGTTGGCAGATTGGTGGAAATTCCGACTGCTAAAAAAAGATGGTTTTAACCATCTTTTTTTACAATTAAAAGGAAAAAATAATGAAATATGCTTTGAAAAATAATTGCAATTATATATTAAATGAGGATAAAGTTCAAGTCATAGACCTATCCAATCATAATATGTTTGAGTTGACGGGGCTTATGCGTGAATTATTTATATGCTTTTTTATAAAAAATAAAAGTGATGACTTTGCGTTAAATCAGCTTATGCAAAAAAATTTTTCTCCGCTCCAAGCCAGAAGAGAGCTGAACAAACTAATATATCCTTTGTATAACCACAAATTTATCTCATGTAGAAACAACAAAACAATAGGACATAATTGTCTTTATATTCATTCATGTCTTTTGGAAATTACAAATGTATGCAATTTTAGATGTCCCCATTGTTACGTTGATAAAAAAGATACAAAATATTTACCTTTTGAAGATGTTAAAGTATTTGCGGATGAATTATATGAATTAAATTGCAATTCAATCACATTGACTGGAGGAGAAGTATTCACACATTTTGAATTTAATAAAATATATGAATATTTATATGAGAAAGGGTTTTTAATTTCTATTAATACAAATGGTTCATTAATAAATGATGAGGTTATCGAATTGTTTAAAAAAATGCCACCAAATATTGTGGAAATAAGTTTATATGGGTATGATGAAGAAACCTATTATAATTTTACTCATTGCAAGAATTGTTATGCCAACATTATAACAAATATAAAAAAATTGCAAGATATCGGTATTGATGTTAAACTAAAAAATGTTATAACAAATGCTAACAAAAATTTTTTTGACAAAATTAAAGAAGTCGCAAATTCAAACGGTTGTTTATTTAGATCTGATTACATCTCTTTCCCTCAAATAAATAATGACAATAATCAAAAACTAAACCCTGAACAAATTTCGGTCGAAAATGTTATGGAATATTTGTCTAATTACAAATCTTGTGAAGAATATTATTTGAGATTGTTTAGCACAGCCATACATAATAACAAGGTTTTTAAATGCAAACAAAAAGATGATGATTTTTTTATGAATGTAGACCAACAAATAAGCATTTGCCTTTGCATGCAATCAGATTGTCTACAGTATCAACATGGACAATTATCGGATGTTCTTTTGAAATTAAGAAAATTTAAAACATTGAAATATCACAAAAATGCTAAATGTAAAAATTGCAAATACATTTCATTGTGTAGATATTGTCCTGGGAAATTTAAAATGTCAACACAAGATTTTCAAACACCCCATGAGTGGTTTTGCGATTTGGGGCAAGCGATTTATAAAAAGTATGTCGATGGATTCCATATGGTTCTCAAAAAATATCTAAACAATAGCGAGCTCTCAAAAGTTTTCGGCATTGTCTCAAAAAACATAGAGAACTTGGGTTTTAACATTTCCAAAAATGATGAAAAAATATGGAAGGAAAATTTGCAAAAGAATTTGATTGGTGACAAGTTTTGGTTTTTCATGATTTATAAAAATGGAGAAATTGTTGGATTTGCCGAGTTGGGAGTTTTTGAAGAAGATTTGTTTCTGAGCGAATTGCAATTATGTGACAATGTTAAAAATACAAGATTGTTGCCTTATGTTTTGCAAGAACTCGTTGAATATGATGGGTTTTGCAATTTTGATCACGTTTATTTTAAAATAAATAAAAAAAATATCAAATCACAAAAAACTTTTGAGCATTTGGGTGGGGTTGCTACAACTGAAAGCAATAAATCATATTGTTATGTTCTGGAGAAAAGCGAGATAAAGAAATATTTAAGTAAAATTATAAAAAGTTGCAACAAGTAATCGTGTGCTTTGCTAGCTTCAAAATGTTTGCTTGCAATAAAAAAAGATGTCCGAAGACATCTTTTGTTTTTACATATTGTGTTTTGCTTTGAATTTTTCAATTCTTCCAGTTGTGTCAACAACTTTTTGTTTGCCCGAGAAAAACGGATGGCACTTGTCACAAATGTCAATTTTCATAACTTTGTCTTTGTATGTTGATTTTGTTGTGAATGTGTTTCCGCAAGCGCAAACAACTTCTGTTTCATGGTAGTTTGGATGAATCTCTTGTTTCATGTCTCACCTCGCTCTTTATTTTGCTTGCTTATGTTATCACACATTGCCCAAATAGTCAACATTTTATTAAATTTATATTAATTTTTTTTGTTCGAGTGTTTATTTTTGTTCAAAAGGGCTAAATTTATTTGCCAAAAGTGTTAAAATTGTTTTAAAATAAAAGCAGCTTGAAAAAAGGAAGGTATTTCAACTTGAAAATTTCAGACGTAAGAATCAGAATCGTAAAAAAAGATGACAACAAACTCAAAGCAGTTGCATCAATCACCATTGACGAATGCTTTGTTGTTCACGACATCAAGGTTATTGAAGGCAGAGAAGGTTTGTTTATTTCAATGCCATCAAGAAAAACACCAGACGGAGAATACAAAGATATTGTTCACCCAATCAACACTGAAACACGTGAACAAATCCGTGATGCAATTCTTGCCGCTTACGAAAAGGCAGACAAAGAAGAAGAGTAGTCTTTTGATTGCGACTTAATATTTGGGACATTTTAACAACTTATAAAGAGCGTTAAAGTTTTTTATCGCTCTTTTTTTGTAAAAAAAGATTGCTTTACAATTTTTTTTATGTGTTATATAATATGCTCAAAGGAATGTTATGAGCGAAGAAAAAAAAGTTGTGACTGAAACAAAAACAGCAACCGAAGAGAAAACGCAAGAGTTTTTGTTTTCTGAAGCGGAATATAAAAAATTCGAGAACAGACGTCTCGAATATTCCAATGCGCTCATTGGAACTTTTGACGAAAAAGGTGCATACAAAATCACGCCCGAAATTTTGAAAGAGTTTGTTGCAATTCCAAAAATAATTCGCGAAATTCGTGAAAACAGATATTATGCCATCGCAACATCTCAAAAAGCGTCTTTCAACATAAAGTTTTCTGTTGTTGTTGGAAATGTTGACGACGAAAAGAAATACGCAACTCTTTGCCTTTTGGAAGATGTTGTGAATCCAAATACTGGAACATACTCCTTGAAATCAACTCCGATTGCGACATATCGTGATGACAATGACGGATATTTTATCATAAAAATGAAAAAGTCATTCAACCTCAAAACAATTGAGGAGCAGACCGATGGCGGACTGTATGACGAGACCAAATATCCAAACTTTTATTCTGCAAAATCAAAAAAACTCAAGCTCAAAAAGCAATTTGAAGATGCGGGCGAAGAACTCGATGAAATTTATGTTGTCGAAATGATAAAAGAACTCAAAAAAATGGGACCATATGGCGAGTGGGTTATTAAAAACTTTGTTCATCAGCAAAAAATGATGGGTGACAAGTTTCCAAAAAAAGGAGACAAAAATTATTTCAAAGTTTATGCGAGACTTTTGGATCAAGCAATCTTGAATGCAAAAGATTTTCCGTTAAAACCCGAACAAGTGGCAATTCTCAACCGCATTCAAAAAGCTCGTATGGATAGACTCAAAACCGCAACGACCGAGGTTGTTGTTGCTCCACCAAAAGCGGTGAAAAAAGCTGGGAAATCTGCCGGCAAATCTGATGGTGATGGTGGAAAAAAAGGTGGCGGCAAGAAGAAGGGCGGCAAAGACAGCGGCGGCGCAAAGCCAAAAGCAAAAAAAGACGAGAAAAAGAAACCGCTTAAAATTTTTATTCCACAAAAAGAAGTTGAGCAAAATTCAGAGTCGACACCAAAATCTAATTCTGAAGATTTGAGCGAATTGTTGGGAGAATTTAATGACATCAGAGAAGAAGCGCAAGAAGATAGAATTAATGCAAGCAATGAAGACTCAAAAGAAGTCATTGTTGAAGAAAACATTTCTGTTTCCAATCAAAGTTTGGGCGTGAACGATATGTCAAAAGTTGTTAACGTTAATTTCAAATCAAAAAAACAAGATGGTGGACGATCGTTATAACAAAAACTCCAAGCAAGTTTGCTTGGAGCATTTTTTTGTTGCATTTATTTTTGCATTTCTTCAAGGTTGAGTTTGCCAAAACGCTTTTCACATATTTCATTAACTGCAGGAATCTCTTGAAGAAGAGCTTGAGAATTCAAAGTTTGAAATTTTTTCAAATCAATTGAAAAACAACCCATGTTATAGTATTTCAAAAATACGCGATATTGTTTTGAAAGTTTTGCCAAAGCACGGGCATTTTTTGATCCATTGGCTTTGAAATCTTCTTTGACTTGTGCATTAATGTGATCTGTGCAAACGTCAATTGCATCAACTGCAACTTCAACATCTTCCATTTCTTTTTCTTGTTTCAAAATAATTGATTTAGGTGTGTATTCCATACTTTCCTCCATTTTGATTAAATTTTAACATAAAAGTTTTTGTTTGTCTATACCTATTTCAAAAAATTTTAATAAATTTGTCACATTAGGGAAATATGGGGTGTGATGGTGAATAAATTTGGCAAGTGCCCGCAAAATAAATATATGAAAGAAAAAAGTTTTTTGAGAGGCGCGCTTGTTCTTGCGATTGGCGGAATCATTTGCAAAGTGCTGGGTGCGTTCTATCGTGTGCCACTTGCAAGCATTTTGGGTGATGTTGGAATGGGTGTTTACCAACTCATCTATCCTGTTTATGCTTTTTCCATTGTGTTTGTGACAAGTGGACTGACAAGTGCGCTTACATATGTTGTCAGTCGCAACAAAAAAACATACAATTTGGGGAATTTAAAAAAATTTTTTTGGGCTTCGTTGTTGCTTTCAAGCATAATATGCTTGCTTGCGGGAGTGGGGTTTGTTGTTTTCTCTAACAATATTGCACGATTGCTTGGAAATGTTGATGCGGGAGCGGGCTTTGTTGTTGCGGGATTAAGTGCTGTTTTTGCGGGTGTCATATCAACTTTTCGGGGCTGGTTTCAGGGCTTTGAAGACATGACTCCGACCGCAATATCACAAGTGTCGGAGCAAGTTCTCAAGGTTGGAATTGGGATTTGGCTTGCAATCGTGCTCGCCTCATTTGGCGTTTCATACGCTGTTGCAGGTGCATTTTTGGGCGTGCTTGCGGGTGAAGTTTTTGCAACAATTTATTTGTTGATTGTGTTTTTGTTGTCAAAAAAGAAATATGTTGATTTTTCAAAAAGCAAGAAAAAACTTTTGTTTTGGACTGCGACAAAAAAACTTGTTTCAAAGTGGTTTGCTTTTGGACTCACGGGTTTTATTATTCCTCTCACTGTTGCGATTGATAGTTTTTTGGTCGTAAACTTGTTAAAACGAGCGGGGTTTGGCGAAAGTGTTTCCACTGCACTCTTTGGGATTCAGTCTGGAATGATTAATTCCCTAATAAATTTTCCAATGATTTTGGCGGTTGCATTGTCAACTTCAATAATCCCCAGCATAAGTTTTTTGGTTAAACAAAAAAAGATGGGTGAGGTCACCCAAAAAATCAATTTGTCGCTCAAACTTGTATTATTTTTTTCTGTTCCTTGTGCGCTCGGATTGATGGCGGTCTCTCAAAACATTTTGTTTATGTTCTATCCAAAACTATCCCCTCAAATGCATGATGTTGCCGTTGTTTTGCTCTTGATTTCGGCTTTTAATGTCGTGTATCTCGGCTTGCTTCAAATCACGTCATCAGTTTTGCAGTCGCTTGGTCATGTTTGTATTCCGGTTTTTAGCAGTCTTTTGGGGTGCTTGTTTAAAATCGCCCTAACACTTATTCTTGTTCCGAATCCAAGTATAAATATTTATGGAAGTGCTGTTGCGGGAATTGTTGCATATCTCGTTCCTTGTGTTATAAACATTTTGATGTTGAGGCGCGAAATAAAAATAAACATTGGTTTTAAATTTGCCATGACATTGCTTGTCGCAAGCATTTTTATGGCGGGTGCAACACTGGCGATAAACTTGCTTTTGTTCTCTTCAACTGGACCAATTATCACATTGCTCATATGCGTGCTTTTTGCAGTCATTAGTTATTTTTCGATGATTTTTGGATTTGAAGGGCTGAAATTTTCCGACTTTCAGACAACAAAAAAGGTTTAGAATTTTTTTTGTTGACAAAAATGAGTCTATGAACAAAAACCAGTTTTATAAAATATGTGCAAAAAAGTGCGGCACAAATGAAAAACAAATACACGTTTTTATGTCGGGACTAAAAAGCGCGCTTGTTGAAGTCCTTAATCTCGGAGAAAATGTCAACATAAATGGTTTGGGGAAATTTTATGTCAAAGTCCGTCCGCCACGAACTATAACAAACAATCTCAACGGCAAAGAAGTGCTCGTTGACCAGAAGTTTTCTGTTGCATTCCGCGGTTCAAAAAAGTTGTCAAAACAAATTGGTTGACCAAAATATTTGGTCAAAATTTTTTTATGTGTTATAACAAAATTGTGAAAATAAAAAATGTTGAACTCAAAAACAATTTGGTGCTTGCACCCATGGCGGGAGTGAGTGATGTTGGCTTTCGAAACCTTGCTCTCGGTTTTGGTGCGGGACTTGTGACGACCGAAATGGTCAGTGCAAGAGCGATGCGATTTGGCAGCAAAAACACATTTTCGTTGCTGGAGACACTTGAAGACGAGCGACCTGTTGCGGTTCAACTTTTTGGGCATGACCCAGTCGATTTTGAATATGCACTCTCTTGTGGTGCTCTTGATAAATTTGATATCATCGACCTCAATTTTGGTTGCCCCGCTCCAAAGATTGTCAAAAACGGAGAAGGCAGTGCGCTCATGCGAGATTTGCCGCTTGCGGGAAAGATTGTTGAGACGTGTGTGAAAAACACAAGCAAGCCCGTCACTGTCAAATTTCGCAAATCATTTTTTGAAGACGGCTTGGAGTGCGTGGAACTTGCAAAAATTTGTGAGGAGTGTGGCGCGAGTGCGCTAACAATTCACGGAAGAACTCGACCTCAAATGTATTCGGGGAATGTTGACCTTGAAGCAATCGCAGATGTAAAAAGCGCTGTTCATATTCCTGTCTTTGGCAATGGTGATGTCGTTGATGAGCAGAGTTTGGAAAGAATGAAAAAAACAGGAGTTGACGGAGTGGCGATTGGTCGAGGTGCACAAGGCAAACCTTGGATATTTGAGGAATTGACTCGGGGCGAGCGGGTTGAAGTGGACAAATTTGACATTATTTGTCGGCATATTGAAATTTTGAAGAAGTTTTATTCCGAAAACCATATAAATGTTTACATCAGAAAGCATCTTTTGTGGTATCTTAAAGATGAACAAAATGCAAAGCAAGAAAAGATTAAAATTGTGACAGCCAAAACTCTTGATGAGTCAATGCGGATTTTAAAAAATTATTTTGAGGGGAGAAAAAATGAAAAAAACAATTAGAGATGTTGATTTGAAAAACAAAAAAGTTTTGTTGCGAGTGGATTTTAATGTTCCGCTTGACGCAAACGGAAATGTGTCAGACGACAAAAGAATTGTTGCCGCGCTCCCAACAATAAACTATCTCATCAAGCAGGGTTGCAAAGTTATTCTTGTGTCGCATCTGGGTCGTCCAAACGGTTATGACAAAACTCTCAGCATGTTGCCGGTTGCAAAAAGGTTGATTGAACTCGTTGAGTGCAAAGTGTTCGTTGCGAGCGATGTTGTTGGACCCGATGCAAAAGCCAAAGCGCAAAAACTCAAATGCGGACAAATTCTCGTGCTTGAAAACGTAAGATTTGAAAAAGGTGAAGAAGAGAATGACGAAAATCTCGCAAAAGAACTTGCAAGTCTTGCAGAATTTTATGTCAATGACGCATTTGGAACTGCACATCGCAAACATGCTTCGACCTATGGAGTTGCGCGCCTTTTGCCAAATGCCCTCGGGTTTTTGATGGGAAAAGAAACCAACACAATCACTTGTGCACTTGAAAAACCGGATAGGCCATTTGTTGCAGTTATGGGAGGGAGCAAGGTTGCGGATAAAATCGGAATGCTGCAAAATCTTTTGACGAGAGCAGATACACTTCTTGTTGGTGGGGCAATGGCTTTTACGTTTCTCAAGGCAGAAGGCAAAAATGTTGGAATGTCAAAGGTTGACGATGACGGATTAAAAACCGCCCAAGAACTCATGGAACAAGCGCAAAAAATGGGCAAAACTCTGGTTCTTCCAGTCGATGTCGTGTGTGCAAAAGAGATTGACAAGTCTGCTCGCGCTCGAAAATTTTCGGTTAATAAAATTCCAACAAACCAAATCGGACTTGACATCGGACCAAAAACTCGAAGAATTTTTGCAAAATACATCAAATCCGCTCACACTGTGATTTGGAATGGCCCAATGGGAGTGTTTGAAATGCCAAAATTCGAAAAAGGAACAAAAAAAGTTGCGTTGGCTTTGACAAAAGTCAAAGGCACAACAATTGTTGGCGGAGGAGATAGCGCACTTGCTGCAAAATTCTATGGGATTTCAAAAAAAGTCACCCATGTCTCAACTGGCGGCGGCGCAACACTAAAACTTCTTGAAGGCAAAGTGCTTCCTTGTGTTGATGTGATTTCAGATATGGAGGAAAAATGAAAAAAATTGTCATTGCAAATTTCAAAATGAATCAAACTCCAAGCGAAACAAAAGATTATATGATTGACCTTGTTTCGCGCATGAAAGGTGAGGACACAAAAGTTGTTGTTTGTCCTCCGTTCACTTCTTTGGCAAAAGCATATTCGCTCACAAAAAAGACAAATGTTTTGCTTGGCGCACAGAATTTCCATTATGAAGAAAAAGGCGCTCACACTGGAGAAATCAGTGCCTCAATGCTAAAAGAGGTTGGGGCAGAATATGTTATTGTTGGGCATAGTGAAAGACGGAAAGAATTCAAAGAAACAAATGTCGTCGTCAACAAAAAAATCAAGGCGGCGCTCGGAAATGACCTCAAGGTGATTTTCTGTGTCGGCGAAACACAAAATGAAAGAAATGCAAACCGCACAGAAGAAATTCTTAAAACAGAAATTGAGCAAGGCCTTTCGGGGCTTTATGAAAATGAACTCGAAGGCATTGTTGTGGCATATGAACCAATTTGGGCAATCGGCACAGGCGTGAATGCAACAGAAAAACAAATATCGTCCGCAATGTCCACGATACGGAAAATTATCAAAGAACTTTTTTCAGCAAAAGCGGCAAAAGAAATTGTTGTTGTGTATGGCGGAAGCGTGAACAAGCAGAACGCAAAAAAGATTATGTCAATAAAAAATGTTGACGGCGTTTTGGTTGGGGGAGCAAGTCTTGTCGCCGAAGATTTTTTTGAAATAATCAAAAGTTAAAGAAAATAAATAAAAATAATTAAAAATAATTAAAAATTAACATAAAAAAATTAATTTTTATTAAAAAAAATAAAAAAAAGTTGTTTTCTATTCGTTTATTAAAGCGGAGAAAAAATAAAAAATGCTATAAAAATTTATAGCATTTTTTGATTATTTTGTTTGTGACCTATTCGCCGACGACGTCAACTTTGATTTTTGTTGAAACGCCTTGGAATAGTTTGATTTCAACTTCGTGAATGCCGATTGTCTTGATTGGAGAGGAAAGGTCGATTTTTTTCTTTTCAATGTCAAAACCGATTTTTTCAAGCGCTTCAGAAATGTTTTGAGCGGTTATTGAACCAAAGATTTTTCCGTTTTCGCCACATTTTATTGCAAGTCGAACGACTTTTCCTTTTAGTTTTTCAGCGAGATTTTGTGCTTCTTTTTTTTGTTCAGCGTAGTGAAAATCCGCTGCGTTCTTTTGCGCTTTGTTTTCTGCAACATTTGCGTTCGTTGCAAGTTTTGCAAGTCCATTTTTCAACAAATAGTTTTTTGCATATCCATCTGAAACTTCTTTGATTTCACCAGATTTTCCAAGTGCTTTGACGTCTTTTGTTAAAATGATTTTCATGATTTCACCTCGTTGTTATTTTAGAATAATTTTTGTCTTTCTGTCAATCATTAAACGGGAGAAAGATATGGATATAAAATGTAGAAAAACCGAATGTAAATATAACGACAAGTTTGTGTGTGGGGCAAAAAAAATTGATGTTGACAAAACTCATATTTGCAAGACTTTTGAACTTGATGATAAAAAAGCACCCGACACAAGCAAATTGATATTGTTGAAAAAGGTGGAATATGCGCCTTTTCGTCACTGCAAAAACATTTTTATTGAATGCAAGGAAAAATGTCTATTCAACGATGGAGGGCAATGCAAGGCAAATGGGATTTTGATTAATGTTCAAAAAGAAGCACCAAAGTGTTTGACCTATTTGAAAAAATGATTGGGCAAGGAATTTGTTTATAAAATATAATCTTTGTCGCCACCATAATTTTCTTCTTGCTCATAATATTTTTCGTTGTGCTCGGGGTCGGACAGTTCTTCAATGGTTTTGTCGGCGACATTGTTTTTTTGTTCAATTTCAACAAGTTCTTGATTTGCCTCGTATTTTTGATTTTCAAGTTTATGAAGCTGGACATTTTGAACGATGAGAATGATTATCAAAGACAAAACAACTGCGGTCACAGCAATGAACGCAATTTTTATTTTGTTTTTAATCTTCTTTTCTTTTTCCATGTCTTGATTTCTGTCGCTCGTTTATCCTTTGTTTGATTTTTTCAAAAGCATTATACCAAAGGTCATAAAACTTTGCAATTATTTTGCCAAAAGTGATGCGCTGAATGACGATTGCAAGAAATGCTGCCAAAAAACAAAACCAACGCATTTCGCCATAATTTTTTGACAAAACAACCAAATAAAAGATAATCAAAATCACTGATGTCGCCAAAAAATTGAATATATTTTTGACGACATTATTTTTTGCTGTTAATTGATATATGAGTGCGCTGACGTCATACAAAAAAGATGAGGCGAATACAACAAAAAAGATAATCAAAAAGGTGGAAAACTGAAACTGCACAGAATATAGCATTATTTCAAAATCCTTTTGAGAAAGCCCCCTTTGGTTTTGCTTGTTGTGTATTTTATTGCATCAAAAAGTCCAGTTGCTTCAATGCTGCCGCTTTCAACATCAAGTTTTGTGACCAGCATGTCGTTCCCAAATATCAAAAGACCGCTCCCATATGCCTCAACACTGATTGCGGTGGGACTGATTGAAATGACTTTTGTCACACCTGTGAGAGTGAGTTTTGAGCGGTTGAAAAGTGTTATATTATTGTCTTTTAGGGAATTTTCCATAAAAAACCTCCATACAACCTAATGTATGAAGGAAAAACTGCTTTTATGATATATTTTTTGACGAAGTTCGACAAGCCGAACAAACATAAACGACATTCGCACCCGCATCCATCAAAAGTTTGCTGCAAGCTTCGACTGTGGCTCCGGTTGTCATGACGTCGTCAACCAAAAGAATTTTCTTGCCTTTGATTTTGTCTTTGTTTTGTGTTTCAAAGCAATCCTCAAGATTTTGATATCGTTCGCTGCTCGTGAGTTCTGTTTGTGAGCGGGAGAATTTTGTTCTTTGCAAAACATCAGAGACGACTGGCGCGCCAAGATTGTTTGAAATCTGATTTGCGAGTAGTTCAGATTGATTATAGCCGCGAGATTTTTGACGTTTTTTTGTGAGAGGAACGGGGACGATTAGATCAAATTCGAAGTTCTCTCGAACGATGACATTTGTCATATAATTGCCAAAAGTTTGGGCGAGATATTTTGCGTTGTGATATTTGAAATTATGAATCGCATCTTTGACTTTGTCGCGATAAACAAAAGGCGCACGAGCCATCTTGTAGAAAACTTGCTTGTCGCGGCAGGCGTAACACAAATTATATTTTTCATCAATTTCGCTGCCACATTTTGGGCAAATCTTCTGATTGTTCAAATAGTTTTCCTCACACTGTCGGCACACATGATATTTTGTTTGGTGGTCCATTTCTTTTGCACATATATCACACGTGAAGTCTGAAGGAAAAAATAATTCCAAAAAGAAATTTTTTGTTTTTGTTAAAAATGTTTTGAATTTGCTCTTTTGTTTATCCATAAATTTCTTCCGCTTTTCTAAATTCTTGCATTATGAGAGATTTGAGCATGGTGTTTCGCTTTGCGGTGTGCGTGCTTGCAATCATACGCCTCATGTTTTTCTTTTCGCCAACGAGCACAACTGCACGCTTTGCCCGGGTGACGGCGGTGTAGAAAAGGTTGCGCGTCAAAATCATTTGACTGCCGGCAATCATCGGCATGACGACAATATCAAATTCGCAACCCTGACTTTTGTGGACTGTGATAGCATAAGAAAGCGTGATGTCTTGGAGTTCAATGCGCGTGTAAACCGCCTCGCGTCCATCTTCGAACCATATTATTGCCTCGCTTGTGTCGCGGTCAATATCGTGAATATATCCAATGTCTCCGTTGAACACACCGAGTCCGGTTTCTTGCACAACTCCATTTTTTCTTGTCCACTCAATGTCGTAGTTGTTGACTGTTTGCATAACCTTGTCGCCTCGTCTCAAAGTTGTTTGTCCAATTGTAATCTCGTGCTTTGTTAGTGATGGCGGATTGAGTTTGTCTTGAAGTTCGCGATTGAGATTGATTGTTCCACAAATTCCCGCTTTGAGTGGGGCGATGACTTGAATTTTTGTTGGGTCGATATTGAAATGATTTGGAAGTCGTTCTGTGACGAGTGTTATGATTGAATTTTTTATATCTTCAGTGTCTGTTTTGCTCTCAAAAAAGAAATCATCTTTTGAGTTGTCGAGTTCTGGCATTTCTCCATTGTTGATGAGGTGTGCGTTGGAAACAATGAGTGAATTTTCATCTTGCCTAAAAATTTTTGTTAAATATGTCGTTGGAATTTTTTCACTTTGCAAAATATCTTTGAGGACATTGCCCGCACCGACTGATGGGAGTTGGTCTTTGTCGCCAACAAGAATGAGTTTGCAGTCGCGAGGAAGTGCTTTGAGCAGCGAATGCATAAGAATGCAGTCAACCATTGAGACCTCATCAACAATGACAACTGAATATGGCACGGGTTCGTGTTCGTTATATTTGAAATTTACTTTTCTTCCAACAAATTCCAGTTCCAAAAGTCTGTGTATTGTTTTTGCTTCAACTCCTGTGCTTTCAGAAAGTCTTTTTGCCGCACGTCCAGTTGGGGCGACGAGTGCAATCGATTTGCCCATTTGCTTGAGAATGGACATGATGCATTTGACTATTGTTGTTTTTCCTGTTCCAGGACCGCCAGTGATGATAGACACGGGATTGAGCACAGATGTCTCAATCGCCTTTTTTTGTTCGTCGTGAAAAGTTATGTTGTTAAATGTTTCAAACAACTTGATCTCATCTTTCAAATCAAAACTTTCTCTGTTTTGACTTGCCGACAGCGTGGCGAGTTTTTTTGCGATGCCGAGTTCAGTGTTGTAATATTTTTGCAGTTCATATCCTTGAACTTTTTGATTGAATATTTTTACGATGAGTTTGTCAAAGGCGAGAGCGTCAATAACTGATTCAAACTTGTCCAGAATTTCTTCTGTTGAAAATTCCAAAAGTTTTGCGACTTGTCCCAAAAGTTCAGAAGATGGAAGAAAAGTGTTGCCGGACTTTTCGCACCCCTCATTGAGACAATGCAAAACAGCCGCACGCACACGGAATATGCTCTCTTTTTCAATGCCCATCGAATAAGCAATTCTGTCAGCGGTCAAAAACCCAATTCCGTCAACATCTTCAACAAGTTTGTAGGGATTTTCTTGCATCAAGTCCACGGTCTTTTCGCCATAAACCCCATAAATTTTCAGCGCCATATTAACAGAAATGTCATATTTTTGCAAAAACATGAGAGTTCGTTGCATTTTTTTTAGGTTGGTGAAATTTTCGGCAATAATTTGTGCTTTGTGATTGCTTATGCCTCTGACTTTTGAAAGTTTTTCTGGCGAAAACTCAATTATGTCAAGAGTTTGCTCGCCAAATTTTTCAACCATGGATTTTGCGGTCACTGGCCCAACGCCGGGAATAAGCCCGCTTGAAAGATATTTTTCAATGCCTTCAGAAGTCGTTGGCTCAACAATTTCAGCATAATCGACGGAGAATTGTTCGCCATATTTTTTGTTCATGACGAAGTTTCCTTCGAGTTTCACGTTTTGACCCGTTTTGACGCTTAAAAATTTTCCGACGACAACAATTCTTTCCTTTCCGCGAGAAACAACGGCCACAGTGTAGCCATTCTCTTCATTTCGAAATATAATTTCCTCGACTTCGCCAATTAATGTCATGACTTCAATATAACCCAAACCGCTTTTTTTTGCAAGAAAAATGCCGAGAGATTAATTTTGTCCGCCAAATGTTTGCCAAAAAAAATTATGAATTATATACTAAAATCATGGAAAAGCGAGAAGAATTTGCCAGACGTCTTCTTGAAATTCGAATTCTGTCAGACAATATTTGTGATGGCTGGAACAGGAAGAATATTGAGGTCTATCAAAAAATCATGTTTCTCATTGACGAATATGGAGTTTGTTCGCCAAGTCTTTTAATCAGCAAACTTGGAATCAAAAAATCAAACCTCGCTCTCGCGTGCAAAACTCTTCTTGAACAAAACAAAATCATCAAATTCAACTCCCAAGAAGACAAGCGTCAAATCTTTTATAAACTCACTTCTGACGGCAAAGATGAAATTGAAAAAATTGTTGGCAACATTGAACGAATGTTTCGCAAAAGTGAAATAGGAAAAAATGAATATCAAAACATGGCGCGTGTTTGCGACATTTTGAACAAAAAGATATAAACTGAATTCGTGAAAAGTGCTTTGATTGTTGCCAATGCAAAAAAATAAAAAAACAGCAATTTGATTCGCTGTTTTATTTTTGTTATTTTGTTTTCATTGATTTGAAAACAACATTAATCATGTCGTCAATATATTTGTTGCCTTTGATGAGAGACTCAAGAGGTTTTTTCTCGTCACATTCTTTTGCTGAAGTTGTTAGGCAATACAAATTTTCTTCAATTTCAACAAAGATTTGCAATGAATAACTTGTTGTGACATTTGTTTTGATTTGCATAATATTGATGAAGCATTGTTTGTCAAGCAGTTTTCCTTTTTTGTAGAACAATGGACGAATAAAATCTGTTTTTGTCACCGCATATCCTTCGGCGTTTTCTTTGATGTAGTCATTGATGTCCGAAACAGCGGAATTGTCTTGAGAAAATGAATCGAGTTGTGATTTGAGTTCTTTTAAAAATTCAGGCCCAACTGCTCCATAATTAAATATGCTGACAACATCATAGCTGTTTTGCTCGTTTGCGATTGCATATCCATATTCGCAAGGAGTGTATTCGTTGTTTACTATTGAGAAATCAGCGTAGTGTTCTGGCTTTATTCTCTTCCAATTTGCTGGTTTGTCGAATGTGATTGAGTTTGCCATAAAAAACCTCCGATATATAACTATATTCTATCTCTTTTTGTGTGCCGTGTCAATCGAATTTTGTTAAACAATGTGCACAAAACACCAAATTGTATATTTATGCATAAAAATTTATAAAAATGAGTATTTTTCAAAAAAAAGTTAAAACATACTTGACAGGGGACTCTTTGGTAATATATATTATAATTAATTTATTGACGGCGGAAAAATATGAAATATAAAAAAAGATACAATTTTATTATTTGTTTCATGTTGCTTATCATAGTTTCATCGGCAACATTTTTCTTTTGCTATCCAAAAGTAAATTCTGTTGAGAGCGAAGGGAGCCAAGAGCTGATTGATATAAATAATGGCGACAATTCGAATGGCTCGGAAAATGTGTCCGAACAAAACAAAGTGACATTCAACAATTTCAGCACAGCAATAAGACATGCTTATAACTATTTGGAAAAAACAGATGGATACAAAAGCATCACATATGGAAAATTTTCACTCAACATCAAAAATCTTGTTAACATTGAACAAACAATAAAGTTAACTTCTGAAATAAACAACAAAGACAATTCCAGCCGTTCAACAGTTTGCACCTATGGTGACGGAAAAATCAAAAACAACACAGGATATGAATTTGTCAAAATTGATGACGAGGTCATGACAAGAAAAAGTCGCGACAGAGTTGAGGGTGGATTTAACTATGAGGGAAAAGAAGTTTCAACATTTTCCACGCAACAATTTCTTGACGAATGGAGCATTTTGCCAGAAGAAGCTTTCACAAGATTTTCGCTTTCAAAAGTAATCAATGGAAACATGACAAAAAATGCAAAGCAATACATACTCACTTTCACAATCGATAGCGGCGAAATGCTGAAAAATAACATTGTTTTTGTCAAGAGATTTTTTGATAATTCTGAAAACAGCAAACAAATCAATCCATCATTCACAAACATGAGCATTGAGTTGACTCTTGATGAATATGGACGACCAATCAAAGCAAAATACAACACAAGTTTTTATGATCTAAACTTGTATGGTGTTGGAATTCCGCTTTCTGGACTATCTGGCAAAGTGTCATACACTCAACAGTTCTACGCTTATGGTCAAAAAATTCAAATCGATAGAATTTAAACAAATCAAAACAAGGGAACTTCCCTTGTTTTTTCTTTATATATAAATATATATTAATAATCTTTAAAAAAATATTGACATCATTTTGCTAATTTGTTAAAATGCCACTTGTAATCTCTTGGGATTGCATTATTTTTTCAAACATATAAACGACAGGTCGCACGCCTGTGCTGACCGAAACGGAGAAATCCTGAACTTATGGATTTGGTCCATAAGGTGTTCGTGGTGTTTGCAAAGAAAAACATTGCATGGAAAGGGTTGATTTCCTTGCGCAAAATTTTTATAGGAGGAAAAGTATGCCAACAATCAATCAATTGGTTAGACAAGGAAGAAAAACTTTTGATAAAAAATCAAAATCACCTCTTCTCGACGAATGTCCACAAAAACGTGGCGTTTGCTTGTCTGTTAAAACGACTTCGCCTAAAAAACCAAACTCTGCTTTGAGAAAGATTGCTCGTGTTCGTTTGTCAAACAAAACCGAAGCAACTTGCTACATTCCAGGAATTGGTCACAACCTTCAAGAGCATAGCGTTGTTCTTGTTCGTGGCGGAAGAGTTAAGGATTTGCCTGGTGTTAGATACCACATTGTTCGTGGCTCTCTTGATACCGCTGGTGTTGCAAAACGTAATCAATCAAGATCAAAATACGGTGCAAAACGTCCTAAATAATCATTTTTTTAAAATCTATAAGGAGGAAATATGCCAAGAAGAAATAGTGTGGTAAAAAAAGATGTTTTACCAGATCCAGTATATTCAAGCAAACTTGTGACAAAACTTATTAATCAAGTTATGGTTGACGGAAAACGTGCAATCGCACAACACATCGTTTATAGCGCTTTTGATATCATCAAAGAAAAAACTGGCGGCGATGCTCTTGACGTTTTCAACACAGCAGTTGAAAATGTAAAACCTGTTCTTGAAACAAAAGGCCGTCGTGTTGGCGGTGCAACCTATCAAGTTCCAATGGAAATCCGTCCAGAACGTCGTCAAACACTTGCAATTCGTTGGATAGTTATGTTTGCTCGCAAACGCAACGGAGAACGCAATATGGACGAAAAACTTGCCGGCGAACTTATCGATGCATACAACCAAACCGGCGCTTCAATCAAAAAACGCGATGAAATGCATAGAATGGCAGAAGCGAACAAGGCATTCGCTCACTACAAATGGTAATTTTTGTTTGAAATTTGGCGATTGTCTTTGTTTCTGTTTGCGATTTGCACAAGTCATTTAGGAAAACTAAACTCCTTGCACAAATAGCAAACGAGCCTCGACACTCATTCAAATTTCGAACAAAAATCCGCGGATAAGATAGGTGAGATGCACAAGTCATTTAGGGAATGCTAAACTCCTTGTGCAAATTGCGACCGAGTCTCGATGTGCATCAAAATCTTATTCTTAAATTTAATCAAAACAAACTTTTACGTTTATAAATCATTCGTTTGCTTTTGTATTCAACCCATACAAAAGGGCAGGCACAAAAATCTTATTAAAAGGAAAAAAATATGGCAGAAGATTTACACTTGACAAGAAACATTGGTATTATGGCGCATATCGATGCAGGAAAGACGACAACAACAGAAAGAATTCTTTACTACACCGGAAAAAGTCATAAAATCGGAGAAGTTCACGATGGTCAAGCAACAATGGACTGGATGGCTCAAGAACAAGAGCGTGGAATCACCATTACTTCGGCTTGCACAACTTGCTTTTGGAAAAACCACAAAATCAACATCATCGACACCCCAGGGCACGTTGACTTCACAATTGAAGTTCTTCGTTCTTTGAAAGTTCTTGATGGTGCAGTTTTGGTTTTGAGTGCACGTGACAAGGTTCAACCTCAAACAGAAACTGTTTGGCGTCAAGCAACAGAATGCAAAGTTCCAGTTATCATTTATGTTAACAAAATGGATAGAGACGACGCATATTTTGATAAATGCGTTGAATCTGTTGAACAAAGACTTCACACAAAACCTCTTCCTCTTCAAATGCCAATCGGCATGGCTGAAGACTTTAAAGGGGTTATTGACCTTCTCAAAATGAAAGCATATATCCCAGAAGATGAAATGGGAAAAATTATTGACGAAGTTGAAATCCCTGACGACCTCAAGGCGGAAGCTCAAAAACGTCACGACGCATTGATTGAATCAATCGTTGAGACAGACGACGCTCTCCTTGAACGTTATTTTGAAGGCGATGAAATTTCAATGGATGAACTCAAAAATGCAATCAGAAAGGCGACAATTGCAAAAGTTGTCACTCCAATGCTTTGTGGTTCATCATACAAAAACAAAGGTGTTCAAAACTTGCTCGATGCAATGGTTGAATATCTTCCATCTCCTCTCGACATTCCACCAATCAAGGGAATCAATCCTGAAACAGAACAAGAAGAGGAAAGACATGCAGACTTCAATGCACCACTCTCTGGACTTGCATTCAAGATTGCAACCGACCCATTTGTTGGGGGACTCACATTCTTCAGAGTTTATTCTGGTGTTTTGAAAGCGGGCAGTTATGTTTATAACTCAATCACTGGAAAAACAGAACGTGTTGGACGTCTCATCAGAATGCACGCAAACAACAGAACTGAAATCAGTGAAGTTGGTGCAGGTGATATTGCTGCGATTGTTGGACTCAAAGACACAATCACAGGTCACACACTTTGCGACGAAAAACACCCAATTCAACTTGAAAGCATGAACTTCCCAGAACCAGTTATTCAACTTGCAATCGAACCAAAAACAAAAGATATGCAAGAAAAAATGGCTTTGGCGCTTGCAAAACTTTCAAGAGAAGACCCTTCATTCAGAGTTTCGACAAATGAAGAAACAGGACAAACTCTCATTGCCGGCATGGGCGAACTTCACTTGGAAATCATTGTTGACAGACTTCTTCGTGAATTTAAAGTTGAAGCAAATGTTGGAAATCCTCAAGTTTCATATCGTGAAACAATCAGAAAACCAGTTAACGCAGAAGGAAAATATATCCGTCAATCAGGTGGTAAAGGTCAATATGGTCACTGCTTGATCAAAATGGAACCTTTGGAACGCGGTGCTGGATATGAATTCGTTGATGCAACAGTTGGTGGCTCAATTCCAAAAGAATATATTCAACCAATCAACAATGGTATCAAAGAAGCTCGTATGTGCGGTGTTGTTGCAGGATACGAAACAGTTGACTTCAGAGTCACAGTTTATGACGGATCTTTCCACGAAGTTGACTCATCTGAAATGGCATTTAAGATTGCCGGTTCTTTGGCATTCAAAGACGGCGCGGCAAAAGCAGATCCAGTTCTTTTGGAACCAATTATGAAAGTCACAGTTGAAGTTCCTGATGATTACCTTGGAACTGTTATGGGCAACTTGACTTCACGTCGTGGAATTCTTCTTGGAAATGAATCACTTCCAGGAATTCAAAGAATTAACGCTGAAGTTCCACTTGCAGAAATGTTTGGATATGCAACAGACCTTCGTTCTCAAACACAAGGAAGAGGAACATTCGTTATGGAACCTCTCAAATATCAAGAAGTTCCAAAATCAATCACCGAAAAAGTTGTTGGTGAGAGAAATAAAAAGTAATTTTGTTGAAGAGTATGTTTTGTCGAAATAACCCGTCGACAAAACAAAACCCTTTCAATAAAAATAAAAATGCATGAAATCATTTTGAAAAATAAATGTTTTATGCTAGAATTTCATTGTTAAAGTGAAATTCAAATCACAAAAATTTTAAAGGAGATTAAAAAAATGGCAAAAGCAAAATTTGACAGATCTTTACCTCACGTTAACGTTGGAACAATCGGACACGTTGACCATGGTAAAACAACTCTTACAGCAGCAATTTGTCGTTATTGCTCAATGCTTGGAAAAGCTGATTCAATGAAATATGATGAAATTGATAAAGCTCCAGAAGAAAAAGCAAGAGGAATCACGATTAACACTGCTCACGTTGAGTATAGAACTGACAAACGTCACTACGCTCACGTGGACTGCCCAGGGCACGCTGACTATGTTAAAAACATGATCACAGGTGCTGCTCAAATGGACGGTGCAATCTTGGTTGTTTCAGCAGCAGACGGACCTATGCCTCAAACAAGAGAGCACATCTTGCTCGCTCGTCAGGTTGGTGTTCCATACATTGTTGTATTCATGAACAAAGTTGACCAAGTTGATGATCCAGAACTTTTGGATCTCGTTGAAATGGAAATCAGAGACCTTCTCTCAACATATGATTTCCCAGGAGACACAACTCCAATCGTCAAAGGTTCAGCACTCAAAGCAAACGAAGCTTGCGATGCAAACGACCTTAACAGTGAATGGCTCAAACCAATTCAAGAACTTCTTGACACACTTGATGCTTATATTCCAGAACCAAAAAGAGCAACAGACCAACCATTCCTTATGCCTGTTGAAGACGTCTTCACAATCACAGGACGTGGAACAGTTGCAACGGGAAGAGTTGAACGTGGCGTAGTTAAAATGAACGACACAGTTGAAATCGTTGGAATGGGAGCAAAGAAACAAACAGTTGTCACAGGCGTTGAAATGTTCAGAAAACTTCTTGACGAAGCTCAAGCAGGTGATAACGTTGGACTTCTTCTTC
>JBJFDC010000005.1:0-22361 GCA_051889215.1 Christensenellales bacterium
AGTTGATTTATAAATTGGTTTTAACAAATCAAGTTCTTTGATAATGTTCGCAGGACTGAAATCAAAATTTTTTTCGACATATTCATAGATTTCTTCAACAGGTCTTTTTTCGGTGTTAAATGTGTCAATATTCAGCGACAGTGGCTTGTTGAGTCCAATCCCATAAGACACTTGTATCTCGCACTTGTCGGCGAGTTTGTGAGCGACAATGTTCTTTGCCACAAATCTGGCGTAATAAGCACCAGACCTATCCACTTTTGTTGCGTTTTTTGAACTGAAACAGCCGCCACCAACTTTTGCCGCGCCACCATAGCCATCGACAACAATTTTTCGTCCGACGCAGCCACTATCTCCAAACGACCCCCAAATTGTGAATTTTCCGCTTGGATTAATGATATATTTTGTGTTTTTGACGAATTGTTTGTATTCTTTCAAAACGACATCAACAACATTTTCTTGTATGAGTTTTTTGATTTCTTGCAACTTTAATTTTTTGCAATGCGAAACCGAAATGAGAACAGTTTTTATCTCTGTTGGTTGTTCGTTGTTATATTCAACAGACACTTGGCTTTTTGCATCGGCAAAAAAATCCTCACGAGTTCTTCTGAATGCCTCATATTGTCGCATAAGTTTGTGTGCAACAAGAATTGGAAGTGGCATATATTCTTTTGTTTCATTTGTTGCATAACCAAAAACCACGCCTTGATCATTGGCGCAAACTTCATCTTTGACAACTGCCTGATTTATGTCAGGACTTTGCTCGCTTATTTCTTTGACAATTTTGAATTTGTTGTTGTATCCAATATCTTTCAGAATGCTTTTTGCAATGTTTTTATAATCGATTTTTGCCTTTGTTGTTGCTTCGCCATAAATAAATAGCTTGTCATTTTTGATGGCACATTCGACAGCCATTTGTGAATTTGGGTCTTGTTTTAACGCCTCGTCCAAAAAAGCGTCTGCAATCATGTCGCAGGTCTTGTCGGGGTGTCCAATGTTGACACTCTCGCTTGTTAAAGTTTTTGTCATAATTTTTTCATCCTTTATTTCAAAATTTCCATAAAGGGATTAAAAAATCCCATCGTCACCGATGGGACAAGATATAGTCAAGTTCCCATCGATCAGCCATTAGCACCTTGCAAAACGCAGGTTGCTGTGTGGTCAAAGGGGCTGTCCCTCGCACACTCTTTATGGATGTAAATAATTTATATCTTTTTGGTTTGATTGTCAATTATATGGAGAAGTTTTTTCAACTTATTGCATCAAGTTGTGGCGAGAAATTTGTTTTGTTCACATATTTGAACTCAACAATCCATTGTCGCGAAAACTATAGGTGCCGTTGTTTGATATTATCAAGCAATCATTATATTTGACATTGCTTGCTGCAAGTATTGTCGCAATTTGTTGGTGTGCAACAATGTCTGACGAAGAAGGATTTGGAGGATTATTTCCGTGACTATGCGCAATAACAATCGAGTATGGTCTGTGTGCGGAAATAAAATCAATCAACACTCTTGGCGAAACGGCAACACTTGTCTCATCGCCCTCTGCAATTTTTGCAACTTTTATAACTTCATTTTTGGAGCTGAGACCAAAAATAAAAAGTTGTTCATTTTTTGAATCTTGAAGATAATTTGCAATATATTCCAGCATTTGACATTTTGTTGAAAAACAAACTTTTTTATCTCTTGATTTTGTTGTGCGATAGAGAAAGAAAAATCCTTTCATAAAAGAAATCATTTGTGCTGTTCTGTGCCCAACACCCGCAATTCTTTCAAGCGCCGAGATTGGGGCATCCAAAACGCTTGCAAATGTTCCGAATTCGTCAAGAAGTGCATGTGCGATTTCGTTTGTATCTTTTCTTGGTATCACATATGTGAGCAACAACTCCATGGCTTGAATGTCTGTCAAATTTTCAATGCCAATTTTTTCTGTCAAAGCATATAATCTTTTCCTGTGATTTATATGTGGATTATAATTTGCCATTTTTTCTCCATTGTGTAATTATGATTGACTAATTTATTAATTAATTATAATATAAATATACAAAAATAACAACATCAAATGGAGAAAATTATGAAAATTGCTGTTTCATGTGATAGCACTTGCGACTTGGGAGACGAACTGATTTCAAAGAATAACATAAAAGTTATGCCACTAATCATTTATCTTGGAGAAAATCAATTTTATGACAATGTTGATGTAAAAACAAATGACATTTTCTCATATGTTGACAAAACGGGAACGCTTCCAAAAACTGCCGCAAGGAGTGCGTATGAATATCAAGAATTTTTCAAAAACCTATTGAAAGATGCGGACGCAGTGATTCATGTTGCATTCGCGAGTGATATGTCATCGTCTTGTTCAAATGCACAAATTGCAGCAAAAGAATTCGAGAATGTCAAAGTTGTTGACAGCAAAAATCTTTCAACAGGATATGGCTTGTTGGTTTTAAAAGCTTGCAAATTGGTCTCTCTCGGAAAAAGTCTTGAAGAAGTTGAGGTCGAACTCAATCAAACTGTTCCAAAAATTCAAGCAAGTTTTGTTATATCGAACTTGAAATATCTCTATAAGGGAGGGCGCTGCTCTGCAGTTGCAATGTTTGGTGCAAACCTCCTGAAAATCAAACCTTCAATTCATGTTGTTGATGGCAAAATGGTGGTCGGAAGAAAATATATGGGAAAATTCTCTGACTCTATGCTCAAATACACCAATGCCCTGCTTGAGGACAATGGAGAAATTGACAAAGAAAACGTGTTTATCACATTCTCAAGCGATGATAATAATGTCTCAAATTTGATTTGCGAAATTCTAAAGCAAAACGGATTTCAAAATATCCACAAAACATATGCCGGCTGCACAATCGCAAGTCATTGCGGACCAGAATGCATGGGCGTTTTGTTCTTGAGAAAATAAAATAATTTCAAACAAAAACAATAAAAAATCTGCTCTTGATGTTGAGCAGATTTTTTTACCTTGAAAACAATTAATCGTTGAAAAGGTCTTTGAAACTTTTGCCAAATTTCATAACTGGCGCTTTGCTTGCTGGAATTTTAACCTTTGCTTTTGTTTGAGGGTTAATACCTGTGCGAGCAGCTTTTGTTTTGAGTTCAAATGAACCAAATCCAACAAGTTGAATTTTATCTCCCGCTCTCAATGCTTCAACAACAGTGTCGACAAATGCATCATATGCTGCGTTTGCTTCTTTTGCTGTGAAGTTTGCTTTTGTTGCGATTGATTTAAGAAATTCTCCCTTATTCATAAACTTTCTCCTTTATTTTTTTCCAAGGTAATTATTTCCTTAGATGTATTTATTATACCAAATCAATTTCGACATTGTCCAACATTTTACACGATTTTTTTGCTCGATGTCTTTTGACAAAAAGGATTGAAACAAAAAAGGGGAATCTATCCCCTTGCATTGTATTTGTCATCTGCATTTTTGAAAATTTTGATTATAAATGAACATGCGACGATTGTTAGAAGAACATCAATAATTGAAGCGATATTTAGTTTTCTTCCATTGTCTGTGGTTAAGAATTCAACAATGTCTCCCATGACAACAAATCTATGCACATATCGTCCTTTGACTTTATCATAAGTGAAAGGAGTGTCGCAATGACTTTTGACCTCTTCAAATGTTTTTCCTTCTGCCTGCCATTCCAAAACGCTCAATTCGTCTTTTGTGTAAAACAACCCATTTTCAATGCCGACCAATCTATGCGTGACATTTGAACCATCTTTATCAAAGGTGATAACATCTCCCGGTTTAATATCATTTTCTGCCACTTTTTTTATAAGAATAATGTCATGCTTCATGATTTCTGGTGTCATGGAATCTCCAATGATGTATATTGGCCTAAATCCAATCGCAAAAGACAAAATGAATGTCAAAATGAATGCGTAAATCACGCTTTTTATGATATCAATCAAAATTTGTTTAACTTTTTTTCCTGTGGTTTGCTCATCAAAATATTTATAATACATTTTATTTCTTCCCGTTATTTATATTTGTTTGTGGTTTTGTAAGGCGTTCGGCAATTCTATATTTTGTGTCATTAATTTCAAAAATTGTTTTGCAGAAACGTTGAAGTTCTTTGTTGAAATCTTCAAATGTTGAAATGAATGTTTGACTTGATGTCATTTGGACTTTCATCATGAGTCTTTCTGCATTCTTTTTTGTTTCATAATTCTTGAATTGGACTTCTTCAAAATTAATTGTGCCCTTAAACCCATTTCCAGAAAACACTTTTAACTGCGAATATCTTGTGAGAATATCAAGTTTTGGTTGGACGGTTTTGAGAACATTTTCAAGATCGACGCTGAAATTTGTCGTGAACATTGATGTTATTCCGTCAATTATTGCGGTCATGTGTTTTTTCACATCATCATTTGGTTCAATGTCTTGAACAAAAATTTTTTCTTCTCTTCGACTGAGGGTGAGTCTTGAAGAACTTGAAAACTGCTTTTCAACAATAAAGCATGCCTTGTTCCCTTCAACCACCTTGCATAGCGTCAACCCTGCCCGCTCGAGCAATTTCCCTGGAGTGTCAAAATATGTTTCACGAAGTTTTGACCCGCCCTGATTTTCAAATGAATAAAGAGGCAGCATCTTGTCAAGTGCCACAATCTCTCCAAATGTTTTTTTTGAAAGCACATCATAATATTTCACTCCGATTGTGCTTTTGCTTTCCATTCTTCCCATGCTTATATTTTATCCAACATTTTTGAAAAAAGCAAATTATCTATATGTTTTTTCAAGTATATTAAATTTTATTTTGACAATAATTTTTTCGGAGGCAATTATGACAGATTTTCAAAAAAGTGAAACAAGAAAAAACTTGGCAAGAGCATTCATCAGTGAATGTATTGATGGAGCACGTTATCAGTTTATTGCTCAACACGCCAAACACGACGGATATAAATATATCGAAACACTCATGAAACAACAAGCAAAAAATGAAATGTCGCATGCAAAAGTGTTTTATAATCACATTCAAAGTCTTGGCGGCAGCGAACAGAACATCGAAATTAATGCGGGATATCCTTTTCCCGTTTGCGACTTGAAAGACGGACTAAAACTCGCATCAAAAACCGAATATGCTGAATTCAAAAATATTTATCCTGCTTTTGCAAAAATCGCAAAAGACGAGGGATTTAAAGATGTCGCCGAATCCTTTAACTTGGTTGCAAAAGTTGAAAGATGTCATCACTTGATGAACGAAGAAATTGCAACAAAACTTGGCTCCGGAAAACTTTATAAATCTCCTCAAGCTTACAAATGGAAATGCACTGAATGCGGACATGAAGAAACAAGCAAAAATGCTTTTAAAACCTGCCCACTTTGCCACAAAGAACAGGGCTATTCATTGTTTGAACTCTCTGACAATTAATTCTTAATTATATTCTCTCTGCATACCTTATTATGTGGAGAGACTAAGCACATCAAAAAAAATTGGTTATGGTTTTGGAAATCTTGGTTTTAGCGCGGTTTCTCAAACCATTTCAACCTTGCTTATGTTTTTTGGAACAAGTGTTGCGGGAATTCCCGGAACACTTGTTGGTCTTTGTGTGGCAATCGGCACAGTTTGGGACGCGGTCACCGACCCCATTGTGGGCTTTATTTCAGATGGCTCCTCAAACTATGGAATGGGACGGCGAGAACGCTATATCCTTGTCGCAAGTTTTTTTATGGCGTTAAGCAACATGCTCATTTGGTGCTTGCCGCTCAATCTTGGAAATTGGCAAAAATTTTCTTGGCTTCTTGTTGCTCTTCTCATCTATGAAACAGCGGAAACTTTTTTTGCAACGCCCTATTCCGCCCTCGGCTATGAGATGACAAACGACAAATATGACTCAACGTCAATTCAAGCAGCAAAATCGGTTTTTAGTCTCATTGGCATGATATTGCCATCAATCCTCATGATTATTTTTATGGAAAAAACAACTGAAAGGATTGGTTATATAAAAATCGGTTTGTGCACTTCAATACTTATTATTGTCACAACCTTAATTTGTGTGCTTACTCTAAATCGCAAAAATAAAAAATTGATATTAAATTATCCGATTTTTCAGAAAAGACAGTCTGTTTGGACTGCTTTTTCCGTGTTTTTTGACTTTTTCAGAAACAAAAGATATTGCGCAATGATTGTTGGATATTCGATTTCCACTCTCGCAACAGCCATGCTGACATCGCTTGGTCTTCACGTTTTCACATATTCATTTCACTTCACTTCTTCTCAAATTTCCATTCTCTTGTTGTGCTTGCTTATAGGCGCAATATTTGCTCAATTATTTATTTCAAAAATAGCATTCAAAAAAGGAAAAATAAACACTTTGATTTTGTTTATTTCAATAATAATTTTGGGCGTTGGCTTTTTGTCTGTGCTATTTTTGGTTCGAACATTTTTGACATCTGTCATAAACTTTTATATCTGCATTCCACTTGTTCTCATTTGCGGGTTTGGTTCAGGCGCATTATATAGTCTTCCGTTTTCCATCTTTTCAGATATTATTTCAGAAGAAAACGCAGCGAACAACACAAATCAAACGGCAACATTTTCTGGCGTGATGACATTTGTGTTCAAGATTTCAAACGCACTCTCACTTTTCCTCATCGGACTGATTTTGGATATTATCCATTTTGATAGTTCCGAGCCCGTCCAAGCCCTCAAGGTCCAAAACTCACTCGGCATAATTCTCATCGTGGGTGTGGCGCTTTCACTTGCTTTGTCAATAAGTTTTTTTTCACATTATGAAAAGAAATAACCGCATATCCAATTATTCAAATTTAAAATAAAAAAACAAGGCAAAAACCTTGTTTTTTTGAATTTATTAAAGAATTTCAATCAAGCCCATTTCTGCAGCATCACCACGACGTGCGCCAAGTTTGAGAACTCTTGTATATCCGCCAGCGCAATTCTTTTCTTTGTTGCGAGCAGCGAATTTTGGAGCATAAACATTAAAGATTTTTTCAATCAATGGGTGGTTGATATCTTTTGTTTTTGCTTTGAATGCTGCAAGAGTTTCTTTTTCGCCACGAACTTCTTGAAGGTCATAAAGTTCTGACATGATTTTTCTTCTTGCTGCAAGTTTCTTTGGACCATCGTTTGTGACATTTGTGACAACTTTTACGCCGTTTTTGTCAGTGATTTGCTTTGAAACAGTGACGACATCTTCATATGTGTTGATTGCAAGAGTGATGATTTTTTCAGCCATGCTTTGAACTGATTTGCACTTTGCATAAGTTGTCTCAAGTTTTCCATTCCAAAGAAGATATGACACTTGATTTCTCATAACAGCCATTCTTTCTTTTGTTGGTCTTCCCAATTTTTCGTTTGCCATATTAACTCCTTTTAATCTTCATCGTTTCTGAGTGACAAGCCATAGGACTCAAGTTTGTTAACAACTTCGTCAATTGATTTAAGTCCGAGGTTGCGAACTTTGAGCATGTCATTCTTTGATTTTTTAATCAAATCTTCAACTGTGTTGATATTTGCGCGTTTAAGACAATTATAAGAACGGACAGAGAGATCCATTTCTTCAATTGGCATTTCAAGAACTTTAACTTGTTTGTCGTTGTCTTTGCTGATGAGGATATCCATTCCAGCCATTGCTTCACAAAGGTCAACAAAGAGTGACAAGTGGTCTTGAATAATTTTTGCTGACAAACTCAAGATTTCTCTTGCTGATGTTGTTCCATTTGTTTCAATTTCAAGAACAAGTTTGTCATAATCCATTTTTTGACCAACACGAGTTTTCTCAACTGTGTAGTTTACCTTTTTAACAGGTGAATACAAGGAGTCAATCGCAATATAGTCAACGTCATCAAATCTTTCTTTGTTTTCTGAATTAGGAACATAACCTCTTCCTCTTGCAATCATGACGTCAAGTTCGAACTTAACATTTTCTTCGATTGTGCAAATATAGAGGTCTGGATTAAGAATTTCGATTTGATCATTTGCTTCAAAGTCAGCAGCAGTCACTGCGCCGGCCTTGTTCTTTCTGAGGTGCAAAACTGTCATGAAATCATTGTCGGTTGAACTTGATTTAACAGCAAGTCCTTTGATGTTAAGAACAATGTCGACAACATCTTCTGTCACACCATAAACTGTTGAAAATTCATGTTGAACACCATTAATTCTGATTGCGATTGGTGCAGCACCTGGAAGAGATGAAAGCAATGTGCGACGGAGTGCATTTCCAAGAGTGATGCCGAATCCTTTTTCAAGTGGTTCAACGGTAAATCTTGCAAAACTGCCGTTGTCAGCTTCCTCACAAGTGATTTTTGGTTTTTCAATTTCCATCATATCAAAATCCCTCCTATTATCTTGAATAATGTTCGATGATCAAACTTTCTTCGATTGTCAAGTCGATGTCATCTCTTTGTGGCAATGCCAAAATTTTTCCTTTGAGTTCATCGCTATTGAATTCAAGCCATTTTGGCATAACAATTTTCATACCTTTGAGTTGTTTGAACATTTCAAGATCTTTCTTGCTTTCCTTCACAGCGATTTCGTCGCCAACTTTGACGCTATATGAAGGAATGTTAACGCGTTTTCCGTTGACTGTGATATGTCCATGGTTAACGATTTGACGGCATTCACTTCTGCTTGAACCGATACCCATACGATAAACAACGTTGTCAAGTCTTCTTTCAATGAGAGAAAGCATGTTGTCGCCTGTGACGCCTTTCATTCTTTCTGCTTCTTCATAGTATTTTCTGAATTGTTTTTCCAAGATTCCGTATGCTTTTTTAACTTTTTGTTTTTCACGAAGTTGAAGTCCATATTCTGTGACTCTCTTTCTTGAAGCGCCATGTTGTCCAGGAAGAACAGGTCTTCTTTCCATAGCACATTTTTTTGTGGTGCATCTTTCACCCTTCAAGAACAATTTGCAACCTTCGCGTCTGCATTCACGGCAATCTGCTCCGATTAATTTTGCCATATTTTTATCTCCTTATTAAACTCTTCTAACTTTTGGAGGTCTGCAACCGTTGTGAGCGATTGGCGAAACGTCCTTTATGAGTGTGACATCAATGTCGCAGTTTCCAAGTGCGCGGATTGCTGATTCTCTTCCGCCGCCTGGGCCTTTGACATAAACTTCAACACTTTTGATTCCGTGTTCTTTTGCAACTTTTGCAGCATCTTCAAGGTTTTGTTGAGCAGCAAATGGTGTGCTTTTCTTTGAACCACGAAGACCGAGTTTACCCGAACTTGACCAAGATAGAACATTGCCTTGGCAGTCGGTAAATGTCACGATTGTGTTATTAAAAGATGCTTTGATGTGAACTTGACCTTTGTCAATGTTCTTGCTAACTCTTTTCTTTCTTGTCTGTTTTGTAGCAGCCATATTATTTCTCCTTATTTACCTTTTACTGAACTCTTTGCAACGATTCTTCTTGGACCTTTGCGTGTTCTTGAGTTTGTTCTTGTGTTTTGACCTCTAACTGGAAGTCCTTTTCTGTGACGAACGCCACGGAAAGTTCCAATTTCCGAGAGTCTTTTGATGTTGAGTGAAACTTCTTTTCTGAGTTCTCCTTCAACAACAACATTTTTTTCAATGTAGTTACGTAGTTTTGCGACATCGTTTTCATCAAGATCTTTCACTCTGATGTCAGGATTGATTCCTGTTTCAGCCAAAATCTTGTTTGATGTGACACGGCCAATTCCATAAATGTATGTTAAGCCGATCTCAACTCTTTTGTCGTTTGGCAAATCCACGCCAGCAATTCTTGCCATATATTCCTCCGTTTTTGTTTTTGTTTGTTTTTAATATATTTTGACGCATCAGAGAAGTGGTTTTTAAAACAAAAAACTCACCCAGCCGCCCCTGCTGCGAGATTTTTCAAATTAACCTTGAACTTGTTTGTGGCTTTTGTCTTTTGAGCAAATAACCATAACTCTTCCTTCGCGTTTGATTACTTTGCATCCATTGCATCTTGGTTTAACAGAAGCTGAAACTTTCATAATTTTTCTCCTTTTATGCTTTGTCACGCCATGTGATTCTTCCTTTTGACAAGTCGTATGGACTCATTTCAATTCGGACTTTATCACCGGCAAATATTTTGATGTAGTGAAGTCTGAGTTTTCCAGAAATGTAAGCAGTGATGAGATGCCCATTGGAAAGTCGGACTTTAAACGTCGTGTTTGGCAGAACTTCTTCCACCACCCCGTCAAATTCTATCACATCTTCTTTCGACATACAATCTCCTTTTTAAGAATTTTCAAATTTTTTTAAAATCTTTTTTATATAAGCGTTGCTGTCCACATCTTTCTGCGAGATTTTTAATTCAAAATCAACTTCATGTTGTCCCAAGGACAATATATGTTTGATTTTCTTTTTTTTGGGTGAAGTGATTGGTTTGTTTTTCCCATCGGCGAGTGCGACATAGTTTTTGTCGATTACATCAACAACAACATAAAACGCGCCCATATCGTGACCTGCGGTCGAAACAACTAAATCTCCAATTCTAAATTCTTGCATAGACTCCTCAAAGTGTTAGAATTTCCACACCTGTTTGAGTGACAAGCACAGTGTTTTCATAGTGAGCAGCAGGAAGTCCATCTCTGGTTGAAACCGTCCAACCATCGCTCGCAAGCCAAATATCCTTCTTGCCCATATTTATCATGGGTTCAATCGCAAGACAACAATTTTCTTTGATTATTGGTCCAACTCCTGCCTTGCCATAGTTTGGAACGCAAGGGTCTTCGTGCATATTTTTGCCAATGCCGTGACCACAAAGTTCTCTAACAACTGAATACCCGTGACTTTCTGCACATTTTTGCACGGCTGATGAGATGTCACCAATTCTCATCCCCGCTTTGAGATTTTTTATTGCCTCAAAGAAACAATTTTCTGTCACGTCAATAAGTCGCTGTTTTTGTGGTGAAATTTTTCCCACCCCAAAAGTTCTCGTCGCATCTCCACAATAACCTTTATATGAGGCCACGAGGTCGATGCTGACAATGTCGCCCTCTTGCAAAACTTGATTGCTTGGAATTCCGTGGACGACCACCTCGTTAACCGAAATGCAAGTTCCAGCGGGATATCCCTCATAACCTTTGCAAGGAAGCGTTGCTCCTTGATCCTCGATAAACTTGGAAATCTTTTGGTCAAGTTCAAGAGTTGTGATTCCTGGGCGCACCAAAGTTTTTGCATAATTTAGCGCATCTTTAACAATTCCTCCCGCCTTTCGCATCAAAACGATTTCTGCAGGTGTTTTTGTTGTCATTTCTCCTCCCCAAGTTCTAACGCTTGTTCAACAAGTTTCAAGGTTTCTTCGGGCGATTGATTGCCAGAAATATCAAGAAGTTTGTTTTCTTTTCGAAAGCAGTCAACAATCGGCTTGGTTTCATTTTCATAAATGTCAAGGCGTTTTTTGATGCTTTCAAGATTGTCGTCCTTTCGGACTATAAGTTTTTCTCCACATTTTGAACAAATGTCAAGCGAGTATGTTCTTGTCGAGTAAACTTCTTTGCATTTTGGACATTGAATTCTTGATGTGAGACGAGTTATGAGAACGTCGGTGTCCGCATCAAGAAAAATTGCTTTATCAATTTCAATGTGTCCTTTCATTGAATTGAATTGATTTATGGTTCTTGGAAAACCGTCGAGAATAAATCCTACTTTCGCGTCATCTTGTTCAAGACGATTTTCCACCATTTTTGTGATTAATTGGTCCGGAACAAACAAGCCGTTTTCAATAAGTTCTTTTGCGATTTTTCCAATTTCAGTTTGTTTCGTGATTTCATCTCGAAGAATATCTCCGGTTGAAACATGAAGCCAACCATATTTGGATTTAAGAAAACTTGCAAGTGTTCCTTTCCCGCTCCCTGGGGCACCAATCAAAACCAGTTTCATATTACCTCAAAAATCCCCTATAGTTTTTCATGAGAAGTTGTGCATCAAGTTGTTTGTCAAATTCAAGCGCGCAAGAAACAACGATAAGAAGTCCTGTTGCACTGAATGCGTTGACGAGCGAACCCGATGTTCCCCAAATCCCTTTAAACACAAGGTTTGGAATAAGGGCTATAAACGCCAAGAATATTGCTCCGAAGAGTGTGATTCTGTTGTTTATTGTTTTTAGGTAGTCAGCGGTTGGTCTTCCCGGTCTGATTCCAGGAATAAATCCACCATTCTGTTGAATTTGTTTTGAGATGTCCTCTGGATTGAATGTGATTTGTGCGTAGAAGTATGAGAAGAACAAAATCAATATTGCAGTGAGCACAATGTTAATCCATGAACCAGCACCGAGCCATTCATTATACCAAGCCATCGCATTTGAGTTTGGCCAGAAAATGCTGATTATGAGTTGTGGGAATGTGAGAAGTGCTGATGCGAAAATGATTGGCATAACTCCACCAGCATTAACTCTGATTGGAATATGAGTGTTTTGTCCGCCATACATTTTTCTGCCTTTGATTTGTTTTGCATATTGGACTGGAACTTTACGCTCCGACAAATCAACAAAAACGATAAGTCCAAATATAACAACCAATGCAACTGCAAATATAACAAGGTCCCAAATAACCGTGATATCTGTCTTGATTTGTGAAATTGTTGCAAGGAGTGATGAACCTGCTGATGAGAGAATTCCAACAAAAATCAAAAGTGATAATCCGTTGCCGATTCCAAGGTCAGTGATTCTTTCTCCAAGCCAAACCGTGAACATTCCGCCAGCAATAAGAATGAATACAACGATGGTTGCAGCGAGCCAAAGTGGTGCACCTTGCCACAAATATTCTGGTCTGATTGAATTTGAATAAGCAACAACAATTCCAACCGCTTGAGCGATTGACAGAATCAATGCGCAGATTCTTGTATACATACTGATTTTTTTTCTTCCTTCTTCCCCTTGCTTGCCAAGTCTTTCAAGACTAGGAATTGCAACGGCAAGAAGTTGCATGATGATGGAAGCGTTGATATATGGTGTGACACCAAGAGCAAGGAATGCCCCGTTTGAAAGTGCACCACCACTAATTGAGTTCAAAAGTCCCAAAAATGAGTTTGAACCACTGGTTGCGCTTGCGAATACCGATTTGTCAATCAATGGTATTGGAAGCATGGAACCAAGTCTAAAAACCAACAAAAGAACAAGAGTCAAAATTATTTTTCGTCTCACTTCTTTTATTTTGAATGCTTCTATCAACTTCTTAAACATTAAATCACCTCAACTTTGCCGCCGGCTTTTTCAATTTTTTCAACTGCTGAAGCTGTGAATTTGTTTGCTTTCACAACGAGTGGTTTTGTGAGTTCTCCGCCACCCAAAACTTTCAAGCCATATGGTTGCATTTTGCCAATAACTCTTGTTTGATACAAAAGTTCAGCGGTGATAACTGTGTTCTCGTCAAAGAGGTCAAGGTCACCAACATTAACTGTTGCATAAACTTTATCAAAATTGTAGTTATTAAAACCTCTGATTGGAATGCGACGAATGAGTGGAAGTTGTCCGCCTTCAAATCCAGGTCTTACTCCCCCGCCTGAGCGAGCGTTTTGTCCTTTGTGTCCTGCGCCACTTGTTTTTCCAAGTCCGCTACCAATTCCACGACCGCGGCGGAATGATTTTGGTTTTGAATTAGGTGCTGGAGATAAATTTTGTAATTCCATATTTCCTCCTACTCTTCTTCAACCCGAACCAAATGTTTGACGAGGAACAAACTTCCTCTAACACATTCGTTGTCTGGCAAAAGTTTTATTGTATTTAATTTCTTAAATCCGAGTGCATGGATAATTTTTTCTTGTTTTTTGTTATATCCAATTGTGCTTCTAACCCAAGTGACTTTAAGCATTTTTGGAGTTTCATTTTTAGCCATTTTGCACCTTCCTATAAAGACTCAACAGAAACGCCACGACGTGCAGCGATTTGTTCTTTTGTCTTGATTGATGTCAAACCGTTTACGGTTGCTTTTACGCAGTTGATTTTGTTTGTTGATCCATGGATCTTTGTGACAATATCTTTGATTCCAGCAAGTTCAATAACTGAACGGCAAGAACCACCTGCAATAACACCAGTTCCTTCTTTTGCTGGGAGAAGAAGAACTCTGCTTGTTCCGAATTTTCCTTCTGCCTCATGTGGAATGGTTGTTCCAAGAATGTTGACTTTTTTCATGTTTTTCTTGGCATTTTGAGTTGCTTTTTCGATTGCGTTTGGAACTTCTCCGGCTTTGCCGATTCCAAGTCCAACAGAACCCTTTTTGTCACCAACAACAACGAGTGCTGAAAATCTCATTGTTCTGCCACCTTTAACAACTTTTGTGACACGGCGAACGCAAACAAGTGATTTTTCAATATCGCTCTCTTCGCGTCTTGGTTCTCTTCTTCTTTCGTTGTTTTTTCTTTCTTTTTTAACTTCGTCTAAATTTGCCATTTCTTCCTCCTAGAACACCAAACCAGCTTCTCTTGCGCCGTCTGCCAAAGCTTTGACTCTGCCAGTGTAAGCATATCCGCCACGGTCAAAAACAACGTTTTCAACACCTTTGGCTTTTGCACGTTCAGCGACAACAGTTCCAACAAGTTTTGCTTGTTCTGTTTTGTTGAGTTCTTTAGATTTTTCAGAAATTTCTTTGTCAAGTGTTGAAGCACTTGCAAGTGTAATTCCTTTTTGGTCATCAATAACTTGAGCATAGATGCCATTCAAACTTCTATAGACGTTGAGTCTTGGGCAAGCGGAGGTTCCAGAAACTTTGTTTCTTACTCTGAAATGACGTTTTGTTCTGTTTGCATTTTTATCTTTCTTATTAATCATTTTCTATTTACCTCCTTACTTTTTGCCTTTGCCAGCTGCTTTTCCTTGTTTGAGGATAACAACTTCGTCTTTGTATCTGATTCCATATCCGTGATATGGTTCAACAGGTTTTACATCTCTGATTTTTGCTGCAAATTGACCAACAAGTTGTTTATCAATTCCAGAGATTTTGATTTCTGTTGCTGCTGGAACTTCAATTGTAATTCCAGGGATTTCAACAATTTCAACTGGATGAGAAAATCCAATATTCATTGTGAGTTTGTTGCCTTGTTTGTTGAGTTTATAACCAACTCCGCTGATTGTAAGAGATTTTGAAAATCCCTTTGAAACACCTTCAACCATTGAGTTGATAAGCGCTCTATAGAGGCCATGTTTTGCTTTGACATCGTTGTTGTCGTTTGCTCTTGTGAGCAAAACAACTCCATCGTGTTGATTTACTGTGATGCAGTCATCAACTTTTTGTGTCAATGTTCCCAAAGGACCTGTGACTGTGACGACATTTTTGTCATCAACCAAAACTTGAACGCCTTGTGGGATATGGATTGGATTTCTACCTATTCTTGACATAATTTCCTCCTATTACCACACATAGCAAAGCACTTCGCCGCCCACTTTTTGAGCACGTGCCTTCTTGTCGGTCATAATTCCTTTGTTTGTTGAAAGAATTGCAATTCCAAGACCATTGATAACTTGTGGGATTTTGTCAACTGTGCAATAAATTCTGAGTCCTGGTTTTGAAATTCTCTTTATCCCTTGGATAACACTTGTGTTATCTGAGTCATATTTGATAACGACTTTTATGTTTTTAAATGCGCCTGCGTTTTCAAGTTCGAAAGAAGAAATGTATCCCTCTTCAAGCAAAATTTCTGCGATTGCAAGTTTTTCTTTTGATGCAGGAATGAGAACACTTTCGTGTTTCGCATTTATCGCATTGCGAATTCTTGTGAGCATATCTGCGATTGGATCTGTAACAATCATTTCTTCCTCCTCCTTACCAGCTTGCCTTTTTAACTCCAGGGATTTCGCCTTTGTTAGCAAGTTCTCTGAAGCAAACACGACATACGCCATATTTTTTCAAAACTGCGTGAGGTCTTCCACAGATTTTGCATCTTGTGTATTCACGAGTTGAGAATTTTTGAGTTCTTTCTTGTTTTTCAATAAGTGCTTTCTTTGCCATATCAAATCTCCTTATTTAGTTGCGAATGGCATTCCCAACAAAGTGAGAAGGTCAAGCGCTTCCTTGTCTGTTTTTGCTGTTGTCACAAAACAGATATCAAATCCTCTAACCTTTTCGATTTTGTCATAGGAAATTTCTGGGAAAATAAGTTGTTCTTTTATGCCCATTGTGTAATTTCCTCTGCCATCGAACCCTTTCTTTGGCACGCCATGGAAGTCGCGAACTCTTGGAAGAGCGATTGAAATAAGTCTATCCAAGAACTCATACATTCTTTCGCCTCTCAAGGTCACTTTTGCGCCAATCTTTTGGCCTTGCCTCAATTTGAAGTTTGAAATTGCTTTTTTTGCAACTGTTGCAACTGGTTTTTGTCCAGCGATTGTTGCAAGTTCTTCAAAAGCAATATTGAAACTTTTTGAATTGTCTTTAACTTCACCAAGTCCCATGCTGAGAACAATCTTGTCAAGTTTTGGAACTTCGTGAACATTTTTGTAGCCGTTCATTTTGATTAATTCAGGAACAACTTGTGTTTTATACATTTCGCGTTTTCTATTCATTTGTCACCTCAATTAATCTTTGTTTTCAGCTTTTTTTGCTGCAGGTTTTTTTGCAGCGGTGCTTGATTTCGACTTTTGTTCTGTTTTTGCAGATTTTTCTGCTTTTGTTGTTTCTGCTTTTGCTGCTTTTGTTTCAGCTTTTGCATCTTTCTTTACTTGTTTTTTCATGTCTTTGTCAAGACTTGCTCCGCATTTTTTGCAAACGCGAGCTTTTTCGCCTGCAATTTCCTTGTGGGCGACTCTTGTTGCTTTTCCACATGCTGGGCAAACAACCATGACGTTTGAAGCATCGATAGGAGCTGCTTTTTTCATTATGCCACCTTTGTCTTGTGCAGAACGAGGTTTTTTGTGTCTTGAAACGACATTAACATTTTCGATTACAACTTTGCCTGTTGATGGAATAACTTGAGCAACTTTGCCTTTCTTTCCTTTTTCCTTTCCGGAAATAACAACAGCTTGATCACCTTTTTTTACTACCATGTCTTTTCTCCTTATAAAACCTCAGGAGCAAGTGAAATGATTTTCATGAAATCTTTTTCACGAAGCTCTCTGGCAACAGGTCCAAAGATACGAGTTCCCTTTGGTTGTTTTTGATTATCGATAATAACTGCTGCATTATCATCAAATCTGATATGAGTTCCGTCTGGACGACGAAGTCCTTTTGTTGTTCTTACGATAACCGCTTTGACAACATCACCCTTTTTGACAACTCCACCAGGAATTGCGGATTTCACTGATGCAACAATGACATCACCAATATTTCCGCTTCTTCTGAAAGAGCCACCAAGAACACGGATACACATAATTTGTTTTGCGCCGGTGTTATCGGCAACTTTCAATCTTGTTTGTGGTTGAACCATAATTCTTCTCCTTTTGGATTACTTTGCTTTTTCAATGATGCGGACTAATGTGTGATATTTGTCTTTTGAGAGTGGACGAGTTTCTCTGATTTCAACCCTGTCACCAACTCCACAAATATTTTCTTCATCGTGCACTTTGAATTTTTTTGTTGATTTAACGACTTTTTTATAAATAGGGTGCTTTTTGTTTGAAACAATAGCAACAACAACTGTTTTATCCATTTTTCCAGCGCTGACAACGATGCCTTCGCGCTCTGGTCTGTTATTTCTTTCTTCCATATTTCACCCCTTACTTCTTATCGCCTTCAGCGATTTCTCTAACTCTGAGAACTGTTTTGATTCTTGCGATGTCTTTTTTGACATTATGGAGTTGCATTGGATTTGCCAAGTTTCCAGTCGCATGTGAGAATCTCAAATTGAAGAGTTCGTTTTTAAGTTCATTGAGTTTGCTTGAAAGTTCTTGTGTTGTCATGTTTTTGATGTCATTAATTTTCATTTGCAACACCTCCCTCAACTGCTTCTTCTTTCTTTACGAATTTTACTTTGCAAGGAAGTTTGTGTCCAGCAAGTCTCAAAGCTTCACGAGCAACCTCTTCGGAAACTCCTGTAAGTTCAAAGAGAACTCTGCCAGGTTTAACAACTGCAACCCAAAATTCTGGTGCGCCTTTTCCTGAACCCATTCTGGTTTCAGCTGGCTTTTTTGTGACTGGTTTGTCTGGGAAAATATTAATCCAAACTTTTCCGCCACGTTTGATGTATCTGGTCATTGCAATACGAGCTGCCTCGATTTGATTTGATTTAATCCAGCATGGCTCTGTTGCGATAATTCCATAATCGCCATAAGCGAGTTTATTACCGCGAGTTGCAACGCCTTTCATTCTTCCACGGAAAACACGTCTGCGTTTCACTCTTTTAGGCATTAACATTAGCTTTTACCTCCTTTGTTTCTTGAGGCTCTTTGCCAAGGATTTCGCCTTTGTAAATCCAGCATTTAACTCCAAGTTTGCCATAGTTGGTGAATGCTGATGCAACGCCATAATCTATGTCTGCTCTGAGAGTATGAAGTGGAAGTGAGCCTTCCATGTATCTTTCTGTTCTTGCAATTGTGTTAGCACCGTCAACAACTCCGCTAACTTGAACTTTGCAACCTTTTGCTCCTGCTTTCATAACACGAGAAAGGGCTTGTTTCATTGCACGTTTGAAAGAAATTCTTTTTTCAAGTTGTGTTGCAATGTTTTCTGCAACCAAAACTGCTTCAAGATCAGGTTTTTTAACCTCTTTAACGTTTATGATGAGCATTTTTGTTGGAGCGATGATTTTTGAAAGTTGTGCTTTGATTGTTTCAATTCCAGCACCTTTTGCTCCAATAATCATGCCAGGTTTTGCTGTATAGATGTTGATTATTGTCTTGTTTGCAGTTCTTTCAATTCCTACTTTTGCGATTGCGCTTTGATAGTAGTTCTTTTTGATGAACTTTCTGATTTTTTCGTCTTCGATCAAGAAGTCAGCAAAATTTTGCTTGTTTGCATACCAAGATGAATCCCATGACTTGTTGATTCCGACTCTGAGTCCGATTGGACTAACTTTTTGTCCCATATTTGCTTTCTCCTTATTTGATTTCGTCCAAGACGATTGTTATATGACAAGTTCTTTTGAGAATTCTGTCTGCTCTTCCTTTTGCTCTTGGCATCATGCGCTTAAGAGTTGGACCTGGGCAAACAAAACACTCTGCAACAACAAGGTCATCTTTGTTCATGCCTTTGTTGTTCTCTGCATTTGCGATTGCAGATTTGAGAAGTTTGACAAGTGGTTCTCTTGCAATTTGTGTTGAGTTTTCAAGAATTGCCATTGCTTCAACTGCTCTTTTTCCTCTGATAACATCAAGCATAATTCTAACTTTTGATGGGCTCATACGAACATATTTTACTTTTGCGTATGGACGAGCATCTTTGTTTTGAATTCTTTTTGCTGATTTTTCTCTCATTCTTGTAGCCATTTCATGCTCCTCCTACTTTCTTGAACCTGCAGCGCCGCCTTTTTGTTTTTGGCCTGCATGTCCTTTAAATGTTCTTGTTGGAGCGAACTCGCCAAGTTTGTGTCCAACCATTTCAACTGAACAATAAACTGGAACGTGTTTCTTTCCATTGTGAACAGCAAATGTCAACCCAACAAATTCTGGATAAACAACTGATGCTCTTGACCAAGTTTTGATTGGTCTTCTGTCGCCTGTCTTTTGTGCTTCAACAGCTTTTTCAAAAAGCGCTGGATACACATAAGGTTTTTTCTTTAATGATCTACTCATAACTCATCTCCTAGTTAACTCTCTTAACAATCAACTTGTTAGAAGCTTTCTTGTTCTTTCTTGTCTTGTATCCAAGAGCAGGTTTACCCCAAGGTGTGACTGGGCTTGCCATTCCAACTGGGCTCTTTCCTTCACCACCGCCGTGTGGGTGATCGTTAGGGTTCATAACAACACCACGAACTGAAGGTCTAACACCCAAGTGACGTTTCTTTCCTGCTTTTCCCAAAGACACAAGTTCATGATCGAGGTTTCCAACTTGTCCGACTGTTGCACGGCATGTGAGAACAACTTTTCTCATTTCACCACTTGGCATACGAAGAGTTGCATATTTGCCTTCTTTTGCCATGAGTTGAACTTCAGCTCCTGCACTTCTTGCAAATTGTCCGCCTTTTCCTGGTTGAAGTTCAACATTGTGAACGATTGTTCCAACAGGGATAAGGTTCAATGGTAAGCAATTTCCGACTTTTACATCTGCGTTTTCGCCGCTCATAACTGTGTCGCCAACTTTAAGTCCGATTGGGCTCAAGATATATCTCTTTTCGCCATCTGCATAACTGAGAAGTGCGATATAAGCGGTTCTGTTTGGATCATATTCAACTCCAACAACTTTTGCTGGAATTCCGTCTTTATTACGTTTGAAATCAATGATTCTGTATTTTTGACGGTTTCCGCCACCATGGTGACGAACTGTTATTCTGCCATATGAATTTCTTCCGGCATTTTTCTTTTTTGAAACCAACAAGCTTTTTTCTGGCTCTGTTTTTGTCACTTCTTCAAAAGTTGGAGTCTTGACAAATCTGCGTCCAGCTGAAGTTGGTCTATAATTTTTAACTGCCATTTTTATACTCCTTTATTATTGTAAACTTTCGAAGAATGCGATTGGCTTGCTGTCAGCTTTGAGTGTGACAATGGCTTTTTTGATGTCACTTGTTTTGCCAACTGTTCTTCCATTTCTTGTGTTTTGTGATTTTTTGTGTCCTTTGACTGTCACTGTGTTAACTTTTTCCACTTGAACTTTGAAGATTTCTTCAACAGCGTTCTTGATTTCAACTTTGTTTGCATTGTTATCAACAACAAATGTATATACTTTTGCGCCGATTCCAGCATAACTTTTTTCTGACATAAGTGGTTTTTTGATTATCTCGTAAGCTTTCATTCTGCGTATGCCTCCTCGATTGATTTGATTGCAGCTTTTGTCAAAACGACGTTTTTGTTTGCAACAACTTCATAAGTGTTAAGAAGGTCTGCTGTTGTCACGCTTACTGTTGGAATGTTTGCTCCGGCACGAAGAACATCTTCATTTTTGTCTTCAGTGACCAAAACAACGCTCTTGTCAAATTTGAAAGCGTTAAGGAAATTTTGGATTTCTTTTGTCTTAACTTCATTCAATTTGAATTCGTCAACAACTGTGATTTCGTTTTGTGCAAGCTTTGTGCTCAGAGCACTAAGGAATGCAAGACGTTTTGCCTGTTTGTTGATTTTCTTTGAAAAATCTCTTGGCTTTGGTGCAAATGCAACTCCACCACCAGTTTGATGAGGTGCTTTTGTTGAACCTTGACGAGCATTACCTGTGTGTTTTTGTCTATATGGCTTTTTTGCATGTCCTCGAACTTCGGAACGAGTCAAAGTGCTTTTTGTGCCTTGGCGTTGGTTTGCATTGTATGCAACAACAACTTCATGAATAAGTGGCAAGTTTTCTTCAACTGCGAATACTTCGTCTTTTAGATTAAGTGTTCCAACTGATTCGCCTGCCATATTAAATACTTTAACTTTTGGCATGTCCTCTTCTCCTTTTATCTCTTAACCGTCTCTTTGATGACGAGGTATGCGCCTTTTGGTCCTGGAACGCATCCTTTGACAAGAAGGATATTTCTGTCTGCATCAACTTTAACGATTTCCAAATTTTGAATTGTCACTTGTTCATTGCCATAATGTCCTGGCATGTTTTTGTTTTTGAAAACACGTGATGGAGATGAGTTTGCACCCATTGAACCAACTTCTCTATGAACAGGGCCAACACCGTGTGTCATTTTGAGTCTGTGTTGATTCCATCTTTGGATAACGCCGGTGAATCCACGTCCTCTTGTGTTTCCTGTGACATCAACCATATCTTTTTCTGCGAAGATATCACATTTGATTACTGAACCGAGTTCAAGATCTGGATTTTCATATTTGAACTCTCTCATGATTTTGTGTGGAGCAACATTTGCTTTTTTGAATATTCCCATTGCAGGTTTATTCACTCTGTTTTCTTTTGTTTCTCCAAACGCAACAACTGTTGCGTCATAACCGTCATGCTCTTGTGTCTTCTTTTGAACAACAACGCATGGGCCAGCTTCAACAACTGTGACTGGCACAACCAAGCCGTCAGAAGTGAAGACTTGTGTCATGCCTAACTTTTTGCCTAAAATTGCTTTCTTCATTTTTTTCTCTCCTTGACTTGATTATAACTTGATTTTGACATCAACGCCAGCTGGAAGGTCAAGCTTCATAAGAGCGTCAACAACCTTGCCTGATGGGCTGAAGATATCAATCATACGTTTGTGAGTTCTTGACTCAAATTGTTCACGGCTGTCTTTGTGTTTGTGTGGTGAACGAATGATTGTCACAACTTCCTTGTCTGTTGGAAGCGGAATTGGCCCAGCGACTTTTGCTCCACCCTTGTCAGCAATGTCGATGATACGAACACATGCTTGATCCAACAAGGAGTGATCATAGGCCTTTA
>JBJFDC010000006.1:0-75305 GCA_051889215.1 Christensenellales bacterium
AACCAATTTATAAATCAACTGCTTGCTATGGACATTTTGGACGAGAAGAATTCAGTTGGGAGAAAATAAAAAAAATCAGCGATTTTGACAATTGCTGAAATTCCATGGGATTTTTTTGGTGCGCCCACCAAGACTCGAACTCGGCATAATGGTTCCGAAGACCATTGTGATATCCACTTCACCATGGGCGCATTATTGTCATCAAACAAATTGCGTTGTTTTCGAGCAAAGTTGTTGAGAGTTTGTTGTTGATTAGACCTTGACGTTTTGTTTCGACAATTTATTTGAGCATATAAAATTTATCACTAAATAATTGTGTTGTCAAGAAAAGATTGAGGTGTTATAATGTAAGCATGGATATGCATGTCAACATCGACGAGGGACAACAACAAAAAAAATATGGGAAGGATTATATGAATGCTCACACAATGCCAAAATGGCTGAAAGTTTTGAGCAACATATTCTTTTTTGTTTTGACTGTTTTGGCGCTTGTCACAGCTGTTCTTGCATGCATCTTTATCAGAACATCAGTCAAAGGTCCATCAATGCAGCCACTCATCAATGCAAACTGGTCAGAAGAAAATCAGGTTGAGGACACTGTTATGATAAACAGACTAAAAAAGGGCGAGCGCGGCGACATTATTGTTGTTGATAGAACAGATGAGAGCGAGGATAGATATGTCATAAAGCGTCTTATTGCGACGGGTGGAGATTATGTTGCAATTGTTCCGATAGTTGATGAAGGCGGACATGAAACCGGATATTATCATATTCAGTTGATAAAAAAGGGCGAAACAACGCCAGTGATTGTCAACGACGGAATAACCAATATGGCAAAAACCTATGAAAAATTTAATGCACTCAAATCGGACGCGAATTTGAAGTTTAAAAACATTGACGGGATTGACTATCTTTTTATTGAAGAAGGGAAAATATTTTATCTCGGAGACAACCGAAACATCAGCAGGGATTGTTCAACATATGGACCAGTTGATGCAAACAAAATTGTGGGCAAAGTTGTCCTGATTGTTGAGCATGGACAAAATGTTTTTAAAGCGTGCTTTAATTATTTTAAAAATCAGTTGTTTGGGTGATTTTTTAGATATTCAACGACTTTTGGTGCGGCGAGCAAAAACCATGGAGCAAAAATCTGTGGTTTTTTTATCATGTCGCTTTGCAACTTTTCCATGTCAACCCACGCAAGTTCCTCGACCTCTTCGGGATTTATTTTATATTTTCCATCATACGAACCAATGAGAACATGATCGATTTCATACTCAAAAAGATTTTGATTGAACTTGTTGAAATAATTGAAGCAAAAGATTTCTTTTAAATTATTTGTCGTGATTCCACATTCGTCTTCAAGTCTTTTTTTTGCCTCTCCCAAAATGTTTGAAGTCAGGGGGTGAGAACAACATGTGTTTGCCCAAAGGCCGCCAGAATGATATTTATGTTTTGCTCTTTTTTGAATTAGCAACTTGTTTTCGTGAAATAAAAAAACTGAGAACGCGCGGTGAAGAATGGGCTTTTTGTGCGCTGCAAGCTTTTCCACGCGTCCGATGGGATTATCAAAAACATCAACTTCCAAAACATAATCTTTCATAATGTATAATATTTTGTTGTCCTTGAATTAAAAACTGTTTTTTCAAATTAAAAATCCTTTTCGACAAAAAATGATTTCACATTGTTATGAAGAAATGCATATTGATGGAATGGAAGAAAAATTTTACATTTGGAGCAATGATGAGAAAGTGTTTTGTTTTCTTGTTCCCCGAAAAAGATTTTTTCATGAATGTTGAACCCAAAAATTCGGGCGAAAAACAACAATATTTGAGACAATTTCGACAAATTATTGTCGAGAGATATATGAAGCATTATTATGATATTGAAGTGATTTCTTTTCGTGGTTCAAGCGTCTTTGGATTTGATGGCATTGAATATGGTGTTGTTGACATTGAGCAAAGATATTTGGATATCATGCAAAAGCGCGGGCTTGTGAACTTTGCGGAGATTGCAAAAGACTTTGCAAAATTTGGTTATGACGAAGTTTGCGTTGGTGGCTTTTTCCTTTCGCGCGCAGTTGATAAATTTGCAAATGGTCTTAAACTTGCAAGTCCAAACACAAAAGTTGAGGTTGACATTGATTTGACAGACCAAATGTGGAATTTCACAAGAACAAAAGAGGGGAGGTTGTCAAAGGACTTTGATTATGGGAAACTATCAATAAAGAATTCAATTTCCAACTTCATTGAAAAAAATTCACTCGATCAAGGTGCGATAGACATATTGATTGAAGAAGAAAAATTGCCAAATATTTATATGTCACCATATCAATTTAATCCCTCTTTGATTTTTGAAAAGGATTTGGAATATATTGAAGGTTGAGCTCATCGCCTCGAATTATAAACAATTAATTATTTTGTTGCGTTGATAATTTTAAGTTGAACAAAACAAATTATTATGCTATACTCTCAATATTGGAGAAAAAAAATGAAACAAACACCAGTTAAAGGAACTTGCGATTATTTGCCACAAGACATGAAAATTCGAGATAGAATGCAACAAATTATTCTCGAGACATACAAGTCTTGCGGTTATATGCATATTTCAACACCAATATTGGAGGACATCGAGAATCTCAACAAGTCTGATGGCGGCGACAATCTTAATTTGATATTCAAAATCCAAAAACGCGGCGACAAACTTGATGGCGCGATTGAGAGAGGAGACTATAATAATCTTTGTGATTTGGGGCTCAGATATGATTTGACCTTGCCTCTTTCAAGATTTTATTCGAACAACAAAGAAAAACTTCCAAATCCTTTCAAGTGCATTCAAATCGGAAACGTATATCGTGCGGAACGACCACAAAAGGGGAGAATGAGGGAGCTTGTTCAATGCGATATTGACATTCTTGGAAGCGAGGATAGAATTTGTGAAATTGACCTCATTTTGACCATGTCAAAAACACTAAAAAATTTGGGATTAAAGAATTTCTCAATCAAAATTAACGACAGGCAAATTCTCAAAGCTTTGCTTGAAAAATTTGGTTTTGACGAGGGGAGTTTTGACACCGTTTGTGTGACGCTCGACAAACTTGACAAAATCGGAGTTGAAGGAATTAGGGCGGAACTATCTGAAAAAGGAATGCCAGACGCAGCAATTCAAAATATGGTCGAATTTTTTGGAGAAGATGTCACACTCGCAAGAGTCGAGAACAAAATTGGAACCAATCCAAGTTTTGATAATTTGAAATATATCATGGAAGAAGTCTCAAAAGTGGACGATGTCAAGATGAGATTTGACCCAACACTTGTTCGCGGTCAGGGATACTACACTTCAACCGTTTTTGAAATTGAAAGCGACGATTATTTTTGCGCAATTGGAGGAGGCGGGAGATATGACAGACTGATTGGAAAATTTGTTGGCACAAATGTTGCCGCAGTTGGATTTTCAATCGGGTTTGAAAGAATTTTCGATTTGCTTCAAAATTCTTCAAGTTTTGAAGAAAAACCAATGCTTGCTCTCATTGTTGACGAAGGCAACCTTGCAAATGGTTTTAAACTCGCACAAAGTTTGAGAACAAACTATGATGTTTCGGTTTTGAAAGCACCGAACAAACTAGGCAAATATCTTAACAAACTCAAGGATGCGGGATTTGAATACTTTGTTAATATTGAACAAGATGAAACTATACGGCAATTAAATTAGGAGATGACATGATAAAAATTATTTCTGACGATGCTTGCGACTTGACCAAAGAAGAAGTCGAAAAATATGATATTGATATTGTTAAATTCAAGATTTCTGATGAGGACGGCAATGATGTCGAAAATGTTGAAAAACTTTATGAAATGGAACTCAATAATCCTCAAATGAGATTTTTTTCCGCTTGTCCTTCAGTTGATGAATACTATCAGTTGTTCAAGAAATATGCGGAAAAAGGGTGTGACATTATTAGTGTTGCAATAAGTGCGCAATTCAGTGGCTCACACAACAGTGCGAGTGTTGCCGCACAAATGATTCGCGATGAATTTAAAAATATAAAAATTATGGCAGTCGATTCAATGAAAAACAGTGCGACACAAGGTCTTTTTGTCATAAACATTGCAAAACTTGCCAAAGCGGGCAAATCTTTTGATGATATAAAAAAATATATTGAAGATGAACCTGACGGCGGAAAAATTTTGTTTACAGTGGGCAATCTAAACTATCTTATTTCTGGAGGGAGAATTGGCAAACTAAAAGGACTTGTCGCGAACAAACTAAACATAAAGCCAATCATCACCATGAAAGAAGGGGTTTTGGATTCGTGTGGATTTGGAATTGGGATAAAAAACACGCTAAACAAACTCATTGATTTGGCGAAGTTATATTTTGAAAAAACCAAACAAAACATCAAGGAGTTTATGTTTTGTGTGGGGTTTGGTTGTGAAAAAGAACAAGGCGAAAGTTTTTTGCAACTATGCAAAGAAAAACTTGGAATTGCCGACGACAAAATCAAACTTAATCAAATTGGTTCGACGACAATCGTGCACACTGGTCCGCACACATATGGTTTTGCATTCATGAAATGCGTCTAAATAATGACAAAATCATAAAAACAGTTTTGAGGTTCATACTAAAAATATGTCTTCAAAACTTTTTTTTAAATATTTTTCAATAATTATTGTCATTATATGCGAAATCATTTTGGATATCATTTTTGCAATTCGATTTGGAGGGTGGATAACATTATATTTTTTCATCACATCGCTCGTCTCTGTTGCGGTGCTGGCCTGTGTTAATTTTTATATTCAAAAAAAAGAGTTGTTAATCCCATGGTTTTTGGTGATGCTGTTTTTCCCGCTTGTTGGACTTGTTTTGTGTTTTGTGTTTTATCAAAAAATTAATGCGGCAAAATTTATGAAAAAAAAGTTTGAAAACGAGTGCCCGTGTGTGTCAAAAAATTTCAAGGACGTTCAGGCAAAATATTATGCTTGGGGCAAAGATTTTTTTGAAGACATAAAAAAACAAGTGAAAAAAGCAAAAAAATATGTGTTTTTTGAGTTTTTTATTGTGGAATATGGAAAACTTTTTGATGAACTCATTGAAATATTAAAAATGAAAATTGCCGATGGTGTTGAAGTGTTTATGCTTGTTGATGAAATTGGCTCAATCAATCGGCTTCCAAAAAATTTTTTTCGAGATATGCGAGAATTGGGAATACGATGCCAAAAATTTGATGGCTTTTCTTCGGGCTTTTTGCACAACAATCGCGACCATAGAAAAGTTGTTGCAATTGATGGCAATGTTGCTTTTGTTGGAGGGGCAAACATCGCCGATGAATATGTCGGCGAAAAACAAAAATTTGGCATTTGGAAAGATGGTGGTGTGAAAATTGTTGGAGAGGGTGCGATGGAATTTGCAAAAAGTTTTTGCACGATGTTCTGTGTTGCATCAAAGAAAAAATGCTGTCCAAAACATTTTGATTTCAAATCAAAATTAAAAATTTCCGATGGACAATCAAAAAACTTGTTTATGCTGCCAAGTTGCATCGGTGAAAACTTGGAAGTCGAAAGAGAAATTGTGGCTTTGATTGACGAAGCAAAAGAAGAAATAAAAATTTCAACACCATATTTTATTCCCGATGGAATAATTCAAAGCGCATTATATCGTGCTGCGCGTCGCGGGGTGAAGATAAAAATTTTTGTTCCAGGCATTGCCGACAAAAAATTGGTTAACATGGTGACAAAATCTCATTATGAGAGTGCAATTTCAAATGGCATTGAGATGTTGGAATTTGAAAAAGGGTTTATTCATTCAAAAAACATTCTTGTGGATAAGGCGACGATGCTTGTTGGCACAATAAACATTGATTATCGAAGTTTTTTTCGAAATTTTGAATGCGCTGTCATTATCAAAAATTCAAACGCGGTTCAAGAACTTTTTGATGATTTCAAACAAATTGAAAAGCAGTGTAAAAAAGTTGAGGCAAAAGATTTGCCTCGTCCAAACTTTTTTATCAAATTATTGAAACTCTTTGCTCCGGTTTTATAATTTTATCAGATTAAAAACGTTTTTAATTTTTTTGCTCAACGAGTTGGTTTCTGAAAGCGGAATTGGGTGCGAAAGATTGTCGTTTCCGAGTTCAATGGTCAGAGCGGGAATGTTTTGTTTCATTTCGCACCAATCGGAAAATCCGCCAAAACTCCCAGTGGTTTTGATTGGAACAAATCCAGAATAATGTGAAATTATGCTGGCAATTTGTCTGTCTTGTCCTTTGTTTTTGCCATTCAAGAAATCGCCAAAATATATGACCTCACCTTTTGTGTGGAGGTTGAGAACAAGGCGGGGGTGGAGTCGTTTTGTGAAATTTGTGAGTGATAGAGTTTCAATCTCACTTTCGGGATATGGACCAATATAATTTTCGTGATGAGGGTGAAAAAGATTGCTTTTTCCCTTTCCCCAATTTGCGTCAAAATTGACATTTATGTCCACAAGGTTTGCATTTGCTTTAAACATTTTTTGATTGTCTTCCAAAACGATTTCGACCCCGTCAGGATTGACAACTGGCACAAACCAAATGCCAAACTCATCGAAGTTGTATGCTTTAACCATCTCAAACCCCACTGCTGTTGAAACATATTCTCTTGCGTGGGTTGAAGAAGTGATCAGAATTTGAGGTTTTTCAAACTTTCCAAAGTGAAATGCGAAAATTGGCTTGTTTTTCACACTTTTGCCAATAATCAATCTGAAGTTCGCCTGATTTTTAATTTTTTTTACAATGTTGTTCAAATCTTTGAAACTATCCATAATATATATTATGCTTTGTTGTGAAACAAAGAAACGGAATTGTTTTTGCTTTTTTTATGGCGTTTTTCCAGAAGAGTGTTGACATAGAAATGTTTGTGTGATAATCTTTTTATGTTTTATGAAAGATAAAACAATTAGAATTTAATATTTTGACCCCCCTAATAAAAATTTATTAGGGTCTTTTTGCTTTCATAAAATAGATTTACAAAAGGAGAAACGCTTTTGATAAAGGTGAAAAATCTAACCAAATATTTCAAAATCTCAAAGCGCGACAAGGGCTTTTGGGGTGCCATCAAGGGATTATTTGTCAGAAAAAAGATAATCAAAAAAGCACTCGATGGCGTGTCATTTGAAATTGCCGACGGCGAGATTGTTGGATATTTGGGACCAAACGGAGCAGGAAAAAGCACGACAATAAAAATTATGTGCGGGATTCTGACTCCAACGAGCGGAGCATGCGAGATTAATGGCTTTATCCCCTACAAGCAGCGCGAAAAATATGTCAAAAACATTGGCGTTGTGACAAAGGTGAATATTTTTTGGAGTTTGTCGCCATAGATGTTGAGTGGATATTGACAAAGTTCTCTTCCGCCGTCAGTGAAAATATTAACAACTTCAATTCCGTCAATCGTGAATATCGCCCAAGACGCCCCGAGCATAAATAGTCCCAAAAACACAACAACGCCACAAACACACATTCCGACAACAATCATCACTTTTCCAAATGTCCAAGCAAAATCTTGAATACACATTGCATAAATCAGTGTCGCAATCGCAACAATGCATCGTCCAAATTTGGAAAGTTCAATATCGCAACATAGTGCCTGGTGAACAATCCCCCTTGGGCGGACAAGCATTCGGTCAACAGACCCGCTCTTGATGAAACTGGCAAATGTATCCATTCCGCGAAAGAAGCATTCGGTGAACGAGAAGGAAAACATGACGACGCCATATGTGAGCATAATTTGCTTGAAATTCCACCCTTCAACAACATTAAATCTTTCCATGAGCAGATAGATTGTGAGAAGCATGAGCACTGTGGTCAACATTTGCGCAAAGAACATCAGCGCAAGCGAAAGTTTGTATTGCAGTTGTTTTTTGATTTGCATTTTCATAAACGAAAAATATAGTTTCATCAGCCGCCTTGAACCTCCACTTTTTTTAGATTTAACTTAAACAAAAGTTTTCCGAGCAAAATTGTTGCAACAGTCCAGGCAATTTGAATTCCCAGTTGAATGGCAGACGATTTGATGTCAATGCTTCCGCAATATGTTCTGAAACACAAGTCATTGAGATATCTGAAAGGGAGATAATTCATGACATTTTGAAGCCAAACAGGCATGAGCGGAATTGGCAACATTGCTCCACTGCAAAACTGACTGATTGTCGCAAATATTGCAAATGTTCCGTTTGGTGTCATTGTCCGAAATAGCAGCGCATAACACAGCATTCCAAGCCCCGCAACCATGAAACCTGCAACAACAAGCTCAATTAAAAACAATCCAAATGCACCCCAACTTGCTGGGAGCGAAAGTCTGATTGAAGAAGGAAGACAAAACGCAATAACAATGAGCGGCACCATTCGAAGGAGAGTTTTTGCAAGTCGTTCGGAATAGAGTGTTGCAAACCAGTTGTTATACAAACTCATGGGTCTAACCATTTCATAACTTATGTTGCCTTCAATAATGGCTTTGGTCATATCTTTGTTTTGTTGAAACAATCCAAAATACATGAAGAAACTTTGTTGCAGCCATAGATATGTAATCATTTGCGAATAAGAAAAGTTGTCAGGAACATTTCCCATGCGATAAAACGCGGTAAACAAAAGCACATACATAAAGCCAAAACAAATTTGTGTTGCAAGTCCAGCGAGTGCGGACACGCGATATTGCAAAGAGTTGATGAATTTGAGTTTGAAGATTGAAAAATATGTTCTCATATTTCAAACTCCTGATAGAGTTTTGACATGATTTCTTCAAGTCCCAAATCTTCAACCTGAATGTCGACAACATCAAACTTTTTGCTGACGAAATTCGTGAATTTTGGCAAGTGAAACTCTCCGTGAGATTTATATTTTGCTGTTTTGTCAATCACTTCGATAAGTTCATAACCTTCGAGCGAATAATCTTCATAATCTTTGGCATATTGAACGGTGAGAATTTTTTCTGTTCGATATTTTTCTTTGATTTCAGAAAAATTGCCGTCATACAAGATTTTGCCTTTGCCGATGAGTATAATTCTGTTGGTTAGCGCTTCAATGTCGTTCATGTCATGAGTTGTGAGAATGACGGTCACGCCGAGTTCTTTGTTAATCTTTTTAACAAACTCCCTCACCTGCAATTTGCTCACGGCATCAAGTCCGATGGTTGGCTCATCGAGAAATAAGATTTTTGGGTCGTGAAGAAGTGAGCCCGCAAGTTCGCATTTCATTTTTTGTCCGAGTGACATTTGCCGAAGCGGAATGTCCAACAAATCTTCAAGTTCGAGAGTTTCAGTCAACATTTTTAGTCTCTCTTCAAACTTGTCTTTTGGAATTTTGTAGACATCTTTCAAGAGATAATATGAGTCAATGACAGGCACGTCCCAAAAGAGTTGCGACCTTTGTCCAAAAATACCATATGCTTGTTTTAATGTTTTGCCTATGAAATATCTGTTTGGAATGGAAGGCGCAACTTTGTGGAATGGGGCGCTCGCTCCCGTTTGGGGAATGCTGTTCATCGTTCCATGCTACATAATTTTTAGATTGAGTTTGCGCAAATACGAATCAAGCGGAACATGATTTTCACAAAAAGGTCTTGCATTTGCAAGACCTTTTTATGTCATAATATGATGATTATTTTTCTTTGTGACAGTTGCACATTTTTTCGTAGGATTTGCAAAAATGTGCGTCGCGAGTCCCTTGCTTTGTGATTTTGATTGCATCTTTGTCGCAAAGACAACCCTCAATGTTATGCACGCAGTCACAAACATCGCAACATACATCTGTTTTGAGTTTGGTTGGTGCTTTTGTGTTTACTTGTGTCATATTTACCTCCAATTTTATTTTTTGCCACAATCAAACAATTATGCGAAAGTTTGATTGTTTTTTGTTTTTGAGGGCAAAATAGTTATATGTTGGACAAGCGAACTGAAATTATTTTGATGGCAATAAACAAAGAATGTCAAAGCGGCTCATTTCAGGTGGTTGAGGTGAGCGATTTGATTGCTGCTCTTCCCAAAAAGTATTTGCCAGACCAAAACCTCGTCACACAATGTGTGAATGCATTGAGTCGAGAAGGTTATATTGAACTAAAATATCATGATAGCGAAGTGTTTTGTTTGTGTCCGCTCCCCAAAGGCAGAATGCTTTTTGAAAACAAAATTGAAAAGAAGGGCATGGCAAGACGTTATGTTTTGCTTTCGGTTCTTGGTCTTTTGGTGCTCACAATACTTTTGATTTTGACATCGTTTTGCGGTGTATTAATTTTTGAAAAGATATTCAAATAAACCAAACAGAACGGGTGAAAATGTTAGATAAATATGAGAAAAAAGTTTTGATATACTTGATTGAAAATTGCTCAAAAAAACAGGTGTCTCTCATTCACAAGGAGGACATCATAAAAAATATGAGCAAAAATTTTGCTTTATCACTATCAACTTTGGACGATATTATGTTATCATTAGCAAAAGATAATTACATTGATTATATCTCTTCTGACTCAAAAAAAGGTCCTGCCTATTGCATCACTCTAAAAAACAAGGCGCTGACATTCAACAAAGACCAGAAAAAACAAAAAAAATATGCCTATTTTTTAATTTTTCGAACCATTGGTCTTGCAATTTTGAGTTTTTTGGTGGGGATAATCTTAAAGGTGATATTCAGTTGATGGAAGAAAGAAAATTTGAGTTGGTTTCACACTTTATGCCTTCGGGCGACCAACCGCAAGCGATTGAAAGTCTTGTGGAAGGTCTTCGTGACGGGCTTAAGAATCAAGTGCTTTTGGGAGTCACTGGGAGTGGCAAGACTTTTACAATGGCAAATATCATAGAAAAAATCAACAAGCCAACTCTGGTTATTGCACACAACAAGACTCTTGCTGCCCAACTTTGCAACGAACTTCGCGAATTTTTTCCTCATAACAAAGTTGAGTTTTTTGTTTCATACTATGACTACTATCAGCCAGAGGCATACATTGCCTCCTCTGATACATACATCGAAAAAGATATGTCGGTGAATGAGGAAATTGATAAGTTGCGTTCATCTGCCACTGCTGCACTTCTTGGGCGAAACGACACCATTGTTGTCGCCTCCGGTTCTTGCATATATGGTTTGGGCAATCCTCAAGAATATTTGTCTTTGCAACTATTTTATGAAAAAGGTCAAAAAATTGGGGTGAAGCAAGTCGTTCACGACCTCATTGGGATAAATTATGTTCGACAAGACGCGGGGCTTGTGAGAAATAGTTTTCGCTATAAAGGTGACACGCTTGAAATCATGGGCTCAACAACAACCGATATTGGAGTTCGCATTGAATTTTTTGGCGATGAAATTGAACATATATATGAATTTGATGCCGTTTCGAAAAAAATTATCTCGGAATTAAGCGAGGTTTCATTTTTCCCTGCAACGCACTACACAGTTGGCTCAACAAGACTCAACAACGCTCTTTCCGAAATTGAAAAAGATGCCGAAATTGAGGTTAAAGAGTTTGAAGAGCGCGGCAAACTCATTGAAGCACAGCGGCTCAAAGAGCGTGTTGCATATAATGTTGAAATGATTAGAGAACTGGGTTATTGCAGTGGAATTGAAAACTATTCGCGATATTTTGATGGAAGAAAACCGGGTGAGCCGCCTTTTACTTTGCTCGATTATTTTCCAAATGGATTTTTGACTCTGATTGACGAGAGTCACATGACATTGCCTCAAATTCGCGGAATGTATAACGGAGACAGAGCGAGAAAAGAAAGTCTTGTTGAATACGGCTTTCGACTCAAGGCAAGCTTCGACAATCGTCCACTCAATTTTGACGAGTTTTCATCAAGACTTGGACAAACAATTTATGTTTCTGCAACACCTGGGGACTATGAAAAAAATTTGTCGGATAACACTGTTGAACAACTCATTCGTCCGACTGGGCTTTTGGATCCTGAAATCGAAGTGTTGCCAACAAATGACCAAATTGCAGTGCTTATGGACAGAATAAAAGAAGTCACAAAACGAAATGAGCGCGTTCTTGTGACAACTCTAACAAAAAAAATGGCGGAAAGTTTGACGACATATCTTTGCGAGCATGGACTCAAAGCAAAATATATGCACTCTGAAATTGACACAATTGAGAGGGTTGAGATAATAAACTCATTGAGAAGTGGAGAATTTGATGTTTTGGTTGGCATAAATCTTTTGCGTGAAGGTCTTGACCTTCCAGAGGTGAGCATGGTTGCAATTCTCGATGCAGACAAAGAGGGATTTTTGCGCAGCGAAGGTGCGCTCATTCAAACCATTGGGCGTGCTGCCCGCAATGAGCATGGCAAGGTGTTGATGTTTGCCGATGTTCAAACCGGCAGCATGAAGCGCGCGATTGACGAAACAAATCGCCGCAGAACTTTGCAAATGCAATTTAATGCCGAGCATGGCATAACGCCAAAAACCATAAAGAAAAATGTTGTCAATTCACTGCAAATAACAAAGCGTAATCCAATCGGCAAGATAAACAAACAAGACATTCCAGAACAAATTGAAAAATTAAAAGCATTGATGAAAATTGCTTCAAATTCTTTGGATTTTGAAAATGCCATCAAGCTTCGCGACGAAATCAATGCTCTAAAAAAGAGGTTAAACTGATGGAAGAATTTATCAAAATCACTGGAGCGAGGGAGAATAATCTAAAAAACATTGACCTCACAATTCCAAGAAACAAGTTAATTGTTTTCACAGGCGTGAGCGGAAGCGGGAAAAGCACGCTTGCTTTTGATACAATTTTTGCTGAAAGTCAAAGGCGATATATGGAGAGTCTGTCGTCATATGCAAGACAATTTTTGGGGCAATCTTCAAAACCCGAGGTCGACAAAATTGAAGGTCTTTCACCATCTATTGCAATCGATCAAAAAACAACCAACCACAATCCTCGTTCAACTGTTGGAACTGTGACTGAAATATATGATTATATGAGACTCTTATATGCCAAAATTGGTGTTGCATATTGTCCAAAATGCCATAAGCCAATCAAAAGACAAAGTGTTGACCAAATTATTGATCGCATTGCTGAATATCCGCAAGGTGCAAAACTTTTGATTCTTGCCCCAATCGCGCGTGGGCAGAAAGGAACGTTTGCTGTCAAATTTGAAGAACTAAAAAAAGATGGATTTGTTCGCGTTGAGGTTGATGGAAATGTTCGTTCGCTTGACGAAGAAATTTCTCTTGAAAAAAACATCAAGCACGATATCTATGTTGTTGTTGACAGAGTTGTTGTAAAAGATGACATCAAAACACGTCTTTCAGACAGCGTTGAACTCGCGATAAAGACGGGCGATGGAATTGTCGTTGTTGAAAATGATGGACAAAAAGAAGTTTTTTCAACACTATATGCATGTGATGAGTGCGGTTATTCAATCGAGGAAATCACGCCGCGCATGTTTTCGTTCAATAGTCCATATGGTGCTTGCGAGCATTGCACGGGGCTTGGATTTACAGAGGAAATTGACCCAAAACTCATCATCAAAGACCCACAAAAGAGTCTTAACCAAGGTGCGGTCAATGTTAGTGGCTGGAATTTCACAAACTCATATATGACGAACATATATTTCAAAGCAATTTCCAAACAATATGGGATTGACCTAAACATGCCCATAAAGGATATGCCAAAAGACAAACTCGACATTGTGCTCTATGGCAATCATGGCGAAAAACTCAATTATCACTATTCAAGTTTGAAATATTCTGGCGACATGAACTTTTCTTATGAGGGCGTTATTCCAAATCTTGAAAGAAGATTTCGCGAGACAACAAGCGATTGGATAAAGCAGGAAATTGCAAAATATATGCGTCAATCAACTTGCAAAGAATGTGATGGAAAAAGACTTAAAATGAGTGTTTTGAACATAAAAATCAATGGGCTAAATATATCTGAAATGTCAGATATGTCAGTGGATAAATTGCTTGATTATCTCCAAGGTTTGAAACTTGGAAAAACTGAAACAGAGATTGCAAAGCCAATTCTCAAAGAAATTATTGCGCGCTTGTGTTTTCTTAAAAATGTTGGGCTTGGATATTTGACTTTGTCGCGAAGTGCTGAAAGCTTGAGCGGTGGAGAGTCGCAAAGAATTAGACTTGCAACTCAAATTGGAAGTGGACTCACTGGCGTTCTATATATTTTGGATGAGCCAAGCATTGGACTTCATCAATCTGACAACACAAAACTGCTCGACACGCTCAAAGCACTTCGAGATGTGGGAAACACGGTTATTGTTGTTGAGCATGATGAAGACACAATTCGCGAAGCTGACTTTGTCGTCGACATTGGCCGTTATGCGGGTGTTCATGGCGGGGAAGTTGTTGTTGCGGGAACTCCGATTGATGTGATGAACTGCCAAGAGTCAATCACTGGTGCATTTTTGTCTGGTCGCGAAAAGATATTAATCCCAGAAAAAACAAGGCAAGGTGAATATGGACAAATAAAGATTCGCGGGGCGCACCTTCATAATCTCAAAAATGTCGATGTGAATTTTCCTCTTTCAAAACTTACAGTTGTGACCGGTGTGAGCGGGAGCGGAAAAAGTTCATTGGTCAATGGGGTTTTGTGCCCAGGTGTGAGAAATAGTTTGCAAAAAGAACAGTTTGATTTGCCAGCGAAGAGCGTTGAAATTGTTGGGGAAGTGGACAAGATTGTTGACATTGACCAGTCTCCAATCGGAAGGACACCGCGCTCAAACCCCGCAACATATGTTGGTGTTTTCACTCCAATACGAGAACTTTTTGCTTCGACCATTGACGCAAAAGAAAGGGGATATTCTGCAGGCAGATTCAGTTTTAATGTCAAAGGCGGAAGGTGTGAAAATTGCGAGGGAGATGGGGTTAAAGAAATCGAAATGTATTTCTTGCCAGACATTGAGGTTCCTTGTGAGGTTTGCAAAGGAAAACGTTATAATCGTGAGACACTTGAAGTAAAATATAAAGGCAAATCAATTTTTGACGTTCTCGACATGACAATCGAAGAAGCGCTCAAATTCTTTGACGCAATTCCACAAATAAAGAACAAACTCCAAGCACTGAGCGATGTTGGACTCGGATATGTCAAACTTGGTCAATCTTCAACCACTCTTTCGGGTGGAGAGGCGCAAAGAGTTAAACTCGCGACAGAGCTCTCAAAGCGCTCGACGGGAAAAACGCTTTATATCCTTGATGAGCCAACAACAGGACTGAGCACCTATGATGTCAAAAAACTCATTCAAATCCTGCAAACACTTGTTGACAGAGGCAACACAGTTGTCGTGATTGAACATAATCTCGATGTCATCAAGGTTGCTGACAACATTATTGACCTTGGACCACACGGAGGAGACCAAGGCGGAGAGATTGTTGCAACTGGAACTCCAAGAGATGTTGCAAAAAGAGGTGTTGGACTCACCGCCGAATTTTTGAAGAAATATTTTTAGCATTTTGAGAAAAAGAAAAAATATGGAATAGAAAGCCCCATATTTTTTTGACCGCAAAAACTTTAAACTACGTTTTGAATGTTGACCCCAAAGATGTGTTTATATCCATTGGCATAGAATATGACGAGGTCCAAGCTTGAGAGAAATTCTTCGTAATCTTTGTCGCGTTGGCTCGTTCGCATTTTTGTTATATATTCTCCGACCTCATCAATGTTGTTGTGATTTGTCATGAAGCATAAAATGTTTTCGTGATGAGTCCAAACCTCTTCAAGTTTTGCCACCTCGTCGATGTGTTGTTGATCAAAAAATGTTTCGCGTGTGACAGTTTGGGCTATTGATGTTGAGAGATTGATGATTTCATTGATATACTTTTCGCTTAAAACGATTTCTATCACCGACACTGCAATAATAAATATGAGCGAAAATATGATGCCGATGAGTCTTTTCATACTTTTATTCCTCCACCTTGCTTGGTTTGGAGAAGTTTGTAGTGCTGGTTTTTGGCTTGGATATAGACCTTTCCATTTTTGTCAAGAGTGCAAATGATGCAGTCTTTTATTTTTTTGATTTTTGCTTCTTTGAGCATATCTCGAATAAAATCCTCGCCCACTCCAGCAATGTCCAAATTGTCTTTCATCACTGAACCCTCACTAACCAAAGTGACTGGAAGAGAAGAGATATCGTGTTTTATGTTGAGGTCATTTTTCGTCACGGGGGAGTTTGATGCTTTTGCCATTGCATTGATTTGTCCTGTTGTTTCAACAATGACATATGCGACATCGTCAAGCGAAAAAAAGCCCTTTCCGCGTATTCCTTCAATGATATCTTCAATGCTGATGTTTAGTGACCGGATTGCCTTGTAGTCAATTCCTTCTGGGGTCACAACAATAATTGGTCTGCCGTTTATGATTTTGTCAAGCTTGACGCTCTTTTGACAAATGATTGACAAAAAATAGTGCACGACCAAAAGAGTGAGAAGTGGCACAACCCCGTGAAGCAATGGAATTGTCATTTCCGCCATTGGAATTGTCGATAGGTCCGCGATAATCAAAGTCAGCACCAATTCAAAAGGTTGCATTTGACCAATTTGTCGTTTTCCCATAAGTCGAAAAACAAACAAAATTAAAATATAAATTATTAATGCTCGAATTATTATTGCTCCCATATAAATAAAGTGTTTCAAGCGAATAATTTTTATACTTTTTTATTAAAAATAATAATTAAATTAATTAATTTATTTATTTTTTTTAATTATTTTCTTTTTATTTTTAAATATTTTCATATTTTTCAATTTAAATTTTTTGATTTTTATCATGTATGCATCGATGTTGATAACTTTGAATATGACACACAACAAGAAAAAGAATATTGCACCAATTGAACATGAAACTGCAAGGACAAAGAATGGCGTGAAAAAGTGTTCAAGAATGCCTGCACAAAAAGATGTCAAAGCGGCGACTGGGATTGAAATCAAGCACATTTTTAGCAAGGGTTTTATAATGTTGAGCGGTGCGTTTGTCGCCTTTTTTATTTTTCGAATGTTGAGAAGCGCGGTCAGTGTCATGCTGAGCCCCAAAGAATATCCAAGAGCATCAATGCCGATAAACCTTGGCAAAATCACCGCGCCCAAAATCATTATAGTTGAACCCAAGATGCTGTTTATGAACGATTTCATTTCAAGCCCAAGCCCATTGAGAATTGCGGTTGAAATGTTGTTTAGACCCATTGGAATCATAACCCAGGCAAAGCGCGCCAAGAGCATTCCGCTTGTCGCATTATCATAAAAGAAGAGGCCGACTTTTTCGCCCACCGCGATATAGAGCGGAACGAGAAATGTTGAAATGAAAAGAGCAAAAGCAATGGAGGAGGACGTCCTGTTTTTTACGTGACTTGAATCATTATTTGTCTGTGCAGTGGAAAGGTCTGGAATGATTGCCATTGAAAGAGACCCAACCAAAGTTGTTGGGACAAACAAAAGTGGAAAAGTCATGCCCGAGGCAATTCCATAAAGTCCGAGAGCTTGACTGGTTGAATATCCGGCGCGTTCCAGCATGATTGGGATTATGATTGCAATGAGTGGCTGCATCATGCTGACGGCAAAACGCACTGCGGTGATTGGGGTTGCGCTTTTTGTTATTTCGCGATAAGTTTTGCTTGGTTTTTTTAGTTTGCCACCTTGAACAAAATATAAGACAACAACGAGCACTGCGCTAAATAGACATGCGATTGTGAGCGACAAACTTGCACTCACAACTCCGCTCAATGTCTTGTTGAGAAAAGTGAAGAACACAATGCAAAGTGCAATTCTTATAATTTGTTCAAATAACTCTGTCGCGCACACACCAAAGTATTTGTCATGCCCCCACAGGTTTCCGCGAAACACCGAGTATATCGCCGAAAACACGACCGCCGGGAGCAAGATTAATAGTATTGTCACACATTGCTTGTCTAACAAAATAATGTTTAAAACAGGGGAGAATGCAAGCATAATCGTGCACAAGCCAAATGAAAAAATTAGTGAAAGAATGAGTGCGCTGCTCATCATTCTGTGTTCTGACACCTTGTCGCCTTGAGTGTTATATCTTGCGGTGAGTTTTGAAATGACAAGAGGAAGACCGCTTGACACAAGCATGAGAAGAACACCAAAAATCGAGAAAGAAATCTGATATATGCCAAGCATTTCACTTCCCAAAACTCTTGACATATATATCCTGAACACAAAGCCCAAAATTCTTGTGATGACTGAAAATATTGTTATGATTGCGACTGATTTAAAAATGGATTTCATCATTACCTCAAATTAATATATTAATGAGGTGCAAAATTTATTTGCAAAATTATACAATTTATTTTATACTATAAATCAAATTTTGGAATTGAGAGGAAATATGATTGAAATAATTGAAGTCAAAACCAAAAAGGAAATCAGACAGTTTGTGGATTTTCCAACAAAATTATATAAAAAAGTCAAGCAATATGTTCACCCTTTGCGCTTTGATGAAATAAACAATTTTGACCCAAAGAAAAATATGTCTTTGAAAGAATGCGATTTGCAACTTTTTCTTGCAAAACGTGACGGCAAAATCGTCGGACGAATCGCGGGCATAATTCAAAGGTCATACAACAAAAAGGTCGGACAAACAAGATGTCGTTTTTCGCGCTTTGATGCGATTGATGATGTTGAGGTTGCACGTGCTTTGTTTGGCGCCGTTGAAAAATGGGCAAAAGACAAAGGAATGAACATTGTTCATGGGCCGCTCGGCTTTAATGACTTGGACCGAGAAGGAATGCTCATTGAGGGTTTTGACGAGATTGCAACTTTTGAAGAACAATACAATTTTCCATATTACAAAGATTTGCTTGAAGCGTGTGGATATGAAAAAGAAACTGACTGGCTTGAATACAAAATTTATCCTTCACCACTTGATGAAAGAACTGATAAACTTGCCGACATTGTTCTCAAGCGCTATAATTTGAGGGTTGTTGAAGAGAGGAACAAAAGAAGATTCCTCAAAAAATATGGCGACCAAATTTTTGAAGTTGTTGACGAAGCATATGCTCCACTTCATGGAACAGTGCCAATCAGCGAAAGTGTTCGCGCTCAAATATTGGAGCAATTTGCGCTTGTTCTTTCTCTCAAGTTTTTCATCACAATTGTTGATGAAAATGACAGAGTTGTTGCATTTGGATTTGCTTTGCCATCACTTGCAAAAGCGGTGAACAAGTCTCAAGGCAAAATGTTGCCGGCAGGAATTTTCAGAATGCTCCGTGCAATCAAAAAGCCACAAATTGTTGACCTTGCACTGGTCGGAATTCGTCCTGAATATCAAGGCAAAGGCGTCAATGCTATTATCATGAGATTCATGGCAAACACAATCAAGAAAAACCACATTCAATTTTGCGAAACCAATCTCAATCTTGAGGACAACATCAAAATTCAACAACAATGGAAATTGTTTAATCACACACAACACAAACGCCGTCGTTGTTTCATAAAAAAACTTTAATATATCTTTTTTAGTCAAACAGATGCTATTTATTTGTTTGATTTTTTTATCTATTTTGATTAAATTAATTATGGGGAGGCAATTATGAATAAAATTTATGAACCGCTTTTTTCGAGTTGGAAAATCGGTGATGTTGAAATAAAAAACAGGATTGTTTTATGTCCGATGGGTGGAACCTCGTTGTTTGGTTGGATGGAACCAAATCATTTTGATGAGGAGTCTGCCCAATTTTTTTTGGAAAGGGCAAAAAACAATGTTGGGCTCGTCATTCCTGGCATTGCACCGCTCAAAGACAGCATTGGTGGACGTTGGCTCTATAAAAACAAAAAGATGTTTAAAAAACTCAAAGTATATATGGAAGAGTTTCACAAAACTGGCGCAAAATTATTCGTCCAACTGACGGCGGGTTTTGGTCGTTCATTTGCGATTACTGACCCGTTGGTGAAAATTTATAATTGCAAACTTGTGAGAACTTTGATAAAACCTGTCATGGACCTTGGTTATGCATGTGCAAGTCCATCTGTTTTGCCATCGCGCTGGTCTGACAAGGTGACATGTCGTGCACTAAAAAAGAAAGAAATTGAAAAGATGATTTATGCTTTTGCCGAAACTGCAAAGCTTTGCAAAGAGGCAGGAGTTGACGGCGTTGAGGTTCATGCGGTTCATGAAGGATATCTCTTGGATCAATTCACTCTCAAATACACAAATCACAGAACAGATGAATATGGCGGCAGTTTTGAAAATCGATATCGTTTTGCGGTTGAGGTTGTGAAAGCAATCAAAGAGAAATGCGGGCAAGATTATCCTGTTTCTCTTCGCTATTCAGTCGTCAGCAAGACAAAAGATTTTTGCAAAGGTGCACTTCCTGGAGAAGAATATGTTGAGGTTGGACGTGACCTTGAAGAAAGTGAGAAGGCAGCCAAATATTTGGTTGATGCGGGCTATGACATGCTCAACTGCGACAATGGAACATATGACGCGTGGTATTGGTCGCACCCTCCAGTTTATATGCATAACAACTGCAATTTGACCGAAGTTGCACATATCAAAAAGTTTGTTGATGTCCCAGTTGTTTGCGCAGGGCGAATGACACCACAAGTCGCAGCAAGGGCAATCAAGAATGGGGAAATTGATGCAATGGGTGTTGCTCGTCAGTTTTTGGTTGATGGCGAATGGGTGACAAAACTCATTCAAGAGCGAGAAGAAGACATTCAACCTTGCATTTGTTGTCACAATGCGTGCTTTGTTATGGCACACTACAAAGGTGTCGCAAATGATGAGAGTTTTGAAGATGTCAAAAAAATGGCACGTTGCGCGCTTAATCCTGTCACAATGAATGGCGGGAAATATGTCATAAAACCTTGCAAAAAATCAAAGAAAATTGCTGTTGTCGGCGGGGGTGTTGGAGGAATGGAAGTTGCAAGAATTGCGACCCTTCGCGGACATAGTGTCGAAATTTATGAGAAAAGTGATAGACTTGGTGGCGTGTTTGTTGCCGCCTCAAACCCAAGTTTTAAAGAAAACGACAGGCGACTCCTCAGGTGGTATAAAAAACAGATCGACGATTTGGGGATTGTTGTGCACTATAATTCTGAAATAACCGACATAAAAAAACTTGATGCAGATGAGGTTGTTATAGCGACTGGCGCTGTTGCAAAGGCACTTCATTTTGCAGGTGCGGAGAAAGCGATTGAGGCGATTGATTATCTCAATGGTCGCGAAGTTGGAAATGAAGTTGTCATCATTGGCGGAGGGCTCACGGGCTGCGAGATTGCCTATGATTTGTTCCTTAAAGGCAAAACGCCAAAAATTGTTGAGGCGAAAGATGACCTCATCGCGACTCGTGGAGTGTGCCTTGCGAACTCGTCATATCTTCGCGACTTCTTTGAAACAAATAATGTCGAGGTCCACCTTGAAAGTTTTGTCAAATCAATCCGAGATGGTTATGTGGTTGTTGCGGACAAAAATGGGAATGAAAGCCGTGTTTCGTGCGACGATGTGATTGTTTCAATCGGCTATAAACCAAATCCACTTGCAAAATGCTCCAAACATGTTCATATCGTGGGAGATGCTGACAAGGTCGGAAATCTCCGAACAGTTGTTTGGCGTGCTTGGGAGGTTGCAGAAAAATTATAATCAGCAAAAAAACAAACAAGAGAGTTGCCGACTCTCTTTTTTGTTTGAAAAAAGTCAAGCGGGGACGTGGAGGGATATGCGATGCAGTCGACGATAGACGACTCCAGCGGTTCGAGTCCGCGCACAGCGGAGCGGAGGATGTGCGGAGCACATTAGAGGTGCCAACAAAAAAGCCAACTGATTTCAGTTGGCAAATTGTTGGTACCTCTAAGCGGACTCGAACCGCTGATTTCGCCGTGAGAGGGCGACGTCTTAACCGCTTGACCATAGAGGCACGTTGACGAAAACTAATATAACAAAAAAAATCCCTAATTGCAAGACAATATCAAATATTTTTTTGAAAGTTTTGACGAGTGTGTTAAAATAGTGTCATACAAATGAAGAAAAAGATATTGAATTTTCGAGCGGTGTTCGTTTTTGCGTGCTTGTTTGCACTCGGTCTTTTTTATGCAAAAGACCTCATATCTGGAAGTCTCGCAGCAATAATACTTTGCGGCTTGATTCTTGTTTTTTTCTTGGGCTGGTCAATAAAAGACAAGTCTTGGATAAAATTTGTTTTGCCACTTGTTGCGTTTGTTGTTGGGATTGGTCTTTTTGCAGTGTGTGATGCAACATATTTTCGCGGGGTGACAACGGACGGAGAATTTGAGGTTCGAGGACGCGTGGAATATGTCAACAAAGAATATGACACAACTCAAATGTTAATTCTCTCAAATGTCGAGGTTGATGGAAAGAAACAATCAAAAAACATTTATCTCAAATATCGAAAAAATGGTCAAGGACTTGATGTTGGCGATGAAATTTGTTTTGTCGGAACGTTGGACAAGGTGACACTTTGGAACATGGGCAATTTTAATTCATTTTATTATAAAAACAAAATTGCAAGTTTTTGCTCATTGGATTCGTCTGAAAAAACATTATTAAACAGTGAACAAAAATTAAGCGAAAAATTTCAAGGCGCCATCAAAGATAAACTGTTTGAAAACATGACCGAACAAAATGCTGAAATTTCTTATGCTTCGATATTCGGCGACAAATCGGGGATTGACGAGGATATTCAGAATGCGTTTTCAGATGTGGGTGTTGCGCATTTGCTTGCAATATCTGGTCTTCACATTGGATTCTTCGTTGCACTTTTGAGCTTTATTCTCTCCAAATGTCGCCTGCACAAAAAGTGGCATGTTTTGGTCATTGCGCCAATTCTTTTTGTGTATTGTTATCTATGCCGTTTTTCACCAAGCGTTCTACGCGCGACAATAATGTCGATTATGGTGCTTTTGTCTCATAGTTTTGGAAGAAAAAACGACGCGTTAACGACTTTTTCAATCGCGCTAATTTTGGTTCTTCTCATTCGTCCACTCGACATTTTTGATGGCGGACTGCAACTCAGTTTCTTGTGTGTTTTCTCGCTTATCATTCTCTCGCCAATCATTCAAAAGGGTTTCAACAAAATCAAGCTTGAAAAACTTGGCAAAATTCTTTCTCCTGTGCTTGCTGTTCAAATCGGAACGCTTCCAGTTTTGATGAAATTATTTAAATCAATTTCGCTGCTTACAATTCTTGCAAACATGGTTTGCGTGCCAATCTTTGAAGTTGCATATATTTTGCTCATGGCACTCCTGCCTTTTTCATTTATTCCACATTTTGGTGTGATTTTGATTGCTCCAGAATTTTTGATAAATTCAATCGCGATGGCTGCAATTTTCTTGAGTGAAAAGAGTGCGTTTTTAACTTTGCCATATCTTGGAAAAGATGTGTCTGTGGTCTATGTCTTCTTCATGTTTGGTTTTTCAAGATTTGTCATGACAAACCTTGGCAAAAAAATGATGATTTCCTTGGGCCTCGTGTTTGTGATGGCGATATTGTTTTTTGCTTCATATTTCCAATTTGGTCAGGAGGAAAACTCAATGTTGGTTGTTGGGGCGAGCGATGTGTTTGTTGTGCGCGCGGACAACCAAAATTATTTGATAAACTTTTCGAGCAACTTTGAAAAAAATCAGAATAAATTAATTAATTGTCTAAACTATTGCAAGATATATAATATAGACACAGTTGTCGGAGTGGAAGATGTTGACTTCTCTTCTTTTTCACAACTCAAACGAGCGCAAAAAGTGTTCAACTCTGGTCAAGATGCGGAATATTTTAAAATCAATGACAAAGTGAACGCTGTGAAATTTTCGACTGGCAAAAAAGTCTTTTTGTTTGTCTTGTCAATAAAAGACCAAACCGAGAAAGAAATTTTGGAATATCATTATGAAACTCAAAAATTTGATGTTGTTGTGAATCTGTGTGATACTGAAATAGCAATGTCGTCGGAACTAATAATTTCTTCAACCAGTTTTTCAAACAATGAAAATTGGACAATAAGCTTTGACTATGCTACACTTGGTCTTAAAAGGAGTTTGAGTTGAATTACATACAATTTGTCAAAGAGATTAAATCACAAATAAAAAATTATTATGTCGTCACGGGCGATGACTTGTTTTTGTTGAAACAAGTTGAAACAAGAGTTGAGCACGAATGTGATATCACCATGCCAGAGTTTGACAAATTTTCTTTTGATGGAGAGAATTTTTCAGTTTCGGCGTTTGAAAATGCGTTTCTTCAACTTCCGATTGCCGCAAAAAAAAGATTGATTGTTGCAAAAAATTTGCCAAAACAATCCGAGTCAGACAAAAAAGCAATCCAACAAGTGTTGCACAAACAAAATAATTGTTGCGTCCTGTTTTTTGCAAATTCTCAAGGTGAAGATTTTTCGTTTGTTTTGGACGCGACAAAAATTGACTGTTCAAAACTGTCTGACCAACTTTGCCAAAAGTTTGTTGATGACCGATTGACTCAAAGTCACATAAAAATAACAAATGAAGCAAAAGTGCAACTTGTCAAACTTTGTTCAAACAACTTGGGCAAAATTTCAACAGAACTCGAAAAACTTGTGTTTCTTGCGATGGACAAGGGTGAGATTGAAGAAAGTGATGTTTTGGTTTCGGTAAAAAGCGATTTGGAATACAAAATTTATGAGATATCCGACCTCTTGCTTGACAAAAATATTGACAGAGTGATGCTCATTGTTGAAGATTTGCTCACAAAAAAAGAAGAGCCAACGGCCATTTTATCTCTTCTCGCTTCAAATTTCAGAAGACTTTATTTTGCGAAAATCACACCCGACGACAATTCAACCCTTGCAAAAAATCTCGGGGTCAAAGAATATGCAATAAAAATGGCGAGAGAAAAGCTTGGCAAAATTGGGGCAGTCGCACTCAAACAAATCAACGAAATGTTGCTTGAAGTGGACTATTCCATAAAGTCGGGCGCCATGCCTGCCGACATTGCCATAAACTATGCAATCCTAAAAATCAATTCATTTATAAAAAAATGACAACAAGCATTTTGCTCGGTGCACTATGTTTTGGTTATGGCTGGTGACAAAATATGATTGACGAATAAAAAAAACAACCCAAAGCAGGGTTGTTTGTTTTTTTGTTAGTTTGCTTTTCTTGCGTCGTCAAGAAGTTTTCTGAGATGAGCTTGTTTTCTGCTTGCGTTATTTTTGTGAATAACATTGTTTGCAGCAGCACTATCAAGCAAAGCAACAACTTCATTCAAGAGTTTTTCTGCATTTTCAAGTTCGCCGCCAGCAAGTTCTGCTTTATATTTTTTGATAAATGTTGCAAGTCTTGATTTGATTGCTCTGTTTTGTTGATTTTTTGTTTCGTTGACATTGACGCGTTTGATTGCTGATTTGATGTTTGGCATACGTCTTCTCCTTTGAAAATTTACTGCGTTATTCTAACACATAAAAAATTCTTTTGCAAGGTTTTTTGTGGTTATTTTTTTATTTTGTCACAAAATAAATTTATGAAAACGAATTATAGACTTTGTGCAAGTGTTTTGAGAACAAAAAAAGTTGATGCGGAGCAAAAAAAATTTGGCATGACTTGTTCATATTCATACGACGATGACAGCAAAGATGAGGCAAATCTTGCTGTTGTTGAATTTGGTCTCGAATACGCATATTCAGACAAACATCAGAAGGCGATTTGCGACCTTGTTCGAGGGGCGATAAAAAGTGTCGGAAATCTCCAAATTCAAAGTGTTCAAAAAGTTCTTTTTATTGGAGTGGGCAATCCGACTTTTACGGCAGATTGTTTTGGTGTTTGTGTTTCAAAAAATCTTTATTCAAAACTATATCTTTCAAATCAAACAGAATCAACAAAATTTAAATTTTACTATTTCAACCCAGACATTCGAGCAAAAACTGGACTTGACACAATCGCCATAACAAACTTGATTATCGACGAAGTTTCGCCAGATATAATATTTTTGTTTGATTGCTATGCAACAAGGCATAATTCTCGTGTTGGAAAAGTTGTTGAGGTCAAAAACAAAGCGCTTCGTCCGGCGAGTGCGGTTGAGGGATATGACGACAAAATCGTTTCAAAGACTGGTGCAAAAATAATTTCGATTGGTGCAGTGCTTTTGAGGGTTTCAAAAAATGAACAAATGCTTTCAATGAAAACCAATGCTGACCTTTTGACAATGCGGCTCGCAGAAAGTGTGGCAGATGCGGTGAGCGCTGTTTTAAGTGAATTATAACTGACAAAAACCTCAAAATTTTCATATAAAATTTTGTGTTAAACAGACCGTGTGTTTTGGTTGTTGATAGCGGAATTGGCGGGCTATCTCTGTTGAGGACATGTCGCAATGTTTGTTGTGACTTTGTTTTTGTTATGGACAATGCGTTTTGCCCATATGGCGAAAAATCGCCCGATGTTGTTGTTTCAAGAATAAAAACAATATGTGAATATTTTGTCGCGACACATTCGGTTTGCGCCATTGTTTTGGCGTGCAACACGGCAACAAGTGTTGCAATTGAACAAATTCGAAAATGCTTTTCGGTTCCCATTATTGGAATGGAACCACCAATCAAAACTGCAATTTCGGACAACAAAAAGAACATCGTCGTTATGTCAACTCCAATAACAAACAAATTTAGCAAAGTTGTGGGGCAATATAAATCCAAAAAAGAAGTGCGGTTGGTTTCGTTTTGCGATTTGGCAAAAAAAATTGAACAAAATTTTTTTCATTTAAACAATTTGAAAGAGTATATTAGAGGCGGATTTTCCGAACAAGACTTAAAAGGGTGTGATGCGCTTGTTTTGGGGTGTTCGCATTTTCAATATGTTGAAAAAGAGTTGCGAGAAATTTTTCAGAACGACATTGTTGTTTATCATAGTGAGCAAGGCGTGAGAAGACGCCTGATTGAAATCCTTGGAGGAAAAATCCAACCATTTGGAAATGCAAAAATTGCCATTGTCCAAACTCAATTTGATGAGAGTTTGTTGACAATAGCAAAAGAAATATTATGTAAATAAATTAGATTAGGGTTGAATTTGGGCAAGAACAACCACAGCCGCAGTTGTTTGAATCGTCTGCGCCAATGAGCGCAAGAAGAAGCAAAAGCAAGAAAGTTGTGTTGTTTGCCAGATCAACGTTTGCCGCATCTGCTATTATCGATAAGAAAATCAGGGCCAAAATTTCTGCCGATGTTGACATAAATCCTCCTTTGACAATATATGTCAAAAACATTCAAAAGCTTTTAAATTTGAACAAACTTTTCTTTTGATATAAAAATTTGCCAATTTAAAATTAATATAAATGCTGGTTTTATATATGAAAAACCAACTCAAAGTGTGAAAAGAGGTGAGATATGGAAGAAAAATTATTAACCGCGACTCCAAAAGTCAAAGACGACATAGACAAATTTTTGCCAAATAAAAAAGTTCTCGAAAAACTTGCAAACCACTTTTATTCTTTTTCAGACCCGACAAGACTAAAAATTATTAGTTGCTTATCTCTTTCAAAAATGTGTGTAGGAGACATTTCCACTCTTTTGAAATTAAATCAAACAACTGTTTCCCATCAACTAAAAATTCTCAAATCGCAAAACATCGTCACCGCAGTCAGGACTGGAAAAATCATCACATATGGACTGACAAACAAACTCATTGATGACACACTTCTCATCGGTGCCAATTTTGTTTCATCTTTCAGCGCGTGAAAGATTTTTACACAAAGTTTATATAATTTTTTGTTTAAAACATATGAAAATTTTTGCACTTGGGTTATAATTAAGTTGTGAATGAAATTCTAAAACAAAAAATTCGAGTTTTGCCCAAAGAGAGCGGCGTTTATGTCATGCGCGACAAATCCAACAACGTCATTTATGTTGGCAAAGCAAAAAACCTGAAAAACAGGGTTAGTGGTTATTTTCAAAATTCCATCAAACACGAAAAAGTTCAACTCATGGTTGACAGCATCGAAGACATGGAATATTTTGTTGTGCCAAGCGAATATGATGCATTTGTCCTTGAAAGAAATTTGATTGCGAAATATCAACCTTTTTTTAACATTCTCCTCAAAGACGGCAAGCAATATCCATATTTGAAACTCGATTTGTCCAAAAAATTTCCTCGACTCGAAGTCGCTCGCCGCGTCAAGGGTGACCATGCAAAATATTTTGGGCCATATCTCTTTCCTGTGAAAGCGGAAGAACTCATCAAAATTGTGAACTATGCATTTCCGCTTCGAACTTGCACGATGACAATAAATCAAGACAAACCCAAGGCCCGCGGGTGTCTAAACTATGACCTGGGACTTTGTTCTGCTCCATGCGCAAACAAGATTTCGGAAAAAGAGTATTCGGAAATTGTCAAAAAGGTGACAAAATTCCTTAATGGTGACTCAACTGAAATGCTTAATATTTTGAATGAGAAAATGAGGACTGCTGCTGATGCTGAAAATTTTGAGACCGCTCTTGAACTCAAGAACAAAATCGCAATGGTCAAAAAACTTGACAGCAAAATTATCACCCAACTTCCCAACACCGCCAACTTTGATGTTTTGGGGTGTTTTTCGGACGGCATGTTCATGTCAACTTGCATCATGCAAATCAGGGGCGGAAGACTTTTGGGTGTTGAGTGCTTCAATGTCGTCAATTTTTCTGACAACAAGGTTGAGGTCATGCAAAATTTTGTTGTTGATTTCTATTCTCAACAAGTGCTTCCCGCAAAAGAAATTTTGGTTGGAATGGATATATCGAACGGTGTTCTTGAGGAGTTTTTTCGAACTCAAAAAAATTTAAAAGTCGATTTTGTTCATGTTCAAAAGGGGATAAAGAAAAAACTTGTCGACATGGCGAATCTCAATGCACAAAAATATGTCGAACGCACAATCCAGAGCGAAAATCGCAAAAATGCAAGAACAATTGGTGCAATAACACGACTCAAAACAAAGCTTTCTCTTCGTCAACTCCCAGTCAGAATGGAGTGCTATGACATTTCACACTTGTCTGGCACAGAAAAAGTTGGTTCGATGGTGGTGTTCATTAATGGCGAAAAGAAAACAAAACTATATCGCAAGTTCAAGATAAAGACCATTGAGGGCATTGACGATTTTGCCAGTCTTCAAGAAGTTTTGAAAAGAAGAGTCGAGGAATATAAAAAACAAAAAGATATTTCGTTTTCGCAAAAACCAAATCTCATCGTTATTGATGGCGGAAAGGGTCAACTCAATTATTGCCACAAACAAGTGCAAGAACTTGGTTTTGATGTCGAGATGATTTCGCTTGCAAAAAAGTTTGAAGAGGTGTTTGTTGTTGGCGACTCTTTGCCGCATATGCTTGCTCGTGGGAGTGTGGAACTTGGAGTTTTGCAGCAAATTCGAGATGAGGCGCACAGATTTGCAATCACTTTCAATCGTGAGAGTCGGCTCAAATCGTCATTCAAATCTCCGTTGCTTGAAGTTGAAGGAGTTGGCGAGAAAACTGCCCAAAACCTCATAAAAAAATTTGGAACAATTTCAAAAATGAAGAAAGCGACCGCCGAGCAGTTGAGTGAAGTTTCTGGAATAAATAAAAATAATTTAAAAAATTTATTAAAATATTTGGAAATTAACTAAAAATATTTAATTTTCATATAAAAAAATATGAAAAATAATAAAAATAAAATAAAAATGTTTATAAAAGAATTTCCTGACATCACAAAAAGTGGTGTCAGTTTTTCTCAAATTTCAAGCATAGGAATTGGCGGTGAAATTGGCGCATTGTGCGATGTGCGAAATGTTGAAGAACTGAAAGATGTCGTTCGCTATTTGCAAGAACAAAATTTGCCATATATTGTTTTGGGGAATGGCACCAACATTGTCGGCAAAGATTGTGGCTTTTGCGGTGTTGTTATAAGACTTGCAGGAGATTTTCGAAAAATTGAAAAAAGTGGAGAAAAGGTGTTTGTTGGTGCTGGCGTCAATATGTTTGTTTTGGGCAAAAAACTTTTGGAATTTTCGCTTGGAGGGCTTGAGTTCTCATATGGCATTCCTGGAAGCGTGGGGGGTTGCATAAAGATGAATGCCGGGGCATTTGGAGGAAGTGTTGGCGACAGTGTTTTGTGGGTTGAAGTTTTGGAAAACAACAAAATAAAAAAATATTTTAATAAAAAATGCAATTTTTCATACAGAAATTCAATATTTTTGCATAATTTTGCGATAATTTTGCGAGTTTGTTTCAAATTGCAGCATCAAAACCCCGAAATAATTTTGGCAAAGCAAAACGATTTTTTTGAAAGACGAAAACAAAGTCAGCCATATTCTTTTCGCTCGGCTGGAAGTGTATTCAGACGCTCGGGAGATTTTATTCCAGCAAAATCAATCGACGAACTCGGGCTCAAAGGAAAACAAATCGGTGAAGCAATGGTGTCAAAAATTCATGCAGGATTTATTGTAAATTTGGGCTCGGCGACTTGCCAAGATTTTCTTAATTTGGTATCTTATATACAAGACTTGGTTTATAATAACTATAAACAAAAATTGGAACTTGAAATTCAAGTCTTGGGGGATTAAGATGATTTTGTTTGGAGATTATCACACACACACTCAATATAGTCATGGCAAGGGGACGATTCTTGACAATGCCAAAGTTGCCCAAAGCAAAGGGCTCAAAGAAATTGCCATAACCGACCATGGCTTTGGACACACGCTATATGGCGTGAAAAGGCAAGATGTTTCAAATATTTTGCGAGATATAAAAAGCGCCGAGAAGCAAACAGGTGTGAAAATCCTTTATGGGGTTGAGGGCAACTTTGTGGACAGGCAGGGCAATATTGATGTGACAAGTGAAGATTATTCAAAAATGGATATATTGCTCGTTGGACATCATAATTTTGTTCGTGCGACTCGTTTTTCGGACAAGTTCCCAATGTTCTATCGCAATATGCTCACTGGCATTTGGGCTCCAAGCAAAAAACTTGTTGAAAACAACACGGCAATATATCTTCGTGCTTTTGAAAAGAACAGAATTGATGTCATAACACATTTGAATTATGGAATGAAGGTTGACACAATGGAAGTTGCGCGCGCTGCAAAACAAGTCGGAACATTCATTGAACTTAACGGAAAAAGAATTTTATTCACCGATGACGAAATTGTTAAAATGGCGGAAGAAGGGGTGAAGTTTATTATCGACTCCGATGCGCACACGCCAGATGCGGTCGGTGAATGCAACAGAGCAACAAATCTCATTCGTCGCCTTGAAATTCCGCTTGACCGTGTCGTCAATATAAACAAATTCCCAATTTTTCACAAAGGAAGATAAAATGTCATTTTCTCATTCATGCAAACTTGAAGTGTTGAAATCGCCACTGGAGAACGATTGTTGTTCTCTGGCGTTTTTGTGTGGGCTTTTGCATGCTTGTGGGGAGATAAGCATATCTGACAAGCATTATGTTGCGACAATAAACACAGACATCGTTGAGGTCTATGATTTTTGCAACAAAATTTTGCAAACGCTTTATGGAGACTATTGCACTCTTGAAATAACCGATGACTATGCGATAAACAAGCGCGTGTATTATGAAATCTCTTTTCCAAAAGACAAGTCTGAAGAAATTTTGCTTGATTGCGGAGTCTTGGAGCGGGGCGAGGACGGGAGTCCGGTTGTCGCTGTGAACATTCCGGATTTTGTCACACAAGGGGATTGCTGCAAAAAAGCTTTTGTCAAAGGTGCATTTGTTGGGTGTGCGACATCAAACATCAAACTTTCTGTTGAGGCGACAAAAAAGACTTCGAGCGGTTATCATTTGGAATTTACATCTCACAGCATTGATTTTTTGAACAACATCGACAAACTTCTGCGAACCTATGACCTCAATCCAAAAATTTCCGAGAGAAAAAGCATATATGTTTTGTATCTCAAAGAAGCAAACCAAATCAGCGATGTTTTGGCTTTGGTCGATGCGTATGACGGTGTTTTGGCGCTCCAAAACGAGATTATCACTCGTGAAATGCGCAACAAAATTAATCGCGAAACAAACTGCATTTCATCAAACATTGCAAAAACTGTTGAGGCGAGTTTGCGTCAACTTGAAGCAATAAAATACATTCAAGAAACAGTCGGACTTGAAACGCTTTCCCAAGACCTTGAGGAAGTCGCACTTTTGAGACTTGCAAACCAAGAAGAGTCTCTTGAAGACTTGCTCAAACTCAGCACAATAAAACTCACCAAAAGTGGTCTTAATCATCGATTTAGAAAAATCATTAGCATTGCAGAAAAATTAAAAAACACCAAACACTGACGAGGAATTTTGATATGGAAGATTTTGTTCATTTGCATCTACACACTGAATATAGTTTGCTTGACGGGGCGGCAAGAATTGGCAAGGTCGTCAAAACTGCCAAAGACATGGGAATGAGGGCAATCGCCATCACTGACCACGGCAATATGTATGGCACCATCGCACTTTTTGATGAATGCAACAAAGTTGGCGACATAAAGCCAATTTTTGGCTGCGAGTTTTATGTTGCAGATGACCTTCATCAAAAATCTGGAAAGCCAAAACTTCGTCACCTCATTTTGCTTGTCAAAAACGAAGAAGGATATAAAAACATTTGTATGCTAAACACCATTGCTTTTCGCGATGGCTATTATTACAAACCAAGAATCGACTACAAAACTCTCAACCAATATCGCAAAGGATTGATTTGTCTTTCGGCATGTCTTGCGGGGACTTTGCCACAACTTCTTCTTTCGGGGCAAATGGAAGAGGCGGACAAGTTTGTTGAAAACATGAAAGAGATGTTTGGAGAGGATTTTTATGTTGAAGTTCAAGACCATGGACTTGAAGACGAAAAAAGGGTCTATCCAATGCTCGTGGACATCGCTCGTCGCCATGGCGTCAAAACTGTTGCGACAAACGACGTGCACTACATCAACAAAGAGGACAGTGTTGTTCAAGATGTTTTGATGTGCGTTCAAATGCAAAAAACAGTTGATGACCCAGACCGTCTCAAGTTTGAAACCGACGAATTCTATCTCAAATCTGGCGACCAAATGGCAGCACTTTTTCCAGATAATCCCGAGGCAATCAAAAACACACTTGAAATTGCCGACAAATGCAATTTTACATTCAAAGATATTGACAAAAACATCTATCTTTTCCCTCAATATCATGCACCAGACGGACAAGACAACTATGAGTTTATGCGTAAAATGGTGTTTGACGGACTTGCAAAAAAATATCCAGAAGTGACGCAACCAATCATTGACCGAGCAGAGCGCGAACTCGCACTCATCAAACGTCAAGGTTTTGTTGAATACTTTTTGACTGTTTGGGATTACATTAATGCAGCACGAAACATGGGTGTGCCAGTTGGGCCTGGTCGAGGCAGCGGCGCGGGAAGCATTGTCGCATACGCGATTGGAATCACAAACATTGACCCACTCAAATTTGATTTGCTATTTGAGCGATTTTTGCATGAAGAACGTGTGACTGCACCCGACTTTGACGTTGATTTTGCCGATGACAGACGTGGAGATGTCATTGAATATGTCCGCCAAAAATATGGCGAAAAACGCGTCGTCAAAATTGTCACATTTGGCACAATGGCTGCAAAAAACGCAATAAAAGATGTCGGACGTGTTTTGCGTGTGCCATATTCTGAACTCGACAAGGTGACAAAAAACATTCCAAACATTCCTGCAAAACATCACGATGTCATCAAAAAATGCTTTGGATTTTACAAGAGCGAGCAAGGCGAACCAAACTACGCCATTCCTGAACTTGTCGAAACATATAACTCAAATCCAGACATCAAAAAAGTTGTTGACATTGCCATGAAACTCGAAGGAATGCCCAGACAATGCTCGACACATGCTTGCGGAGTTGTTATTGGAAGTGACGACCTTGAAAAATTTATGCCGCTCAGTCGAAATGGCGACGACATCACAACACAATATTCCATGACCGATATTGAGCGTCTTGGACACCTCAAAATGGACTTTTTGGGGTTGAGGAACTTGAATGATATTCAAAAGGCGATTGAATATATCAAACAAAATCATGGAGTTGATGTTGACTTTATGAAACTGGGTTATGATGACCCAGAAGTCTACAAACTCATTTCAAGCGGAAACACAAAAGCAATTTTCCAAATTGAAAGTGCGGGTTTTCAAAAGTTTTTGAAGCAACTTCGCCCAACTTGCATTGAAGATATCACTGCGGGTGTGTCGCTCTATCGTCCGGGGCCAATGGATTCAATTCCGACTTACACTCACAACAAACATCATCCAGAAGATGTCAAATATGACCACCCAATTCTTGAGAATATCCTCAATGTCACATATGGTTGCATTGTTTATCAGGAACAAGTTATGAGAATTTGCCAAGATATGGCTGGCTACACTCTTGGACAAGCCGACATGGTTCGACGTATGATGGGAAAGAAAAAGGTTGATGCCATGAAGGCAGAAAAGCAAGTTTTCCTCTATGGAAAGCCCGCTCAAAATGGCAAGCCGGCCATTGATGGTGCGGTCAAACGCGGTGTTCCAGAAGATGTTGCAATCAAGGTTTGGGACCAAATGGAAAAGTTTGCCCAATATGCTTTCAACAAGTCGCATGCTGCGGCATATAGTTTGATAACCTATCAAACCGCATATCTCAAATGCTATTATGAACCAGAATTCTTGACGGCGGTTCTCAACAACAGAATAACAAATATCGACGAAATCAAAAACTATGTCACATATGCCAGAAGCGAGGGCATTGAAATTTTGCCACCAGACATAAACAAGAGCATGACAGGTTTTTCTGTTCGTGACGGAAAGATTAGATTTGGACTTGCTGCCCTCAAAAATGTTGGACTTGGCGTTATTGATTCAATCATTGATGAGCGCAATCGTGGCGGAGAATTCAAAGACTTTATGGATTTTGCAAAACGAGTTGACCCACAAGCACTCAACAAACGTTGTCTTGAAAGTTTGATTTTGAGTGGTGCGTTTGATTGCTTTGGCAAATTCCGTTCTCAACTGATGCAGGTTTATGACATGGTTGTTGACCGTGTTGCAAAAGACAAGAAGAACCGCGAGACTGGACAATTTTCTTTATTTGATGACCCAACTCTTGTGAGTGCAGTTGAATTTGACGAAATTCAATATCCAAGGATAAAAGAATATAACAAAGAAGCTTTTTTGAAATTTGAAAAAGAAGTCGTTGGCATTTATATTTCTGGCAGTCCGCTTGACGACTATATTGATGAGTATAAAAACTTTAATTTCACATCGGACATGATTGCAAATCTTGAATCTGAAGATGATGGCGAAACGGTTGATGAAGACAATCAAATTGAGGGCGAAGATAAATTCCAAGACAACGGGATTGTCGACAACATGCATGTGACCTGCGGCGGACTTGTTTCATCAATAAAAAAAGTCGTCACAAAAATGACCAACAAAGAAATGGGAATTCTGACAATTGAAGATCTCTATGGTTCATTTGATTGCATGTTATTTGCAAACAACTATGCAAAATATAAACATAGTCTCAAAGAAGACCAATTCATCAAAATTGACGGGAAACTTTCTCTTCGTGAAGGGCAGAATCCAGTCATCATCGCAGAGAAAATCAGTTTTGCGACAAATGCTCCAGTGACGACTGATATTGTTGAAGAACAGCCAAAAGAGCAAAAATTATATTTAAAATTCAATGTGAATGACAAAAATGTTTATAACAAGGTCGAAGGAATTTTGTCATCATATCCGGGAACCAGTCAAATTGTCGTCAAAGATGAGCCGTCGGGTTCGGTGTTTATGCTGAAAAATCGAAATGTCAAAATTAATGACGGACTTGTTAATGAACTTATTGGTGAACTTGGCGAAAAAAATGTTGTTGTGAGGTGAGTATGAAAATTGGGATTTTGACAAGTGGCGGAGACGCCCCAGGAATGAACACGTGTGTGGCACGACTTGTGACATCTCTTTGCAGAAAAGGGCATAAGGTTGTCGGAATTATGTTTGGTTATAAAGGGCTTTTGGAAGAGAACTTTATTCCACTCACGCAAGAGAGCGTGCAAAACATCAGTTATTTGGGCGGCAGTTTCCTAAAAAGTTATCGCTGTCCCGAGTTTAAGTCCGAAGCGGGCGTAAAAAAAGCGGTCAAAGTTTTTAAAAAACATAAATTTGATGCAGTCGTTGCCATTGGAGGAGATGGAACGCTCAAGGGCGTGAAAGAACTCAATGATGCCGGAGTCAATGTGACATTCATTCCTGCAACCATTGACAATGATGTCATGATTTCAGAAAAAAGTTTGGGCTTTGACACCGCGATAAACAATGCAGTCTCGGCGATTGATATGATTGAGCAAACCATGGCAACGATGGACAGAGGAATGGTTGTTGAAACAATGGGAAGAGATTGTTCGGACATTGCTGTTGCCTGCGGTCTTGCAGTGGGTGCAACAATGATTTTGACACCTGAAAGTGATTTAAATTTTGAACATATTTTGCAAAAACTCAACAAAAAACTCAATGCGGGCGACAAAACTCCGATAATTATTGTTCAAGAACACGTGCTTGAAATTGAAAAATTGGCCAAATATTTGGAGGAAAACACAAATATTGAGTTTAGGTCAATAAATCTTGGCTACATTCAAAGAGGTGGAGCGCCAACTGTTGCTGACAGAATTTTGGCGATAAAATTTGCAAAATGTGTGGTGGATAGTCTTGAGCGCGGTGAGAAAAACCGCTGTGCAAGCATTTTGAACGATGAGGCATGCGTCTTATCAATGAAAGTCATAACAAAAAATGCTCATAAATCTAGTCAATATCTCGTTGACTTTATTGATTGAATATGATATTGTAAAAAATGACCATATTTTTAAAAAAAGAGATGTGAGATGAAAACAGATTTAAATATTGACGAACTTGGCGTCTATGAATTGAGAGAACTTGCAAGAAAATTGGGCGTAAAAAGTCCAACAACAAAAAAAATTGGGCAACTAAAAGAAGAAATCAAATTGATTCAAAGTGGACAAATGAAGGGGGTCAACACAAACAAAATTGGCAGACCACCAAAGTCTTTGACGCGTCAAGCGGGCGACATTTCTGCATTTTTTATTCCTCATGACATTTCTGCTTTGATTCACGAAGAATCAAAAGATTTGAGCGAGGAAGAATTGAATTTGAAAAAGCTTATTTTCAAAACCAACGTTCAATCATTTGACGAAGAAGATTTTGCAAACGGATATTTGAGAAAAACCGATGCAAATCATTTCTATTTTTGGTCTCAAAGCAGAAATTGTTTCAAAAAAGATTTATTGGTTTATGTGACCGATGCTTTTGCAGATGAATATGCGCTCAGAGTTGGCGATTTTGTTCAAACAAAAATTGAAAAATACGAAGAAAATAACTATGCCATTGCAAACAAAATTATTCGCGTTAATGGCGAGCAATATGAGGCGGGCAAGAGAATTGAACCGGTTGACTTGGGAAAATTGAGTCTGCCAAATGTGGCAATGGACATTATGTTTGGAGAACAAATGAACAAGGGTGGCCGTGCGATTGCTGTGTTTGATGACAGGGCACATATGTCAACCATAATTGACTATGCAAAAACACAAGCTGAAAAAGGTTTTCGCGTTGTTGTTTGTGGGTGTGAAACACCTCCAGAATTATTTTCTTGTGTGACAAATCCAAACATTGAACTTTTTATATCGAGATTTGGAGACGGACTAAAAGGTTCTTACAACACAATTATCAATGCACTAAATCACGCACAATCACTTGCTTGCGACCATAAAGATGTTGTCGTAATCATGTATGACACAATGGGATTGCTTGAAACAATGAAAATGTATTTTGAATCCATTGGTCAACATCAAGTGAACGGGACACAACTGACAAAGTCGATATTTGGAATGGGTGGCAACTTTGAAGGACTTGCATCAATTTCAACCATTGCTTGCATGTTGAAAAACGAATATCATGAAGATTTTGTCAAAAAAGAGCTGGAGAGAGTTGCTTCTTGTGTTGTTGGCAACTATTAATTAATTGTTTTAATTAATTGACTTATTATTTATTTATACTTAAAATAATGTTTATGATTTTTGAGTAAGTTCATACTTACAAATGGAGAGAAAATGAAAAAGTTTATACCCGTTTTGGTCATGATGCTTTTTGCAACAATCGCGTTGTTTGCAGGTTGTTCTTCATCAACGCCAACACCAAATCAAAACGACCCAGTTTATGGCAATGGAGGACTTTCGGTCATCAAAGGTGATTATATCTATTATGTTAATGGATATGAAAGCAACGAAACAACAAAACAAACGCATGCAAACAAAGAGGGACAAGTTGAAGTTTCTTCAATTTATGTTGCAAAACTTCAAAATGGTGTTTTGACAGATAAAAAACAACTCGTTTCAAAAGTTGGCGGATTTGAATATTCCGACCTATATATTTTTGGAGATAGATTATACTTTTTGTCGCCAAACACAAAAAAAGATGACACTGGTGAAATCAGGAGCGACATCATCACTCTTTGTTCAATCAAGTTTGATGGTTCAAAACTAACAGAAATATTCACACCTGAACAATACTCTTCCGGGGCATTCTCAATGAAAGAAGTTGACGGCAAAATTTATGCTTTTGTTTATGATGGCTCAAAACTTTCTCAAATTGAAATAAGCAACAAAAACAAAGTGACTGTTGTTGCAGAAGGTGTGACGAGTTTTGCAACATCACGAGACAAAACCTGCTATTCTGAAAATGCACAAAAAACACTCGACTCTTCGCTTGACGGATTTTTGTTTTACTCGCGTTCAAGAAATGAACAAGAAGGAAAGAATGAGGGCATTGGCGGAAACATTTTGGAAAAATATGATATTGTTTCAGGTCAAAAAACAATCATTTCTTCAAATATAAACACAACAACTCAAGTCACAAATGTTGAGGGTGGAAGACTTTTCTACAAAAAAGGGGATTGTTATTATTCTTCAGACAGCAGTTTTTCAAGCGAACTTCGACATTCTTATGTTGCTGTTGACTCATTTATTCCACTTGGAAAAGGTGAAAGTGGCGAAGAACTTGGAGTCGTTGTGAAATACAATTCAAAATTCTATCTGCAAAAACTCACCGATTCGGTTATCCCAGCCGATGCTTTGAGTGACAAAGATTTGACCATTATCTCACAAGACCAAGATGTGCTCATTGCAAAAGATGCAAATTCAAATATTTTGGCGATTTCAACAAAAGACAAGTCGGCAACCACAATATTCGAAAACACAGACGAACAAACTCTTGGCGACAAGTTTGATTATGATGGAAGATATTTGATAATGCTGGGAAGCGTAAAAGAATATAAATCAAATTATTCATTTTTGATTGACACATATGGGTCTGTTGGCGGGCAAACAGGTGCAACTCAAATTGGAACATTGATTGATTCAGACAAAGAATAGAAAACAAAACAACTCAATAAAACGAGTTGTTTTTTTATTTGTGTTGTTTTTAAAATTCTTTTTTTTATTTTAAATTTTAATGTTTTATTTCAATTTATAAATATATTCGACAATATTCTACACATATCACACAAATTTGGCAAAAGAGTAAAAAATAAAACAACCGATTTTATATTTTTTGGCACAAATTCGTGATATTCTTTCCTCGTAGAAAAAACATGGAGGAAAAAATGGAAACAAAAAAACAAAAAGTAAAAATTTTGATTGCTGATGCGAGTGAGGAATCGAGGAATATGCTCGTGAATCATTTTTCAAAATCTGACAGATTTGAAATTGTGGGTTCGTCAAGCGACGGCCAAGAAGTTCTGGACACAATTCTAAATAACAGTGTTGACGTTGTTGTGATGGACGTTGTCCTGACGGGGATTGACGGATTTGAAGTTTTGGAGGAGGCAAAAAAGCATGCCAACATCACATCAAAATTCATCATTGAATCAAACCTAACTCATGATGGATTTGTGACAAAAGCGACAATGCTGGGGGCGAACTATTTTATTGCCAAACCAATCAACTGCGCTGTCATTGAGAAAAGGGCTTTGGAACTTGTTGAGAACAAGACACCACAAAGCAATGTAAACAAAATGGGCAGTCGCCAGCTTGAAGAAAAAATTTCCAACATCTTTATTACGGTTGGCATACCGGCTCACATAAAAGGTTATCAGTTTTTGCGTGAGGCGATAAAACTCGCGATTGACAGTCCAGAAATCATAAATTCAATAACCAAAAAATTGTATCCGACCATTGCAGACAAATATTCAACTTCTTCAAGCAAGGTTGAGCGCGCAATAAGACATGCGATTGAGGTTGCATGGAATCGGGGCAAGATTGAAAATATAAACTCAATTTTTGGTCTCAAAGTGTATAATTCCAACGAAAAACCAACCAACGGTGAGTTTATTGCTCTTGTCGCTGACAAAATGTTGATTGAAGGGGCATAAACACATTATTTTTGATGAAGTTTGAAAATATAAAAAACCTTTTTAAAAAAATTTTTATAACATATTAAAAATAGTTGCATATTATATTTAAAATTGATATTATCTCAACATAAAAACCAATATAATAAAACATTTTTTAAAGAGGTGTTTATGGCAGCAAAACCAGTATATGTCAGATGTCCAAGATGCGAACTCAACTACATCAAAAAAGGTGAAAAACTTTGTTCGGTTTGCAAAAGCGAACTTGATGGAACAAGTGAACTTGACGAACTCGACCTCGAGTATTGCCCAGTTTGCAAAACAAACTATATTCAACCTGACGAAATCATGTGTGCAACTTGCGCAAAAGAACGCTCTCTTGACTCAAATTTTCAAGGTGACGAATATGAGAATGACGAGTGGGACGAATATATCAATGCCAAAGACACAGACGGCTATGAAGAAGATGATGACGATGATCTCACTCAAGTTCATGATGCCGACGACGATGATGATTTGATGGGTTCGGACGATCTTCCTTTGGAACTTGAAGACGACTTTGATGAAGATTCTGACGAAGACGACGAAGAAGATGAAGACGAAGACGATGATGACTTGGAGTTTGACCCCGCAGACGATGACGACCTTGACGAAGAAGATGAAGACGATGAAGATATCGATGACTAATTAATCCCGCAAAGGGATTTTTTAGTGTGTTTAAATCTCAACTTTTTTGGCAAAAATTGTTTGAGGTGAAAAATGAAAAAAAATTTGTTATCGCTTTCAGAGGTGAAAGACCAAATCCTTGCACTAAAAGGCGAGAATGTGAAACTTACAATCAATCGCGGAAGAAAAAGGATTGAAAAAATGGTGGCGACCATTGACTCTTGTTATCCAAGTGTATTCACAGTTAAAACAGATGAGACCCAAACAAACAGCATACAAACATTTTCATATTCAGATGTTTTGTGTGGCGATGTGAAAGTATCAACAAAATAATTTTTAATTTTTGGTTCTAAAAACAAAAAATCCTCTATACATTATTACAAAGTCAAATGTGTGGAGGGTTTTTATTGTGGCAGAAACAAACCAAAAAATTTCAGTCGTAAACAAAAGAATGCTTGGAAGCGTTCAAAATAATATTGAATGCAGAATTTCATCAATGGAACAAAAAGTTGTTGGCTTATTGATGTCGTCAGCAAAAGTCGAAGTGACGGGCTGCGAACCGCTTGTTAAAGAAGCCAATGTTTCGGGGAAAGTCATTATTGACATCTTATATAAGAGCGAAAATGACGAAATTGCTTCGGCAACCAGTGCTTTTGCTTTTTCGACCAAAGTTGAAGGGGATTTTGAGCCAAGCATCTACACGGTCGCGACAGCGGAAATTGAAGATTGTCAAATCGATGGCGTCAGTGAAGATGAGGTTAGATTTGTCGTCACTTCAACAATCAATGTTTTGGGTTATCCTCAAACCGAACTTGAAGTTGCAAGTTCCAACGATGACTGCTGTGTAAAAATGTCGCATAACAGTGCCACAAGACTCACAAAGACCTCCAATCAAAAATTATCCGACACCTTGACATTTGATTTAAAAGACAAAATCAAAAAAGTGTTAAGAGTCGATGTTCAAACAATTTGCAAAGATGTTCAAGCGGGAAACGGTTATGTGTCACTTTGTGGCGAAGATTTGGTTGATGTTCTCTATGTTGAGGACGATGTTGAACCAAAACTAAAAAGCGCGTCATTCGTTCATCAATTTGGTGAAGAACTCGAGGTTGGAGGTGTCACAAAAGACAGTCTCATCGATCAGTTTATATCGCTAAATTACGATGGTGTCACAAACACACTTGAACAAAATGAAGAGGGGACAAAAATTGTTGTAAATCGCGAGGCCAATGTCCAAATATGCGCTTTTGAGAAATTTGATTTTGAGACCATTGAAGATGTGTATTCATTAACTCACACAACACTTGTTTCAACAAACTCTTATGAATATCTCGCACCTCAAAAACAGATGTTTTTCCAAAATAAAATTGATGGCACAGTGACGGCTGGAGACAACACTCCAAGAATTGACAAAGTGCTTGAAAACTCCGCCAACATGTTAAAAGTGGTTGCGTCCTATGTCCAAGACGATGAAATTGTTATTCAAGGGACAATGCAGACAACAGTGCTATATCTCAATGATGAAAATTCAAGCATTGAGTCCATTGAAGTCGAAATCCCATATGAGGTCAAACAACGCATTGAAGAAATTGATGGCGCAATGATTGATGTGAAGTGTGCAGTTGATAATGTCGATGTTGTTGCAAAACGAGGAAAAGACATTTTTGTTGAGGCAGAAGTCAAAACCTATGTTGGGGTATATTCAACTCAAACCGGTGCCGCAATCACCAAAGTTGAACTCCAAGATGAACTTCCACCAAAAACAGGTGCGATGGAAATATATTTTGCAACCGCAGGGCAAACACTTTGGGATATCGCGAAAGAAATGGTTGAAGATGTTGAGACTCTCGCCAAATTTAATCCCGAACTTCCTCAAGTCATGACGGGAGAAGAAAAAATTGTATGCTATAGAAAGAAAAGTATAAACTTTTAGAGTATAAATAAAATAATAGAGTCAATAATCCTTCTTGAAAAAAGCTTGCCTTTTTGGCAAGCCAAAAGAGGGGTTATTTTTTATGAGAAAAGTTGTTATTGCAGTGTTGATTGTTGTCATTGGGGTGACTTTTGTTTTGTTTTCAACAAAAAAGACCGAACCGAATGAAGAGTATTTGAGAATACATATTCGTGCCAATTCAAACCTTGATGTTGACCAAAATGTAAAATATATAATAAAGGATAAAGTGGTTGAATATCTCATTCCAATCCTTTGCGACTGCGAAACAAAAGAACAGGCCGAGAGTGCTTTGCAAAAAAATTTTCAAGGAATTGAAGCGGTCGCCGACTCAATTCTCAAACAAAATGGTTTTTCTTATTCTTCTCATGCAAAACTTTGCAATGAATATTTTCCGACGAGAAGTTATCAAGACCTCACGCTTGACGAGGGCTTTTATGATGCGTTGATTTTGGAACTTGGACAAGCAAAGGGCGATAATTGGTGGTGTGTTGTATATCCTCCGTTATGTTTTGTGTCAACCAACCCGACAGGAGAAGGAGTTGTGTATAAATCCAAAATTTTGCACATAATAAACAAAATTCTTGGTCGGGAGGAAACATGAAAAGACGAAATAGTATTTTATTTGCCGTGCTGCTGCTTTTTGCGGTGGTGTTGGTGGGTTGCATTGTCAGTGTTGACAATGTCAACAACAATAATATCAACACAATCAGTCAAGTTGCAACAACCTCGCAAAACAAACAAATTCAACAAAAATTAAAGGATTTGGGATATTATTCTGGCGCAGTTGATGGAATTTATGGAAATGCAACAAGGAGTGCTGTTATTGCTTTTCAAAAGGCAAACGGTCTTGTTGCTGATGGAATTGCTGGACCAAAGACGATTGCAGCTCTTGGTCTCAATTTTAATTCTGCGACATCGAGCGACCTCTATCTCCTTGCAAAATGCGTTCATGCAGAGGCGAGAGGCGAGCCATATGTTGGACAAGTCGCAGTTGCTGCTGTGATTTTGAATCGTGTGAAAGACCCCGCTTTTCCCAACACGATTTCGGGTGTAATCTATCAACCATGGGCTTTCACTGCGGTTAATGATGGGCAGATTAATTTGGAACCAAACTCAACCGCTTATCAGGCGGCGCAAGACGCGCTCAACGGTTGGGACCCGACCTATGGGTGCTTGTATTATTATAATCCAGCAACCGCCACAAGCAAGTGGATTTTCTCAAGGCAAACAGTTGTCACCATTGGCAAACACGTGTTTGCGATATAGGAGGGGACAATGGAAGCAAAAACACAAACAAGAACAAAAAAATCAACCACAATAGTTTTTATTGTGCTGACAGCAGTGTTTGCAGCCCTCATGATTGCGGCAGTTTTGGCATTATTCATCAACACAAACAAAATGAACGCATATGGGTCAAGCTTGGAATATGTTTATCAACGCTCCTACTATGACCTTGAAGACAACATCAATAATGCTGAAAACAAACTTTCAAAACTCATGGCGTCAAGTTCAGGCGACTATCAGAAAAAACTTGTAAAAGAAATTTCCGCCAATGCCAAAGCGGCGCAAGAAAATCTTAACATCTTGCCGGTGTCGGCGGGCGGGATTAACGAATCAATCAAGTTTATTAATCAATTTTATGGATATATGTCATCTTTGGAAACATCGATTGAAAAAACGAACAAACTAACCCCAGAACAAAAACAAAAGGTCGGCGAACTCCATCAGGCGATAAAAGAAATCAAATTTAATCTTGAAAATTTCACAAAAAAACTTTCGGGCGGTTATTCAATTCTCAAAGCAAGCAAGAATTTTGAGGGAGATTTCAACAATCTCACAAATGACCTTCGTCAAGTCAAAACTGACGACATTGAATACCCTTCAATGATTTATGATGGACCTTTTTCGGATTCTGTGACAAATGTTGAAATCAAAGGTCTTGTTGGAGAAAGCATTGATTCAATGACCGCGGAAAACAATTTGCGACAAATTTATAAGGACAAAAATCTTGAAAATTTGAAATACCTTGGTCAAACAAATGGAAAATTCAAAACTCATGACTTTTCATTCTATCTTGAGGGCTCAAATCGAGTTGCGCAAATAACCGAAGTTGGTGGGCACCTTCTCACATTGAGCGGGGGAATTGCAACAAAAACTTCAAACATTGATTTTGATCAAGCAAAAAATGCGGCACTTGACTTTGCAAAAAATTCAGATTTTGGAGAACTTGAAGTTGTTTGGAGTGACGAAAAAGATGGAGAAGCATATTTCAATCTTGCCCCAATTCAAAACGATGTTATTCTCTATCCCGATTTAATCAAGGTCAAAGTTGATAAATCCACAGGAAACATCGCGGGAATTGATGCGAGCGCATATTTCACAAATCACACAAATCGAACAATTGGAGCTGCAAAAATTTCATCAAGTGAAGCAAAAAACACAATAGAAAATGGATATAACATTCAGACATCAAAGCTTTGCCTTGTGCCACTTGACTACAATCGCGAAGTTTTGTGCTATGAATTTAAATGCGACTATCTCGGTTCAATCTATTTCATTTATATAAATGCTGAAACCGGAGTGGAAGAGAACATTCTTCAAGTCGTTTCCTCCGAAAGTGGCCAAAAACTCATGTAAAAAAGAAAAGATGTGATTAAAGAGCAAAAATCACATCTTTTTTTATGTTGACCAAGATATTTTTGTTGTGTTATAATTTTTGCATGGAAACAATGACTTTGGAAAAAGAAAGTATGTCTGAAAATGGAATTTTGACAGACGACATCATTTTTGGAAAAGCGCAAACAAAAAAAGCGATGGACACGAGTGGATATGGGGATTTCACCGTCATTATTTTGCTCGCAAAAAACCCCGCTTTCAAAGGTGTGCTCAAACCATATGAGATAAATATTTATGGCAAAAAAATGTGGCAGTGGGTTGCACTTGCTTGCGAGGGATATAACACAAAAACTGTTGCTTGCTCTCCCGAGAGCAACATTTTGTCACTCATAAAACCTCATCTTGAGGACACAAAGTTTACGGCAGTTTTCTATTCTGACACACCTCTTCTTCAAAAATCGACTATTGAAGAAATTTTTATGTTTGCGCGAAGCAGAGACATCAATGTTATGCGGCTCACACGCGGATTTATATTCAATACTGAATATGTCAGGAGTGCGACAGAGATTGCCGCAATGCAGACTGAATATTTTGAGGAAGAAGATTTCATCACTTGCTACAATCAAAAGCAAGTTGCATTTGTGTCCGATATAATCAAAAACAGAATTTTGGACTTTCACATGACCCAAGGAGTTCAAATTGTTGACCCAAACACAACATTCATCGACTGCGATTCAATCATTGGCGAAGGAACGGTGATTGAACCAAACAATGTCATTCGTGGAATGACCATGATATATCCAAACTGCAAACTCGAGAGCGGAAATATAATTGAAAACAGCATTATTGGCGAGAATTGCAAAATTATTGCAAGTTTTGTTTCTGAAAGCAGAATAAAAGACAGGCAGGTTGTTGGACCATATGAGAATATAATAAAAAAATCCACGTGAGGCGAAAATGAAACTTGTTTTTGGACTGGGGAATCCTGGACGAGAATATGAGAGAACTTATCACAACATTGGCTTTATGTCAGTGGATTTTTTGTTGAAAAATTATTGCGAAAATGTCAAACAAAAAAAAGAGGGCAAAGCACAAACTTTTCACGCTTTGCTTTGTGGCGAAAAAGTGATTATTGCAAAGCCCGAAACTTTTATGAATGCGTCGGGCGAAAGTGTTTTGGCACTTATGACAAAATATAAAGTTTCTCCACGCGATGTTTTTGTTTTTGTTGACGACATCGACCAAGACAAAGGCAAGGTGAGATTTCGTGAGCGAGGAAGCGCGGGAACACACAACGGGCTGAGGAGCATTGTCGGACTTGTTGGCGAGGATTTTAATCGCATTCGAATTGGAATTTCAAAAAATCCCGACATGAATCTTGCGGACTATGTTCTTTCAAAAATTGACGACGAAAGCATGAAATTGATTGAACCTGCGATTGAAAAGGGAGTTCAAATTTTGTTGGAGAAAATCAATGTCAAATAATGTGTCTTGCTATTTTGAACACTTGTTTGAGACGCCAAAGTTTCAAAAAATAAGACAAAATTGTGGAATAAAAGATATAAACATAAGCGGCCTTTCAAGCGGAGAAAAGGCGGTTGTTTTGTCATCTCTTGGCAAAAAGTTTGTTTATGTGGCAAGTGACCTCATAGAGGCAAATGCGACACAAAAAGTTCTTGACGATTTTGGGATATCAAGTCGGATAATATATTCGGCGATAACAAGTCCTGTTCTCACGATGGGCAAAATTGATGACATTCAGTTTGATGCACTCAACAAACTATATGATTTTTTGAATGATGAAGTTTTTGCCTTGATTGTTTTGCCTTCTTTTTTGACTCAACGCTTGCCTTCGCGAACAAAACTTTTTGAAAATCAATTTTGTCTCAAGGTGGACGATGAGGTGCGTCAAAAAGACTTTGAAAACATGCTCATTCACTTTGGTTTTTCTCGAGCGGAAGGACGAGGGAATATTGGCGAATTTTGTGTTCGTGGGGACACGATTGAAGTTTGTGCATGCGGTGATGAAACTCTTGTTCGAATTGAATTTTTTGATGATGTCGTTGAAAAAATAAAAATTTGCGACAAGACAACTCTGTCATTAATTAAGAATGTTGACAAATATTATTTTCACCCGACAAGCATATTTTTTCTTGAAAAAGAGCAAAAAAACGCAGTTTTATCAAAATTATTTGAACAAAAATCAAAAAATGTTCAAAATTCTAGACTTGACGAGAACCTGTCGGGCGCAATAAACATTGTTGAAAACAACTTTTGCATGCCTGCATTCATGCAGCCATATCTAATTGGTTTTCACGACACAATTGCAACAATTTGCACAGATGAGGTTTTTGCATTTGACGAAACAAAAAAAATCAAAGATGCAATCACTGGGGCGACCTCTGAATTCTTTTCGGGATTTTTGAGTCTGGTTGAAGGCGGAGAACTTCTCAAAGAACATAAAGATTTTCTGCTCACAGAAAGCGAAATTTTTTCAAGCATTCCTCATTGCCTGTTTTTTGATAATATCATCGAAGAAAAGCGCGATATTGAAATTGACTTTCAAAAGGCAATGACAAACAAATATACTTTTGACTTTTCGTCACTTCTTTGTGATTTAAAAATATATAAAGAAAAGGGCAAGTTTGTTGTTCTTTTTGCAGGCGGAAAAACATCTTGTGAAAATCTAAAAAATTATATGCTTGAAAATGGATTATATTTTGATGATTTTTCGCAGTCTTCAAGCAAAGGCATATTTTTGTCAAATCAAACGCTTTCAATTTCGGTTGGATTTGCAGATGAAAACTTTGTTGCAATCGCGACACCTGATTTGATAAAAAAATCAACGAATTTTGCAGTCGCCAACAAGAAAAAGGTTTTTTATCTTCCAAAGGTGGGAGATTATGTTGTTCATGTCACTCACGGGATTGGAAAATGTGTTGGAATTGAAAAATTAAAACTTTCATCAGTCTATAAAGATTATTTCATCATCGAATATAAGGGCGGGGACAGACTTTATGTTCCAAGTGAACAAGCAAATTCGATTTCGGCATATCTTGGAGGTGAGGCAGAGCCAAAACTAAACAAGATTGGCGGTCTTGAATTTCGAAAAGCAAAGGAAAAAGTTTATAAAAGCGTCAAAGAAATGGCTGGCGAACTCGTCAAACTCTATTCTGCTCGCGAGCAAAAACACGGCTTCAAATTTAGCGAAGATGGATATTTGCAGGCGGCATTTGAAGAGGCATTTCCATATGACGAAACAGAAGATCAAATTGTTGCAACCAATGAAATAAAAAAGGACATGCAGTCAACAAAAATCATGGATCGACTGCTTTGTGGAGATGTTGGATATGGAAAAACAGAGGTTGCCATGCGTGCTGCATACAAGGCGGTGATTGATGGCAAACAAGTCGCCTTTATGTGTCCAACAACAATACTTTCTCAACAACATTTCAACACGTGTCAAAACCGTTTTAAAGATTTTATGTGTCGTGTTGAAGTCCTCAACAGGTTTAAGACACCCAAGCAGCAAAAAGAGATTTTGGAAAAATTGAAGCGCGGCGAGATTGATGTCATTTGCGGCACACATAGACTGCTGGGAAAAGACGTTGAGTTCAAGGATTTGGGACTCTTGATTTTGGACGAAGAGCAACGTTTTGGGGTTGCAGACAAGGAAAAAATCAAAAAACTTAAGAACGATGTTGATGTGCTCGCTCTTTCCGCAACTCCAATCCCGCGAACACTCCATATGTCACTCAGTGGAATACGAGACATCAGCATTCTTTCAACGCCGCCAAAGGATAGACTTCCTGTGCAAACCTATGTCACAGAGTTTTCGCCAATGCTTCTGAAAGATGCATGTCTCAAAGAAATTGCGCGTGGCGGTCAAATTTTGATTGTGTATAATCGCGTTGACAAAATTAATGAATTTGCCGCATTTGTCAAAAATCTTCTTCCAGGTGTTGATGTTGGCGTCGCACACGGACAAATGGACGAAAAACTGCTTGAACAAGCAATCTTCAAACTATATAATCGCGAGTATCAAGTCTTTATCAGCACAACTCTCATTGAAAATGGCATTGATTTGCCGCTTGCCAACACGTTGTTTGTTTTGGATAGTGACCGACTGGGACTTTCTCAACTCTATCAACTTCGCGGGAGAATTGGCAGAGGAAACAGACTCGCGTATGCATATTTCACATTTGACGGCGGGAAAAAATTGACCGAGCAAGCATTCAAGAGACTTGAGGCAATAATGCAATTTCGAGAACTTGGAAGCGGGTTTAAAATTGCGATGCGAGACCTTGAAATCCGTGGAGCTGGCAATGTTTTGGGAAAAGAACAGCACGGACAAATGCAAAAAGTTGGATATGACCTATATTGCAAAATCCTCAAAGATGCGGTCGGTGAACTCTCTGGCGAGCACGAAAAACCAAAACGAGATGTCAAACTTGACATTGCAGTCGAGGCATATATCGAGCCGGATTATATTGGCGAAGAAGATTTGCGAATAAAAATTTACAATTCAATAAGTGAACTGACGAGCGTTGAACAGATGCGAGAACTTGAGGGGCAACTTGAAAATTCGTTCGGAGAACTTGCCGTTCCTGCAAAAAATTTGCTGCGTCTTGCGGTTGTTAAAAATCTCGCTGAAAAGCATGAAATTTCAAGAATTTTTATAAATAATTCAAATTTTTCCATATTTTTCTATGAAAAAGAGAAAATTATTGAGCAAAATGTGGTTGATGTCGTCAGTGCTTACAACAAGTTCTGCGTATTAAAATTTTCACCATTGCCAATAATTGAAGTGAACATTCCGCATGCTTCATGTGAAGAAAAACTCAATTTCTTGCTTGGATTTTTGTCGAAAATGTAAGTCAAAATATTTGCGTTTTTGATTGATTTTAATTTTATTATAGTATAGAATAGATTAATATTTGAGCGATGCTCAAAGACATGAAATTATATGCTTTGGAGAAAATTGTGAAAAAAAGAATTTTTGGAGTATTGTGTCTGGTTATTTGTGCGTGCCTTTTGATGACGGGGTGCGGACTTTGGACACTCAATCAAGATAGATATTTGTCAAGAACGGTCGCGACTGTTGATGACGACATTGTCGTGACAAAAGAAGAACTTTTGACGATGTATAATCAATATGCCTCAACACTTGTCAATGGCTATGGCTACACAAATGAACAAGCGGTTGAATATTGCATTGACCTTCTCATAAACAAAAAAATCATGCTTAAGAAGGCAAAAGAAATTTATCCAACTCTTTCGGACAAGGAAACAAGCAAATGTTGGAAAGACACATATGACACCATGAACGAAATTCTGGCAGACTATGAAAGTGCGGTCAAGGTTGATTGGGGAATCAAAGACGACGACACAAAAAATGAAACTGCAGGAACAAGTGACTCGAGTTCAACTTCCACAGCATATTCTCCATATGAGAAAAAGGCAACTCTTGTTCAAAATGAAGAGGGTGTTTGGGAAATCAAAACAATTCCTGAAGAAGATGAACTTGCAGACGTTGAAATCATTGAAGGTGGTGCCGACAAATTTTTGACAAACTACCGCACAATTTCTCGCGAAGATGTTTCAAAAGAAGCGCTGAAGAGATATATCAAAGCGCTCAAAAAGAATGAAGAGGGCAGAACTTTTGAGGGTGAAAATGCCTATTCAGACGATGCCGTTCTTAATCGTGCAATAAATCGTGTTTATAAACAAATTGAAGAGAGTTATTATCTTGCAAAACTCAAAAAACACCTCGTGAAAGACACCAGTGTTTCAGTTGACCAAATTTTGAATGCTTTTAAAGAAAAACTTATTTCTGCCTACACCAAGTATAGTGTTGGCTCGGGTGATTTTGCGACCGATATTTTGAATAGTGCTGAAAACATGTATTATGTTCCTGAAAGCGCACAAGGCAAATTCTTCTATGTTTCACATTTCTTGGTCAAGTTTAATTCTGAAGAACAAGCAAAAGTTGACGACCTCAAAGAACAAATGAATCAAGGTTATATCAGCCAAAAAGAATATGACATGGCGCTTGAAGCGATTGTTGCAAAAATGGAAGCAACAGTTTATGACGATGAAGGCAATGCAACCGAAGACAAGGTTTTGGTAAAAGACATTCTTTCTTCGCTCAATGCTGATATGGCTGGAAAATCGCAAGAAGAAAAAACAGAAATATTCAGACAATATCTATATAAATATAATGAAGACACTGGACTCAACAACAAAGAATATTCTTATGTTGTTGGCGACGAAAAATCAAGCATGGTTGAAAGCTTCACGAACGCCGCAAGACAGCTTCACCGACCAAATGCGGAAAATCAAGAGATTTTGGGAAATGTCGGCGACATCAGCGGCATTGTTCCAAGTGAATATGGCGTTCACATCTTGATGTATTGTGGCGAAGTTAAAAACTTGTTTGATATCAATCCGGATAATGCAAATGAATTTGAACTTAAAAATGCGGATATAAAAGTTCTCTATGACACATTGCTCAATGTTTGCAACAACAAAACAATTTTTGACAAATTATATGATGAAGTGTTTAGCGATTCATATTCAGTTTTTGAAAGCGCATACCTTCAATCATTAAAGCAAGGTTCAACAATAAAAGTTTATAAAAAGGCATATAAAGATTTGCTTGGTTGATGAAAATAAAGAAAAAAGAAATCATTGTTCGTGATGAACAACAAATAGAAGAAAAAAGTGCAGTGGCAGAAAATTGTCATGCACCTTTTTCTCGTGATGAACAAAATGCATCAACTCCGACTCAAACCGAACAAAATGTCGCTCTCGATCATACAAATTTGTCCGAAGGTGTTCAAATAAACATTGAAGAGGCAATAAGCGAGGCGGAAAAACAGCGCAAGAATGCATCTCCGGTCCAAAACGAAGAGGAACAAATAAACGAAGCTGAAGAGGCCGTTGCGGGCAGAAAATCAAAGAAGAAGCGTTGGGGCAGTCTGATATTAATGCTCATTAATATTGTCATTGTCGCAGTGATTATCATAACTCAAATCAAAGGCAACAACATGGTTCCGCTCAGCGAGGTTTTGGAGGGCGGAATAAATTGGTGGTTTTTGCTTGTGTGTTTTGCAACATTTGGTGTGATGACAATACTTGAGGCGATTAGAATTGAGATATTCGTTCACGACTCAACAAAAAAGAGGCATTTCGCGCTCTCATATAAAACCGCACAGATTGGCAGATATTATGACTGCGTGACTCCGCTTTCAACGGGCGGACAACCATTTCAAATTTATTACTTAAAAAAACATGGTTTGACTGCGGCTCAATCTGTTGCAGTTCCAATGGGAAGATATGTTTTTACTCAACTGACAGCAGTTATCTTCTTCACGTGTGTTTTGTTTTCGACTTTTTCTGGAAGTCTTGGCGGTGGTGTTGCAACAACAGTTGTGTCGGCTGCGAGTTGGATTGGATATGTCCTTAACTTCAGCGTCATCTTTTTGGTTTTGCTTATTTCAATCAATAGAAAAATCGGAACAAAACTTGTTGGCGGAGTCATAAAACTTGGGCATAAAATGAAATTGGTCAAGAATTATGACAAGACCTATAACAATGTCATCAAAGTTGTTGACGATTTTCAATCAAGCATAAAATATTATGTAAAGACTCCAAAAACTTTTATATTGGGGCTGCTGGCAACGGGTGCTAGTTATTTGCTCAACTACACAATCCCATTCTTTATTTATTGCACATTCGCCGGATATGAGGTGGGAATGTGGAGCACGATTTTGGTCCGTTGCGTCATGATTGATTTGGCTTCGTCTTTCATTCCGCTTCCTGGTGGAACGGGAGCGGCTGAACTTTCGTTCACAACATTGTTTGCTTCTTTCTTTGTTGGAGGAAAACTCTTCTGGGCACTATTGCTTTGGAGAATTCTGACATACTACGGCTATATTTTCCAAGGCATAATAATAATGATTTATGACTATGCGATTGGAGATAAAAAATATAAATGGCAAAAGAAGAAAAATGAACTTGAAACCGAAAGTGAAAAATTCAAAGCCGAACAATTAAGTCAGTTTAAAAGCAGGAAACTAAAAAAACAAAAAAATAAATGAATAAAAAAATAATATCGCCTCAAAATAAATTTGAGGTGATTTTTTATGAAAGAAAAAGAAATTCAAACTCCAACTCAAAAGAGAAAAAACAAAATTGCGATTTGGATTATTGTTGCGCTCAGCGTGCTTTTGCTCTTGTCGTTCATTCTCGGAATATCTGGTGCATATTTTCAAGGGACTGACACTGCAACCGGAGATATCACGACTGGTGGACCTGTCAACATTGACATCACTCAAGGTGGCGCAAGCGTGGCAACATTGACCTTTTCTGATGCTGCAATGCCTGGAGATGTTTATGACCAAGCAATTCAAGTCACAGCACCAGCAGGGACATCAAAAGCCGTTTTAAGGGCGAAATTAACCATTTCCAACGATGCTGGACTATCTGCTCCGGTCATGGCGACAACCGCTTCAAGTTGGACATTGAACACTGATGATTATTATTACTATGCTGGGACAATTTCGGCAGGCGACACTGTTGATTTCGTCACACAAGTTGAAGTTCCAACATCACTGACCAATGAAGACGCCAACAAAACAAACACAATCAGCATTGTTGTTGAAGCAATCCAGCATGCAAATGGAGCGGCAAAAGTGATTTGGACAACAGCTCCGGCCGATTGGATAACGACTTATGGCAGTGGAACTTGACATGGTTAAAAATAAAAGAGGGCAAAAGCCCTTTTTTGTTTGACTTAATCCGCGTTTGGAAATAGAATGAAAATAAGGTAATTTATGCCTGAAAATCTGAGGGGGAGAACAAGCGGGCGTGGATGAAGATAAAATAAAAAACGTTAAGTCTGCTGGCGTTTCACCAGAGGATAAAAACTCTGGCGGTTCTTTTTCGCAATCAGCAAAAAAACGAACTCCGCCACCTCCACCACCACAAGCAGGCGTTCCACCAAAACCACCGAAGCCACCAAGACCCCCAAAAGCTGCTGGTTCTGCTTTGAGTGAAAAATCTCCAAAACCAGCAAGCCCTTCAAATCCTGACTTGAACACACAACCCTCAAAAACCAAAACAAAAAAAGAAGAAGTTGAACAAAAAGATAAGCCAGAAGGTTTGGTTGATTCAAATTCGCCTGAAAAAAATGTCCAGACAAACCCAGAAGACAATGCAAAACTAACTTTGGAAGAAGAGGTTGAAATTGCTCAACTTCAATGTGAAGATGATGACAATGCCGCTGCGATTCTAAATCGCGATGAGGTCATTGAAAAGAGTTATAAAGCGGGACTCAGCGATCAAGACAAACAAAGGCAAAAGAGAAAATGGAGACGTTTGTTGCTGTTGTTGTTGCTTTTGCTTCTATTTGCTGGAACTGTTTCGGCAACTTATTTCATTGTTAAAAACAAAACTGAATATGTGCCGGAATTCTATGATAATGTTGCGATTGATGTTGATTTTAACCTGCAAAGAAGTGAAGATAGAATGCCTGGAGATAATTTGCTTCTCATTCGTCCAATCGAAGTTCTTGTCAAGGCAGACACAGAAGAAATCAATTATGATATTGTTGCACTTGGCATCAGGGTGACAGCAAAATTTACTGATTCTGGCGAAGATTGTTCAGATATAATTGATGTTGGAATTTATGATGTCAATCAAATTTATCGAACAGACGATTTGGAATATACTGGCGGGAATTATATCCGATGCGGGAAAGATGTGATGTTATACTACAAGAAAGTTCTTGAACCCGGACAAAACGAAAAACTGATTAACTCAATAAGAATAAATGCTTCAACGTCAAATGAATATGCAAAAAAAGAAATAACTGTCAAGGTTGAAGTTTTGGCGGTATATCCAAACCCTGCTCAAATCAGAGCAGACAACTCTGACTTCAAAGATGCACCTCAAGGTTGGGTTGAAGAAGTGTATGGAAAAATGAATGACATATTCAAGGAAAGAGCAAAAAACAGATAATTATTTGCGATAATTCCAATCCAAAACGCTTTTATAGGGGAAAAGGTCGGCAAGATCTTTTCCTTTATTTTTTATTGTGTATCCATCGAGAGGGCAGCGATCCATAAACAAAATTTGTTCTTTTTTATCAACTCCCCGAGGAAACATAGACATAAAGCTTTTGACTCCAACGCCGCAAAAAAGCTTGAAGCCGTCATCAACCAAAAGCCGATGCTTTTCGGAGATGTTTCCATAAGTGTCCAAGATTTCCCATTCCCCATAAGGATACACATAGATGTCCGTCTTGCCGATGAGTGGCACGACTTCACGATTCCATGACTCAAGTTCTTGCTTGAACTGATTGATTCCGATTTTTTTCATATGATAATGTCCATATGAGTGACAAGCAAAACTCCAACCATCTTGCTTGAGCTTTTTGACAACTTTTTTGCATTCGTCAATTTCTTGTGCTCGATTTTTGGTGTTTTTTGATTGAGTGCGATATCCCAATATTCCGTCATAACCTGTCAAACATAAAACGCCTTTTGCGCCATTAAGTGAAAAATCAGGGTGACAATTTACGAAAGAGTTGAGGATTGGAACAAATTCATTGTCGTGCGAAATGATGTCTTTTCCATTTTTATTTGTTTGAGTTGCAATTTCTCCGCGACTGTCCAAAACAAGTTTGTCAACCATGCCTTTTCCCATTTTTTTGTGGTCATAATTCACATCGTCAAAAGAAAAAATCAGAGGTTTTTTGTTTTGTGGAATGAATAATTGTTTTAAACAAATTTGAGAGTCCTTTAGTTCAAACAACTCATGAGGGTCAATCAAAATATAGTTGTTTTGATACAAGTGGTGCAAAATCGATTTGAATTCGTCTTTTGTTATGCAATCGCGAGCATAATCTTTTGCCATTGGGTTTTTGGGAGAGAGAGCAAGAGATGGGTCACTGAGAAGACAATGAGTGAAAACATGTTTGACCTCTCCAGAATATTTCACCAAATTTTGATTTTGGTCGCCTTCTGCAAAAACTGGTTTTTGAATCAAAAATATTAAAAAAATACAAAAAAATGAACAAAATAATGTAAAAAATCTGATTTTTTTCATAATTATATTATTTTATAAATAAAAAAAATTATTATTTTTTTCATATTAATGCAACAATTCTCGACACCTTTCCCCTTTCTTTGTGAGGATATTTTGATAAAATAATACTCGTTTGGAGAGGGTATGGAACCATTTTATAATAATATAATTTATCAGAAAAATGCAATCAGAGAATTTGGAAACTATCTTTCTCAAAATTTTTTTAAGAAAAGAGTTCTGTGTGTTTTTTCAAGTCAGGCAAAAAAAGACCACTTGTCGCAGATAGTGAACAAATTAAACAAAGCGGGTTGTGTTTTTTCGACTTTGACACTTGACAGAACTCCGTTTATATCTCGTCAAATGATTGCGGAAATTTACTCGTCAAAATCAAGAGCATATGATTTGGTTGTTGGCATTGGCGGGGGAGCATGCTCTGATGCGACAAAACTTTTGGCAAAAAAATATTTTTGTCAAAGTGTTTTTGTTGCGTCAAGTTTTTCCAATATGTCAATGTTTAATCCGTTTGTTGTGATTGAGAACGGTGAAAAGGTTGAATTTGACTATGCATTTGCCCATTCAAAGGTCTTTATTGATGAGGGTTGGGTCAAAAATTTCGACTCGAAAAAATTTGAACAGACTGAAATGTTTTTGTGCTCACTCGCAACAATGGTTGACGACCTATATTTTTATAAGATGATATTTGGACAAAACACTCCTTTTGATCTGGAAGAATTAAAACAAACAATAATTCAAATGAAAAATGAATTGGCTGAAATAAAAAACGAGGACGAAAAAAATTTGAAGCTTCAAGATTATGTCATTGAAATCTCATATATCTTGAGAGATTCTCAAATTGAATATTTGCATTTAATCAAAATGGCGAACTTGCTTTCGCGCCTATTGATAAAAAAACACACGCAAAAATCATTTGGCGAACTATGCTATATATCTTCGTTAACCATGCAAAAGTTTTATTATGAATTTTATCAAATTAAACATATTCAACTTTTTGAACCATATGTTCCGAGTGATTTGCAAAAACTTTCGAACAAGTTTTCCATGAAAAGAACGAGTTTCAAAAATGTTGAAAATGAGTATTACTATCATAAAAACAAACTTTTTTTCCAAAAAATTAATGCCGTGAAACAAAATTTGGCAAAAAATTCGCTTGTCACAAAAAACAACATACTCAATTTTGAAAATTTCATGGTTGAAAGTTATCTTTGCGGTGAAGATTTATACGACCTTTTCAAAGCGCTATCTTTGGCGTATGACAGCGGAATGGTGGTGGGGCTCATCAAAAGGACTGGACTTTTAAACGCGTAGTATAAAATTAATAAAAGTGGCAAACATTCTTGCATGAAGAGAATGTTTGTTTTTTTGTTTGTATTGCTGTGTCTTTGTTTTGTGTTTTCATATAAAAAACCTTCAAATATGGCGCTTCAAAGTTTGAGGGGGGAATATTGTTTGTATCTTAACTCTCAAAGTGCGGAAAACATTCCTCCGTTTGCAAAAGTGATAAAAAATGGTGCCGGTCAAATCATTCAATGCGATATTTCGCAAATGAATGAATTAACATTCAAAAAAGATGAGGTTGGTGGAGAAAGTGTGAAGGTGAGTGCGAAAGATTATACATATGAACAAATTTGCAAAATTTTGGGTTTTCGTTCAAAAAAACACTATGAGTTTTCTGATGGGCTAAAAACATTTTATGGCGAAGCAAAGTATGGCGATAAATTCGTGTTTGTTGGCAAAGAAAGAATAAATTGCGAGATTGCAATAAACAATGGGTATGTTTATATTGGATTTCCTGTGATTTTGGGTTCGTATTGATGTATAGATGCAAAAATTATGTCAATAATTCGTTTGGAGGTAAAAAATGGAAAAAAACAGCACAAAGACAAAAAAATTTTTTAAGAAGTTTGGGTTTTACATTTTGGCGGGGTGTTTGGCGGTTGCAATAATCCTCACATTGACACTCAGTCTATCAAAAGTTGAGTCGAACACAAATGTCGCCCAGGAGCCAGTTGTCGATGTCGATACAACACCACTTGTGTTCAATCTTCCACTTGAAGGCGCTCAAGTTATGAAAGGTTTTTCGTCAACAGACCTTATGTATAACTCAACACTCAAACAATGGGAGTCACACAAAGCAGTTGACCTCGTTAGTGAAACGTCAAACATGGCGGTTGCTTGTCTTGAAGGAACTGTGAGAAAAGTTGAAAAGACTTACGCGAATGGAACTATGATTGAAATTGAGCATAAAAACGGTTTTGTTTCAACATATTCTTCTCTTGCGGACAGTCTTGTCAAACAAGGAGACAATGTGAGCGCGGGACAAAACCTTGGCGAAATATCATCGACAGGTGCAAACGAAATGGCTCAAGGTGACCACTTGCATTTCTCACTTTCAAAAGATGCACAAATTGTTGATCCTTCTTCCTATCTTGAACTTTCAAACAAATAGTCGAATTTTGTGGACAAATCCAACACGCTTGTGATATAGTATTGTGTTGGAGGTCGACATGGTCTTAGAGAAAGTAAAAGAAATCATCTCTTCGCAACTTAATATCCCTGTTGAAAAAATCACTGAAGATTCAAGACTTGTTGAAGACTTGGGTGCTGATTCACTCGATATGGTTGAACTTTTAATGGCATTTGAAGATGAGTTTTCAACCACAATTTCAGACGAAATCGCGGTTAACATCAAAACTGTATCAGACATAATAAAGATGATTGAAGGAAAGTAAAAAATAAGCAAGCACAAATTTGTGCTTGTTTTTTTATGGATTTTTGCATATCTCGACATTTTTCGCCATATCTTGCATTGGAGGGAAAATGCGAGAGGATTTGGTTGAAAGATGCAAAATATTGGGGCAATATATATACGAAAACAATGCGACAATAAGGCAGGCCGCAAAGCAGTTCTCATATTCAAAAAGCACTGTTCATGTTGATGTGTCAAAAAGACTGAAAAGGGTTGACGGGGCGCTTTTTGACAAGGTTAGACTTGTGCTTGAAAACAACTTTGAGGAAAAACATTTGCGCGGGGGACTGGCCACAAAAATCAAATATAAAAATTCAGAAAAATAAATTAAAATTAAAATAAAAATAATTAAAAATTTAATAAAAAAATTAAAAAAATCGCTTATTTTTGAATTTTTTATTAATTTTTTTATGAAAATAAATAAATTATTAATTATTTTGGATTTTGTCAAAGAGGTTATATCTTTCGGTTTCAATGATTGATGAAATCAATCTTTCTTTTCCAAAAGGTGCCATTTTTGACATGTATTCAACGAGTTTTTTTGCCTCGCTGCGCTTGCTTGTTTTGTCCATCGGACAAGGATTTTTTTGAATTGGCATGTTTGTTGCTTGTTTGATTATGTATTCTTCTGGGACCAAAATCAGTGGGCGAATTAGAGTGATGTCGGAGCGAGATAAATAGATTTTTGGGTGAAATGTGTTGAGTCGTCCTTCGAATAGCATTGACATAAAAAGTGTCTCAATGAGATCGTCGGCATGATGGGCAAAGGCAACTTTGTTGCAGCCCATTTTTTTTGCTGTGCTATATAGCACTCCTTTTCGCATTTTGGCACAAAGTGAGCATGGATTTTTTTCTTTTCTGATATCAAAAACAACCTCAAAAATGTCCGTGGTTATGATTGTGTGTTCAACGCCCAAACTGTTGCAAAATTCAGTGATTTTTGACCAATCTTGCTTGCCCGAAGAAAGGTCGATTGTCAGGGCGCAAATCTCAAATTTTGTTTTGATTTTTGCTTGAAGTTTTTTTAGCGCTTGCAAAAGAACAAGACTATCCTTTCCTCCAGATAGTCCAACACAGATTTTGTCTCCTTCTTCAATCGGGTTGTAGAGTTTGCACGCTTTTGTCAGCCCTTGCATGATTTCTTTCATGCCCAAAGAATAGCAAAATACGATCAATTTTGCAAATAAATTTTTGATATTTGCAATCAGCAAAAAGTCGGCATTAATTATATATAATTAAATTAAATATTTATGCAAATAATAATGTAAATAATTTGACAACAAAAGATTAAAAATTATAAAATTCTTCATATAGAACAAAACTTTGTAGGGGAGTTATTGATGAAAAAGTTTTTTGCACTATTTGCTTTGATATTGATTGCGGTCATGCCGGTTTGTTTGGTTGGCTGCAAGAGTAAATATGACAACTTGTCGATTGAAATGGAGTCGAGTTATGAAATTGTGCTCGGCGAGAGTGAAAACGACTCAATCACAATTGAAGCAAAAGTGACGGGGAACAGTGATGAAAATGGTGGAAGATTGAGTTTTTCGCCGGATAATGACAAACTTGTCAAAATCTCCCAAGACTACAAAAATGGAATAAACTACATAACTCTCAAAGCACTTGCGCCTGGAAAAGTCAACATTGAAGCGAGAACACTTGAAGGTGGTGTGACAAAAAATTTTGTCGTCAACATAATTCAACCAATCAAAAACTTTTCTGTCAAATCTGGACAATTCACTGTTGTTCGTGGAGGGGAATGGAAGATTGATGTTGAGAAACATTTGAATCTTGAACCAACAAACACAACTCAAACTGATTTTGTTGTTTCTTTTGCGGCAAATCAAGACATCGAAGGAATTCAAATTGAAGACAATGTTTTGAAAGTGTCAAAAGATTCAAATCAAGACGAAATCGTTTTGAATGTTCAATCGTCGGCAAATTCCGATATTGCGCCAAAAGAAATCAAACTCGTTGTCTTGAATGAGTTCGTTGAGATTGACAAGCAAACTCAATCAACTCAGTCGAAGTTTGATGATGGAGATATTTTAGTTTTTGAAAAAAATGAATCAATGCTCACATATGACAAACTCGAAGAGCTCAACATAATTTCCAACTTAATTTCAGAAAGTGAAAAAGAAATTGTTGTCCGCGTTTATTCTTCAAGAGAAGTCGATGTAAACCATCAAAGCAACTCAAGACTTTCAATCAAAAAACTTTCGTCAATAAAGACATATCAAGCAAATGGACAAGTTGAATACACGGATTTTTTCTTCTCTGTTCGATTTGCTGACACTGTTTCTTCTGGAGCAAAAACAAGTTTGAGTTTTGTTGTGAGTTATGTTGGATTTGATTTAAACAAACAACTCTTGCCGATTTCAGTTGCATATGAACTCGCGCCAAAAACAATTCTCGTCAACGATCAAGACGACTTGAATGAGTTCACTCTTTACAACTTTTATTCAATGGCAAAAAAAGGGCAGAAACTTCAATTTGGAGTTCTGCCAACTTCTGTTTCTCCAAACAACTCAAAAATGATGCTTCTCAACAAAGATAATCTCGTTGATGCCTTCGAGTATCTTCAATTTTTCAGAAACAATGGCGAGGAATTGTTTGAGGGCGATGAAATAAATGTCAATGAAGTTATTTATGCAAGAGCAAGAAGCGGCGTAAAAACTGGTTCTTTTGAAGTTTTGCTTCAGACAAAATTTGTTGACCCACAAACAAATGCTTCTCTTTCAAAAGTGTTGAAATTCAATGTTCTTTCTGGAATAACAGAAATGAGATTTGTTGATGACGAGCAAATCAATCTCCAACTCAATTCAACACAAAACTCTGCTGAAATCTTGCTTGACGTCAGCCCGGCAAATATTGATATAACAAAAATTCACGTTGAAGAAATTGACGGATTGTCTTTTTCGACAATGACGACAAAGTCTCAAACAGAAGAGGGCTTGACTCTTCGATTTGTCGCTTATGCCCAAAAGGTTGGGAACTACAAAATAAAGGTTTATTCTGAAAACGGAATTGAAATAACAAAACAAATCAAAGTAATCAACGCTCTTGAGAATGTCGTTTTGTCTGCGCCAAGCCCAAACGAAAATTCGGTTGTTGGAGACAGGCAAATTGTTGACGGTGAACTCAGGTCTGTTGCGGTGTCGCTGGGCGGTGCGATTGCTCTCGAAGAAAACATTTCGCCAAGTGATGCAAATTATCGCGTGGAATTTTCGTATTTCGAAACCGAAAGTTTTCCAGAGTTTGCTCTATCGAGTTATGATTATCCAAACTTGGTCACTTCAACATCTGTTGGAGTGTTGGACTATTCTCAACTTTTGGGATACAAAAAAATTGTTGCTCTGAAGGTTGGATATTCTGTTGTTCGCGCAAAATATATTCCAGTTGGAATTGTTAATAATGAAGAAACTGAACTTGAGCCGATTTACAAGTATTTTGTTGTTCAAGGATACAAGCCAATTCGTTCGGTTGTGATGTCGTCAAACTATGCAACCCTCTACTCTCTGAAAAGTGTTGGTATTTTCAACAAAGATCTCACAATGACAAAAGTTCAACTTTCAGTTTTCCCAATTGATGCAACATATGCAAACAGCATTGTTTGGGATTATGACAAAAGTGGCGAATACTTTCAGTTCGACGAAGAAAATTTGATTGTTTACGCAACAAAACGCTATGCTGGAACAATTTCAATTCTTGCAACAATAAAAGAACTGAACAGAACTTATACTCAAACTCTTTCAATAACAATTCTTGATGCAAAAACTGTCAGCGATATCAGTGTCAACGGCATCGGAGATAGCATCTATATTGAGAACACTGACGACACGACAAAGACATTTGTCATCAATGCTGTGGCTTTCCCAAACGATGCATATAACACAAAACTCAAATATGACTTTATTGACAAAGCGGGAAATATTATTGGCGACATCAAAATATCTGCTGATGGAGTCATGACAATTCCTGCTGGTGTTGGACTCAGCGGATATGTCAGAATTGCTGCTGAAGATTGTTTTCAAGAGAACTCTTTGACGGGTGAGTATCAACCTGTCGGAATTGAGGGCAAAAACATCATTCTCATTCCAACAACCATTGCAAATGGAACGAGCAAAGACACAGCAATAAGAATCAACTCAAAAGAAGAATTGCAAAATATTGACACAAAAAAGCACTACAAAATTTACTGTGACCTTGATGTCAGTGGAATCAGTTTTGATAACTTTTCTGGCGGACTATATGGATATAATTCACAAAATCGAGTTGTTTTGAGTGGATTTGATAGAACATTTATTCAAACACTTTCAAAAACTGGAATGCTTGAGGATTTGGAAATTGATTGCGACATTGAAATGTTTGGTGAAAATGGCGTTTTGGTTGGAAAAAATGAAGGACACATAAACAATGTTGTGGCAAAAGGCAACTGGAAAGGCGCATTGAGCATTGTTGCAACCAATTTTGGCAAGATTTACAATGTGACAAGCGAAGTGATTTTTGACGGAGAAAAATTTGCAGGAATTGCACTCTCAAATTCGGGTGAAATATACAACTGCTTCTTTATGGGTTCAATCACCGCATCAAATCAAGCGGCCGGCATCACACTTTCAAATGCTGGAACATTGGAAGTTTGTGCAACTCTTCTTGTTGGCGAAAATTCAATCAAACTCGCATCAGTTTTTGATGCTGGGGCAAGACTTGCGGGAGTTTGTGTCGAAAACTTGGAAGGCGGCAAAATTTTGCGCTCATATATTCACTCATACAAATCTAATTCATCGTTTGCCGATTCAGACTTCGCCTTTGTTGGTGGGTTTGTTCACACAAATTCGGGATCAATTCAAAAAAGTTTTTCTGCTCTGCATTCAACTGATTTGGTGACGGGCTTTGTTTACATCAACAATTCTTCAGCAGGCATTGAAAACTGCTTTTCAGACACAACTTTTGCAAATTTCAACTATGGAACAATAAAAAAATGTTTTTGTGTTCTTGATGACGAAAGACTCAACTCTGCGATTAGTTGTTATTCTGGCACAGCCGCAACCGAAAAAACAGTTGCCGATTGGCTCAAGACTGATTGGGATATTTCTTGCACATATGAAAAAGCAACCATATGGAAAATATATCTTGACTCACAAAATCCATATCTTCGTGAAATTTCTGCCGAGGTTAAACCAGAAAGCATGAATATTTCGATCAAAGAGCCAAAAAATTCAAATTCATATTTAAAACTCAATGAAAATCAAGTTTTGCTCTATCGTTATGAATCTCAAGTTTCCCCAATGACTTCGGCTGAAAAAGCAAAACTCAATCAATATAACAGCATTTCAATTTATGATTTGCTCACTTTTGAAATTTTGCCATACAATGCAAGTTCGTCGCCAGACATGTTCTATTATTCGCTTTCCGAAGGCAGTGCGCTTTCAATGAGCGGACTCAACATCAATGTTTTGGGACTTGGAAAACAAACGCTCACAATCACTTCAAAACTCAATCCTGAATTGACATTCTCGCTTGATATATTCACGAGTTATCCAATCAGAGATTTCAATATTTTTGCATCTTCATCGAGTCTTGACCCAACTGGCGCACTAACTGATGGCTCGATAATTTATCTCAAACGCACCTACACTCAAGCACTCTATTCAAAAGTTTCGTCTTCAATTATTCTTGTTGATAGAGAAATCTCATTCAAGATGCTTGACCTCAAAATTGACTATGCTAGTGAAATCGATGCGAAAGAACTGGGACTTTACCTTTTGAGATTTGATGAGAAACAAACCATTGACAACTTTGTTTGTTCATTGGATTTCAGCGGCATAACCTTGTATGAACAGTTTGAAGAAATAAAACCAATGCTTCCAAATTATTTCTCAAGAACTTTCAAGGTTGTTGTCTATAATGGTGCCGAAAACATGTCCGTTTCTCAATATAGTTTTGAAATGGAACCGATTGACACAATCGAACTTGGTGTTCAGTTAAAAACCGATGTTTCTGATGAGGTTTTGAATGAAAAATACAACAACAAGGCAATAAAATACGAAATTTATAATATGTCGGGTGTAAATCTCACTGACGACTATTTCTTGATTGAATATTCAAACGCAAGTGAACCAATTATTGAAAAAAATGCAGCAGGAGAGCCAACTGGCTTTAGAACGTTTGATATAAAACTCACAATCAGTCTAAAGAACAGAACAACTCAAATAAGCGGCGACTATTATATCCGCATTTATGCAAACGAAGAAGAATTTACCACATTTGCCATTGCTCCAATTGATGTTTCAATCAAACTTCTTCCTCAATCACTTCAAAGAATTGATTATTCTCACTATTATGGAGAGTCGACAGTAAAAGGTGACAAAGAAGTTCTTGTTGCAAACACTTCCCCATCAAATGCTTTGGCGCCTGGTCAAGTTGGACTTCTTGAAGTTAACTTGTTCCCAACATATAGTGAAATATCCCATGTTGAAATTGAATCCATTCCAAATCAAAACAGCACTGTAAAACTTCAACTCTATCAAAGAAGTGGAACAGGACTTGCTGAATTCACAATGGTTCAACAAAATTCAGATTACAACAGAACTGAAAACGGCATTGTTGTTGGATACACAATGATTTCGAATGGAACAATTTATGTGAAGACTCAAGTTGCTTCAGACATCCCCGAAGAACTTACTTTTGAACTCGTTGTTCGTGCATACAAAACTAAAGACGACCCAAATCCAATCGAACAACATGTTTTCCTTGCCGCAAAATTTATTCCATCAGCTCGCGTTGAGGTCGAAGGACAAAAAGACTACATTGTCATGGGTCGCGGAACATCAAAAGACATGACCATCACGGTTGTTGGCGAAGGCGATGTTGAAATATACGCAAATGACGAAGCAGACAAGCAAAAAAATATCTATGAAAGAGCATATGTCGGTCAAAAAACATTGATTGAGACCAAAAATCTCGGAACACAAAATCAATATGTTTATAGTTGTCCAATTTTTGTCGGCTCAAAGTTCACAAACGACAAAAATGATGTTGTTAGAATTGAAGTTGTTGTCTCGCGCGAGGTTAACGGTGTTCGTGAAAAGAAAACAACAATTCTTGTTGTTCGCGTTCTTGATTTTGTTGTCAACAAAGTCGTTCTCACAAACGGAACAGACAAATATAGTTCAAAGGTCAGCGTGAAGACAAAATTTGACTTTTCGTATGACATTTCTCAACCTCAAGCGTTCACAAATGACGATGACGATATAAAAGCGGTTGACGACCTGAATAACAAAATTAATGCCTTCAAAAAATATCAATATTTCACAACTTTCGGCGATAAGGGTTCGGCATATACATACGAAAAATCATTTATGTATGTTGATGAAAATGGCGACCACTCTTTTGCAATCTATAATGACGATGGATATGCTTTTGCCCAGAATGAATACATAAAGTTTGAAGACAACTTTGACTCGAACAAAAATTATTTGTTCACCACGGCGACTGGACTTAAAACTGGAATTCAAAAAATAAAACTCAAAGTTTCATCGTCAAGCACGACGAACTCGACTGAAATATATTCCATAACCTATGAATTTGATGTCGTTGTGACAAACTACTCAAACGAAGACAAACCAATGCCAATCGGCTCACTTGAAGACTTCAATGCAATATTTGAACAAAACGATGCACAAGATTATATTCTCACAAGCGATATTGAAATTGGTGACCATGTGCTTTATTCCGACACTTCAAAAATCAGAAGTCTTGACGGAAATAATCACAAAATCATAATAACTTCACTAAATCTTGGTGAAAATCAAACTTTGGACGTCGCTCTCTTTAACACAATCAGCGAAATAACAACAATCAAAAATCTCATCGTTGATTATCAAATTGGCGAAATAAATGTTAATTCGGACCAATTTTCAAGCATTAGCGTTGCGGGACTTGCTTTGAATAATGATGGAATTGTCACAAACACTCATGTGCTTTCATCGCAAACCCACCCAACTCAAACAACTGGCGGAATTCAAATTTCGTCATCTCTCAGTCAATCAGCACAAATTCAAATGGCAGGATTTGTTCTCAACAACTCGGGTTCAATAACGAATTCAAGAGTGGGAGACACGAGTGTTTCAATTGTTGACACAAATGGCAGCAAGAGTGAAAAACCACTCAAAGTGTTTGCTCTTGTTGGTCAGGACCAAATGGCAGGATTTGTTCTCAACAACTCGGGCATTATTTCCGCTTCATACGCAAAAAACATCACAATAATAAACAATTCCAAATTCCAATCAAACAATCAAACAGCGGGATTTGTTCTCAACAACCAAGCAGGCGCAAAAATCACAGGGTGCTATGTTCGTGGCGTTGAAGGACTTGACCAAAGCGATGTTTATGTTCAAGGAATGGGCATTGAATCATCATTTGAAGTTGCGGGTTTTGTTTATGATAATTTGTCATATATTTCAGATTGTTATAGCAATATAAAACTATATAAAGAACTGCCAAGCGAAAACAGAAAAGGCGTTAGAAGTGCTGGATTTGTTTATAGAAATGAATTGGGCGCTCAAATTGTTTCAAGTTTGGCTCTCTCAAAAATCGTTGAAGACGACACAAGCCAAGAGTATTTCTGCGGCGTTGATGGTGAAAATCAATCAAATAATTTTGGAACAATCATATATTCTTATTATTATTCAAAGTTTGACAAACTCCAAAGTGTTGCTGACGGCGCGGAGATGTTGAATGCGACTGCGGTCAAACAACAAGATAGTTATTATGCTTTCTCTTTTACAACTCCTGGCGCACTTGACGGAATGTGGATGATGACAAGCCGCGGACCTGAATTGGTTTCGGCAAACAACATCGCTTTGTCAAAGAGATATTTGGTGAGTGTTGAAGAAGATAAATATGATGTTGCATATGTTCCAAACTACGAATATGGTTCAATTCAAAACCCAATTCTCATTCGTTCGGCAACAGAATTCAATGAGGTTTTTGGCACAAGCAAAGATGACTCAATAAAAAAATATTTTGACCAAACACCAAAACAAGCATTTGGAAATTATAGATTAATCAACGACATTGACTTGGCGGATTTGTCGCTTGGAGGAAATGAAACAACAACACTTTCTTCAACGGGCTATTCCCTAATGCGCAAAACTGACGCATTTGGTTCTGTTGTTGGAAGTGGCGTTCTCGAAGGCAACGCAATGACAATTTCAAATCTTGATTTTTCAATCACGGATACCGACCAAACATATTTTGGATTGTTTGCATCAATCAAGAATGGGGCAGTTGTTAAAAACCTCAACCTCACAGTCAAAGAGATTTCGGCGTCAAGTGTAAATTATGTTGGCGCGCTTGCAGGATATGTTGAAAATTCAAAGATTATTAATGTTTCTGCCGACATTGCTCAAAATCAACAAATTGCACTCGTCCAAGGTCGAAATATTGTTGGCGGTGTTGTCGGAGCGGTTGCTGGAACAAGCGAACTAAACAATTTGAGTTCAAGCATATCAGCGCATTCGACATATGTTGATGGCAAACAAATCAACGAAGTTAATCGAAACGGAGAAAATTTTGTCCAAGTTGCAGTGCCAAATCTTCCGGCAGAAGGAACAGGACTTAATGCAACAGTTTCAATCGCGGGTGGTGTTGCCGGTGCAGTTTTTGCAAAAGATATAAACGATTCATCAAACAATAATCTTGCGACAATCGACAATGCACAAGTCAAAAAAATAAAAGCAAGCGGAAAATTCACAATCAGTGCAAAAATCGCCGGCGGACTGATTGGATATGTTGGAAAAACAACATATCTTCATGACGCATGGCTTGCAATTTCAGAAGGACAAAATATAAATGCTTATGAAAATGGTGTTGCCGGTGGGGCAGTTGGACTCAGTTATGGAAAACTTTCACACATTCGAATTGAGCATAATGACATTCAAGACTACTCGTCTTCTGCTGAAAATGTTCAAAAAGAAATCGAGGCAAATGTAAAAGATTATTACACGAACAAGTCAAATGAAAGAAAAACATATGAAAATATGTTCACTTCAACAAATCAAGGTCAGACCATTGGTGGAATTGTTGGCATCATGAACGGCGGTGTTCTTGAGGACAGTTATACAAAACTTGATGTCATTTCAGACTCCGCATACAACCTTGGTGGCGTTGTCGGAATTGTTAAAAACCAAAAATACGAAATCAGCAGGGTATATTCATTCTCAAACGTTCAATCAAAATCAACCAAAAGAAACATTATGGTTGGCGGACTCTTTGGGGCATTGCTTTCATCGGGTGAGCTTGATACTGTTGTTGGAGCAAATTACCTTGACAAAAACTACACAACAAATGAAGCCGCAAAACAAAAATATGTGACATTTGAACCGTTTGCTGGTGCATGCACATATGTTCCAAAAATGAGCAATGTCTATACGCTTTCGTCAATATGGGACTCAATCGCGCTTGAAAACAAAGGTGCCGAAATCACTTCAAGCAAAACTGTTTCAACGCTTCAAACAAATCTAGGAAATCTTTTCCCAGCCAGTGAGCATTCGTTGAATGTCAACGAGGTCTTTGAAATTGAAGATTCTCACTTCAAAAATGCATTCTGGGCAAGAAATGTTGACGATGTTCTTCCACACCTCACTTTTGGACTTGAAGAACAATACTATGTCATTGACTCAATCAACACTGCTGGCGATATCAGAAAAATGCTTAAAAATTCAAACAAAACCTTCTATATTGATGGAATTGTCAATATGAACACAGCCGAAGTAATTCGCGCTGTAAACGAGGTTCGCGAGTCCATTGTGTTCACTGGAAAATTGCTTGGAATGCCTTCTTCAATGAATCCAAGTTCCACCGACACACCAACACTTTTTGGAATGCAAGAACTGTTCAATAATGCAGTTGGTGCAACTTTTGCAGATTTTGTTATCAAAGATCCACAATCCACTTCATCAACGCTTCCAAGTTTAAACTATGGTTCACTTGTTGGAAAAGCAAAAGACTGCTCTTTCATCAACATTGAAATTTCTGGAAGCGAGTCTAGTTCAAAAAATCAAATTTCTGCGAAGTTCAATGATTCTACCACTGGAGAACGCAACACTGGAGCTCTTGTGGGCATTTGTGAAGGCAAAACATATTTTGAACAAATCTCGGTGAAAAACATTGAGATTATGGCGGGGAATGAAACTAATATTGGTCTTGTTGTTGGAAAAGTGACATCGACTTATGGATTCACAACATTCAGGAACTGTGGCATTTCGAATTGTTCAATCACAGCAAGTGGTGCAAATGAAAATGTTGGCGGAGTTGTTGGATATGCTGATGGTGTTTCGATAACCAACAATGCCGAAAGCACAGCGTATGAGGGAATAATTATCAAAGTTGGCGCAACAAATGTTGGTGGTCTTGTTGGAAATTGCTCCGGCGAAGCGATAATCAACACGCCTGTTTCAAACATCAACATTGATGTTTCTCATTCCAAAGATTCAGATTGTTGTGTTGGCGGACTTGTCGGAAAGGCGGGATCAATGACATTAACAATGAATGCTGAAATCAATCTTGAACAAGATAAAACACAGTTTGGGAAAATCCAACTTTCAACCGAAACTTCAAAAAATGTTTGTTTTGGTGGAATTGTCGGAAAGGTTTCTCAAAGTCTGTCAATCAATGCAGTTTCACAAACTAATTTCAAAACCAACGATTTGAAGGTCTCGGCCTCAAATGCAAGTTCCGTTTATGCTGGCGGCGTTGCAGGACAAACGGAAACAACATCAATCGGTGGACAAGCTGGCTTGAATGTCAACACTCAAGGAACAATCAAAAATCGAGTTATGTCAATAACTTGCATAAAAAATATTTATGCCGGCGGACTTGTGGGCGCAACAGAAAATGCTCAAATTGCAAACTGCTGGTCGGGAACTGATGTTGAGATTGACGGAGTGACGGCAACCTCTCAAGTGTCATTCGGCGGAATTGTTGGCTGTGCTGGTTCAAAATCAACAGAGGGAAAAGATGTTTCGATTAAAAACAATATTTCATATGGTCGTTTCTATCTTGCTCCAAACGCAAATGTCAAAACAATCAATGCGGGTGGAATTGTTGGTGAGGCAACAGCAAAAGATGGAAACATTATGGCTGTCGCAAACAACAAAACTCTCACAAGTCTTGAAATCAGTCGCCATGCAACAAATCACAATGTCAATGCAGTTGTTGGGAACCGCAGCAGCAACATTGGTGGCACGGGCAATGCCTACACCTATCAACTCTCTCTCGCAGTTGAAAGTGACACAAATTTTGCAACAAACTGCAACACATTGTCGGGTGTTGGAGTGCAAATTTCTGGTGATGAAGGTTCAATCCTCAATCCTTATGACGTTGTCAATGGTCACTCTCTTGACATGGAGGGATATTATAAAATTGAAGAGAAAAGCACTGATGAAAAAACATTAAACATTTTATCAGCGAATAATTTTGTTCTCATTGGAAATGGAAAAACAATCAAACTCACTGATTCTCATATTGACACAATCGGCAGCAGAACAATCATTTCAGGAATTGTTGTTGAAGGAAAGTTTGATTACGATGTCTCTGCTGGCAACGGTGCCACTGTGACTATCAATGGAACGAAATATACTTATAGCTCAAGCGGACTAACAAAAGATGGTGAAACCGAAGAGATAAAGTTTGTCGAAACAACAGTTTTGGGCGAATGGCAAGATATTGAAATAACACAAGTTATAAAATATTATTACAAAGATGGCGACAACAAGGTTTATTTAACAAGCGCATTTGACAAGACAATAACAATAGATGAAGCACAATATTATGTCGTCATTATCAACAACAGTGATTTTGCGGTAAATTCAGACAAAAACAAAATTTGGCACTTGTCATCATCAACCCAATATTTAGTTGGAGACAAAAGTGTTAATGAGGATGATTTTGTGCTTGTTGCATATGATGATAACGACAAGCTTTGTGAAGTTGTGGTCAAGGAGTCGGGATTCTTTATTGGAGAAAAAAAGATTGAAGAAGACAGTGCTATGAGCGGCTTGAAAATTGATGAAAATCTTTATGTTATCGAATCAGACGAGGACGGGAGATATGTAACAATTGATGCTAATAAAACTTACATTTCTGAAGAGAACACAACTTATTCAATTGTTGACGAAAAAGAACTTTTTAATGAAACAATAAATACAAAAACTCTTGATGGAAAAGAAATAACTATTCTCGCAGATTCTGTGACAATTGGTGACAAGACATATGATAAAGTTCAAATTGGCGGAAGAGATTATGTAATCAACTCCGACAAAACACAAGTTGCATCAATATTGAAAGCAAAGACTATAACAATTGATGGAATTGTTTATACATATCAAAACGGAGCATTGATCAACGCAAACGAAAAATATTATATTCTCAACATTGGAACATATGAACAAGCAAATGGCTTTGTTTCAACAAACAACGGATATCTTTCGGGGGTTGTTGTAAAAAGCAATTATTCTTCTTCAGATTTTGGCGGCTTTGTTTCAACAAACAACGGAACAATCCTCTATTCTTCAATGAATGGACAAGTTTATGCAACAAGTGGTGATGTTGCGGGTTTTGTTCTTGAAAACAACGGCATTATTGATTATTGTCATTCAACCGGCGCAGTTCAAGGAAGTGCAACAAACTCTTATTCATTTGGGAAAAATAATTCAAGCGGTGCACTCACAAATTCTTATACAATCATGCTCAATGAGACAGATAACAACAGTGAAAACAAGTTTGTTTTTGGAACAACAGCAGGCGGGAAATTTGCAAACAACGAATATGACCCAATCGCGACAGAATTCAAGCAAACACTCACCGGACTATCAAATTCATTAATCCCAAATTTTGACAAAATCAGCAAGTCGACTAATGGCGATTTTTGGTCGGCAAAAGGACTTGACGCAAAAGGACTTGACGCAAATGGGATTGACGAAAACCTTGCGAACTATGGCTACAAAACACTCTCCAATGGTGCATTCAAGGATGTTTCACATCTTTCGATAAACACTGGTGATGGTAAAGAAAACCCATATGCGGTTGCAAACTCAAGAATGCTCACAAATATCAATTCAATTTCATTGAGTGCCTCATATAAACTTTCAAACAATATTGATTTTTCAAAATTATCTTCAAATTGGGAATCCATAGGAAATGGTCAATCCGCATTTTCTGGGGAATTTGACGGCAACAATAAAATAATAAAAAATGTAAATCAAAGTGTTGTTAATTCAACAAAAGAAAATACATATACGGGTTTGTTTGGCAATGTCGATGGAGCCGCAATTTACAAAATCTTTTTGACAAACATCAATGTTTCTGCGTCCACTATTTCTGGAAAGCAATCTGACAAATATGAAACCCATTCAATTTTTGGTGGGGCACTGATTGGATATGCTCAAAATTCAAAAATAGAAAACATCACTATCACCAAATCAAAAATCAACATAACAGGTCAAAATTCTGTTTGCGGAGGAGGAATGATTGGTTATTCAGATAATTGCACAGTTGACAATATAACAATTTCTGAAGATGTGACAATTATTACAATGAACACTTTTGCATTTAATGATTATATTATAGATTCGGAGAACAATAAGACAGTTGCAACCACACCAAATTCTGTTGGTTGGGTTGGTTTTGGATATAAAGACATATCTGTTCAGAATAATATATACTCTGCTGCGGGCGGATTGATAGGAATGATGAGTGGCGAATTAATTCCAACTGATTGCGTTGTTCGCTCTTATACCGAAGCAAAAGTTGAAGAAATTAATCTTTCAGGGTTGAAAGACAATTCAAAAGATGTGGATATACATGAATTTCTGGATTACATAAAAGGGATTGGCGGAAAAGAAGGGAGTTCAAAAAGCAGCAACACATATTTGATTATTTCGAATGATGAGGGTGGAAAATCGCGTCATTCTGTTGCATATTTTAATAATTCCAGCTACAACACCATAACTGATTTCTTGGTGACAACAGCAACATATTCTTTGCGTCCAAATGATGCTTATAGATTGTATTTGAGTGAGTGTGGATTAAGAAGAGAATGGTATTATTGGAAAGCAAGCAATGAGTTTTATATTGCTGATTTAAAAAATTGGTTGGGTTATTATTATATTTATGATGATTATAGTTGCACATATACTATCTATAATACTACCTATACTCAAACTTGGGAACATGATGAAGAAAATTCCATGTATGTCATTAGGACTAATAATACACATTTTCACATGTTTAAGATATATTCATATTGGTTGCATATTGAAAAATATGAGCAACAATCAGTCCATATTGGGTGAGTATTTAAAAAATAAAAAACAATCATAATTGATTGATGGGAGAAAAAATGAAGAAGAAGATTTGGTCGGTTTTGATATTATTGATGGCACTGGTCTCATGCGCGGGGATTTTCTCCGCGTGTGGGAAGTCACGTCAAGATTTGAGTCTTGAGAGTGAGACCAAGAGCATAAACTTGGTGCTTGGGAGTGAGACGGAAGAAAGTGCTGAAATTGAAGTTGAGATTGTCGGGAAAGACGATGGCATTTCTGGCATTGTTGGCTTTGAGGTCGTTGGTGAGTGCGCGAGAGTGGAGAGCGTGTCAACAAAGACCGAATGGAGCAAGGCAAGTTGTGTGCTGAAAGCAATCAGGAGCGGCAATTCAATTTTGCGTGCAACCTTGTATGACGGCGGGGCAAGTCTTGAAATTCCAATCAGGGTTGAACAAAAAGTTGTTTCAATGACAGCAAAAACCGATTCAAAACCATTCATCGTCAAAGGTGCAGGAAAAGTTGTTTTTGAAACAGAGAAACTAATTAATTTTTATCCAA
>JBJFDC010000007.1:0-21790 GCA_051889215.1 Christensenellales bacterium
AACTCGCACGATGGAGTTTCTTTTCGGACAGCAAAATATGCGATAAAAAGTTATGTTCCAGTGCTCGGAGGATATCTTTCTGACGGACTTGATGTGATTTTGACGAGCAGCATGCTTGTTAAAAACGCGGTTGGGGTGAGTGGAATGATATTGCTTTTTGCAACAATACTTGTGCCACTTGTCAAAATATGTGCATTCATCTTATGTCTCAAACTCACCGCAGCAATCCTTGAACCTGTTGCAGATTCAAAAATCGCAAACTTTGTTGGTGGAGTTAGCAAAACAATGAGCATGCTTGTCGTCATGATTTTGGGTGTTAGTTTCATGTATATCATTTCCGCAGGTGTTTTGATGGCAACAGCCAATTTTGTTTAGGGGTGGATATGAGCAGTTTTTCAGTTTGGGTTTTGTCCATTGCGGGGATATGTGTGCTTTCTGTTTTGGTGGAATTGATTTTGCCAGATGGTCAAACTCGCAAATATATAAAAGCAATTTTTTCTTTTTTTGTCATTATAGTCATTGTTTCGCCTCTTCCAAAACTCGTTAAAAATGGGGTTGACCTTGACAGCATCATCGCGGGAGATAACATCGGCATTCAGGAAGATTTTATTTATCAGCTAAATCGCAACAAACTCGATTCCATCAGTTTGAATATCGAAAATGAACTCAAAGAACAGGGAATTGATGGGGTGAAAATCCTTTTGTCTGCCAACATTTTTAGTTCGAAACTTGAGATTGAGGCCGTTTTTGTCGATTTATTTGAATTAGTAATACCAGACGATAAGCAGCATATAAATACTCATGAAATCATAATCAAGACAATCAAAAAGCATATTGATATTGAAGAGGAGAATATTGTGTTCAATGAGTGATGAAAAGAAAGGCATTTTTTCAAATTCAAAACTATTTCAAAAAATCAAAGGTGTTAAGCATCTTGAAATAGTTGCCATTGTCGTTCTTCTTGCGATTGCTCTTTTGATTTACTTCAGTTTTTTCTCAACAAAAAAATCTGAAGAGGTGGTTTCGACATCGGCAAAAACAAGCATGTCAGATTATGCTCAAGAACTTGAAACAAAACTTTCATCAGTGCTTTCAAAAGTGAAAAATGCTGGAACTGTTAGCGTGATGATTACATTTGATGGAAGTCCGACTTATGTTTATGCGACCGATGAAAATCAAAAGACGAACAAGGTGACAAATGGGGCGACTGAGACTTCGACTTCGCAGACTTCAAGTTCACCAATTCTTGTTGAAATCAATGGAGAAAAGCAGCCGTTGGTCTGCCAAGAAATACTTCCGGACATAAAAGGTGTGCTGATTGTGAGTTCTGGGGCGGAAGATGTGTCGGTGCGTTTGGAACTTCAAAGAGCCGCTCAAACAATTCTTAATGTGCCAACCACTAGTATTGAAATACTGGTTGGAAATAAAAAATAAAAGGAGATTTTATTATGCTGAGCAAAAAGAAAAAATTTTTGATTTTGGGCATCATGGTTGTGCTTTTGGGTGTCACCGCTTATCTTAATGTTGCGCTCAACAACAAGGTTGTTGACACAACAAGCAACACTGTGACAACTGCATCATTTTTTGCAACATATCGCAACGACAGACAAACGACAAGGGACCAAGAGATTGCCTACTACGATGCAATCATTTCAAGTGAGACAACAAGTGCTGAAAACAAAGCCGAGGCAGAAGCAAAACGCTTGGAACTCGTTGCACAAATGGAAAAAGAACTAATCATGGAGAACCTAATAAAAGCAAAAGGGTTTGCTGATGTTATTGTGACAAATTCATCAGACAGCATCAATGTTGTTGTCAAAAGTGCAGAACTTCAGGCAACAGAAGTTGCACAAATTGTTGGAGTTGTGCAAGAACAGACAAAAGCAGACATTGATAATATCAAAATTATTCCAGTTGAATAATTGCATTAAATAAATATCTGTGTTATAATCTTAATCGGAGAATATTATGAGAGATAATAACATAGATGTTGAATATCAAAACAAGGGCAGCATAACCTGCAACAAAAATATTCTTTTGTCGATTATTAATCTCGCGACAAAAGAAATCAGCGGGGTGTCTTGTTTGTCCCATGACAACTATTCTTGGTTTAAAAGATTGTTCAAAAGAAACTCCTTTGGGGGCGTAAAAATAAAATTCAATCAATCAGGTGCAATTTTGGTTGACGTTTATATCAGTGTGTATTTTGGATATAGCGTTCCAGATGTTGCGTTCCGTGTTCAAGAAAACATAAAAAACGGAATTGCTGCAATGATTGATATGAAAACTGCAAAAGTCAATGTTCATGTGATAGGTGTGGACTTTACAAAGGAAGACTCCTATAACTTGGCATAATTTTAGTGCATTTTTCATAAATGCACTTTTTGTTTATACTTTGAGGGAATGAAATGAGAAAATTAGCAAGAGAAATTTGTTTTGAGATGATATTTGAAATTTTGACAAGAGGCGAGTGTGAAATAAATCAACATACATTCGAACTTCTTTGCGAGCAAGAAAATGTTTTGAACGATGAGGACAAGCAGTTTGTTGTCAGAGTGGTTGACTCTTTCATTCAAAACAAAGACCAAATTTTGAACTCAATATATGAAAAAGTGACTGGTTTTGCACCAGAGAGAATTTATCGAGTTGACCTTGCGCTCATTGGACTTGGACTGACTGAAATAAAATATGTTGGCGAGGTTGACAAAAAAGTTGTCATAAACGAAGTTGTTGAACTTGCAAAGAAATTTTCAAGTGAAAAAAGTCCAAAATTTGTAAACGGCGTGCTTTCGGCTTTGGTTGAGGGATAAGCGTGGAAAGAAAAGCACTGACTGTTAGTCAAGTTGGAACATATATAAAAAACATATTCGATGCGGAAGAAATGCTGCATGATATTGATGTTGTTGGCGAAATATCTGGGTTTTCAATAACCCGCGATATTGCCTATTTTTCATTGAAAGATGAAAATTCTCTTTTGTCATGCGTGCTATTTGGTGCGTCAAAATATTCCAACATAAAAAACGGCGATTCAGTCGTTGTGACGGGAACGCCTCGTTTTTATGTCAAAGGTGGAAGACTGAATTTTAATGCAACAAAAATTTTACCTTATGGGCAAGGTCTTTTGTTTAAACAATTTTTGGAACTCAAACAAAAACTCGAACTTGAGGGGCTGTTTGCGGCAGAACATAAAAAACCAATTCCAAAAAATGTAAAAACAATCGGCGTTGTCACAAGTGAAGGTGGGGCGGTTATTCAAGATATAATCAATGTTTCCACAAGACGCAATCCACAAATCAACATTGTTCTATATCCGGTCAAGGTTCAGGGAAACAAGGCAGAAAATGAAATTGCAAAAGGAATTGAATTTTTTAGTTCTTATCCAAGTGTTGATGTTGTTGTTGTCGCCAGAGGTGGTGGCTCGATTGAGGACTTGCAACCATATAACACTGAAATTGTGGCGCGTGCGACTTATGCTTGTGAGAAGCCCATTGTTTCGGCAGTTGGGCATGAAACTGATTTCACAATCATTGATTTTGTCAGTGATTTGCGTGCTCCGACTCCATCTGCTGCGGCTGAACTTGTTTGTGAGAACAAAATGGAGCAAATCGACTTGTTGAAAAAATATTTGACAAATCTAAAAATTGCTGCGACGAGATTTATCACTGACAGACAAAGAAATTTTCAAATTCAGTGCATGAGACTGGAAAAAGATAGTGAAACATTAATGTCTGTTGCCAAAGCGCAACTAACTTCAAAAATGTCAAGACTTCAAAGCGTTGTCCTTTCGGAATTGTCGGACCGAAACTATGCTTTGGGCATATTGCAAAAATCGCTTGAAAAACTCAATCCGTTGGCTGTTTTGGGAAGAGGATATGCAAAGGTTGAGGTTGATGGAATTGGTGTTGAGAGCGTTGAAAACATTGAAATCGGGCAAGAATTAACAACATATTTCAAAGATGGAAAAGTTGTGTCGCGTGCACAAAAAATTGAAAGGAGAAACTGAAATGAGTTTTGAAGAACAAATAAAAGAATTGGAACAAATCATCGCAAAACTTGAAAATGGCACATCGCTTGAAGAAGGGATAAAACTTTTTGAAAGAGGAAGTGAATTATGTAAGTCTTGTTTTGAACAACTTGATGGCGCGAAAGGCAAAATCACAGTTATTCGCGATTCTTTGAATGGGTTCATTGAAGACAAGATGTCAAATTAAAACTTATTTGCATTAATTTTGAATCTATGTTATAATATATATTGTGGAGATGCAGTATTCTAGTCAGGCATTTCTATTTTGAGGACGACAAAGCGTCGAAGGGCATATCTGTGAAGTTCCTTGTGCTGGCTTTGGTTGCCCAAACTGGGGCTGGTGCTGGGAGTTAAGATTTTTGGGCTATTGTTAATGGCATAACATGTTTGTCCCAGAAATCGTGGAGACTCAATATTGGTGACATTGTCACTGTTTGAGAAGAACCTGCAATGCGGTCACTGGCTGTGTGCAGTGTAGCCTGCCTTGAGTGGGGCATTGGGATTGAACGTCAACATTTTTTGCTAGTTGGCCAACAACAAAAGGTGTTGTTCATGAAATTTGTTCCTGCAAAAAAGGATAAGAAATAGAAACGCGTGTCAAGGAAAGCTTCTAGACTGTTGCGCAAAGCGCTTGTCCGCAGGGGATTATAGTGTGATTTAAGTGGCGATTCGGTGCAAGGGCTCAATTAAATGGAAACTGCTAACTCGGCGACGAGAAGTTTGGGCTTTGGGAAATCCAACCGAACCTATATCGCAAGGTTTATCTTGTGGGCTGTCTCCACAAATAAAATATTCCATGACGAAAGTCGTGTAAAAGGTTATATATGGAAAATGTTGAAAAACAAAGTGAATTGCCTCCGTCTCAAGAAAAGGGACAGGAGGACGTCGGCTCTCGTGGGCCGTTAATTCAGGCAGAGGAAGAAAAAAAGAAAAAACACGAAAAGGTCAAGTCGCTCAAAAAAAAGAATAACGTTTGGCGCTGGCCAATAAGGATTTTGATAATAACTATTATTTTGTCTTTTTCTGTCACGGTGTTTTCTGAATTTGTTTTGTCGCGCACTGGAATTATTGTCTCGGTTGTTTTGCTCATTCCGTTGCTTCTCATTGCGGTTATCACCGACATGATTGGCGTTGCTGTTGCCGCGGCGGATATATATCCATTCAGGAGCATGGCGTCGCGAAAGGTTAGGGGAGCAAAAGAAAGCATATATCTGATTAAGAATGCCGAAAAAGTGTCGAGCATATGCAATGATGTGATTGGAGATGTATGTGGAATCATAAGCGGTGCGATTGGCGCGAGCATAGTTCTCAAAATTGTGACCGAAAACATAACTGATATTGAACAAATATTTATTGCCGCGGCTGTGAGCAGTGTGATTGCGGGACTAACAATATTTGGCAAAGCTGTGGCAAAAAGATTTGCAATCAACCAATCAACAAAAATCGTTTCGGCTTGTGGAAAATTTTTAAGCATATTCACAAAAAAAATCAAATAGGCAAATCGGAATTTGAGAAGAGGGGAGTCCTCTTCTTTTTTTATTCGACAAAAATTTTTCTTCCGTGTCTTCATTTATAACTCCACAAAAAAATGAGAGAGGACACAAAAATGAGTGGGGGATATCAAAACGACCAGATGCATAAGCGCTTATATTTATAAATTCAAAAATTATACTTATAAATATTATCATTTTTCATAAAAAAATATATGAATAAATATACAAAAATTGCTTGCATAAATATAAATCAAGATGTATAATAATCAAAAATTAACGAAATGGGCATGAATATTCATAAATTTATAATTATGCATAATGCCCGCAATCCCTTTTGTGATAAGGGTTGGAGGAAAAATTGGCTAGGTCAACAAGACAATCAAAAATTTTGGAAATCATATCGATGAAGGAAATTGAAACGCAAGATGAACTCGTTGCGCAGCTTCGTGCAGCAAATTTTGAAATCACGCAAGCGACAATTTCAAGAGATATAAAAGAACTCGGTCTAATCAAAATTCTCAGTGCTGAAACTGGGAAATATAAATATGCGATTGTTGAAAATGGCGAACAAGCAGTTTCAAACAAATACATAAACATAATCAAAGAATCAGTTATTTCAATAAAGCCCGCTCAAAATCTTTGCGTGATAAAAACAATCAAAGGCATGGCAAATCCACTTTGTGACATGATTGACAAAATCAATATTGACGGGGTTATGGGAAGTGTTTGCGGAAATGACACAATGATGCTCATATTCCCAACCAATGAAGAGTGCTTTGCTGCTTGCAGAAGTTTGAGTGATATGCTTTGCTAGTGAGGTTGTATGCTCGAAAGATTAAGATTGCAGAATTTTGCATTATTTGTTGACCAAACTGTTGAATTTGAAAATGGTTTTAATTCACTCTTGGGTGAAACTGGCGCAGGAAAAAGCATTATTATTGATGCTTTGTCTTTTGTTATTGGAGCAAAATCTGACAAAATTGTCATTCGTAATGGTGAGTCTTCGACAAAAGTTGAAGCTGTTTTTTCTGACATTTCAGATGGCGTTGAAAAAATTCTTCGAGAAGCGGGGATTGAATGTGATGACTGCCTTGTTGTGTCTCGAACATTGAATAATGCAGGCAAAAATGACATTCGTGTTAATGGAAATTTTGTCACATTATCTTTTTTGAAAGAATTGGGAATGGGGCTAATAAATATTTTTGGTCAGCACGAAAATATGGCACTTCTCAATGACAAAAATCATTTGTCAATTCTCGATTCTTTTGACGCAGTGTCAACTGCTGAACAAAAAGACAAGATTGGTGTTTTGCTTCGCGAATATGAAGATGTTGAGAAAAAAATTGATGCCCTGGGTGGCGACCAGGCAAGTCGCGAGCGCGAAATTGATTTGCTTGACTACTCGATTAACGAAATTGAATCGGCGAATTTGACGATTGGAGAAGACGAAGAGCTCGCAAAAAACATTGCGAGAAGTTCTTGTTCAGAAAAAATTGTTTCGTCAATAAATTCGGCTATATCAGCATTGGAAATGGGTGCAGCATTTTCTGTTGCGTCCAGTCTTAAGCAAAGCGCAAAAGCACTTCTTGATGTTGAGAAATATGACGACAAGTTTGGCGAGCTTTCAAAAAGACTCGATGAAGCAAGACTTGAAGTTGAAGATATTCGCGAAACCTTGGAAGAAAGCAGAAATGCCTCATTCTTTGATGAGAGACAACTCGAGAGCATGATTGAGCGTGAGCAAGCGATAAAAAAACTAAAGCGCAAATATGGTTCAACGCTTGAAGAAGTTTTGCAATATCTTGTGGAGGCAAAACAAAAGAGAGATAATTTGTTGAATGCTGAATATGAGATTGCAAAACTTGAAAAACAAAAAGCTGAAATAACCCTCAACCTCAAAAATGTTTGTGACAAACTCACTTTGCTTCGAAAAAATATGGCTGAACAAATTGAAAAGGCGGTTGTCTTGGAACTTAAAGAACTTGGAATGAAAAACACGACATTCAAAGTTCAAATAACCCCGAAGTCAGAAGAGTTTTGTCGAGAAAAAATCAATTCTTCTGGACAGGACGATGTGAAGTTCTTGTTCAGTGCAAATTTGGGACAAGCGGTCAAAAGTCTTTCAAAAACAATTTCCGGTGGAGAAATGAGCAGGTTTATGCTCGCAGTTAAAAATGTTTTGAGAAATGATGAAGGAATGCTTGTGTTTGATGAGGTTGATGCGGGAATCAGTGGGCAAATTGCGATTGCTGTTGCGCAAAAGCTTGCAAAGATTTCAAAGTGCAATCAAATTTTGGTTATTTCTCATTTGCCACAAGTTTCGTCAATGGGCGACCACTTTTTCAAAGTGACAAAAAATGTAGTTGACAATCAAACGATTTCAACCATCAAAAAAATTGAAGGCGAAGAAATTGTGAATGCCATTGCAGGAATGGGGTTTGGTGAAGAACTCACTGGCAATGCATGTGAATATGCAAAAGACTTGCTGAACAAAAATGAAGAGTTCAAAAAAACCATTTGTGAATAAATCTTGCCAAACATAATAAACTAATCTTTCGAGGATTAGTTTTTTTATGAAGAAAAAATTAAAAAGAAGACTGCTGATTGTCGGAATTGTTGCTTTGGCACTCATTGTTGTTGCGGCAATTTTTTTGTTGAATGTCAATATCAGGGCGTTGTCAGACATTTCAAACGAATCTTATGTGACATTTGACGATATACAAAAAATCAATGAACAAAATATGTTCGGCAAGTTTGTTGAGACAAATTTGGACAAGTCTCAAGTTGAGGTTGGTGGCGAGCGTCCAAAGGTTGGGAAGGTTATTTTTAAACTTTTTGGACTCATTCCAATCAAAAGCGTCGATGTCCAAATTCTTGACGATGAAAATGTCTATCTCGGGGGCAATCCGGTTGGCTTTTCAATCAAAACAAATGGAGTTATTGTTGTCGGCAAGAACAGTGTTTTGACAGAAAACGGACTTGTGTCAAATTGCGACAATCAAAATATAAATTCGGGTGACATAATAACTCATATTGATGGGATTGCCATAAAAGACGCCAATGACATTCCAAGTCATCTAAAAGACGTGAATGGAAGTGTCAAATTGACATTAAAGAGGAATGCAAAAAGTTTTGATGTCACTCTTAATCCAATTGTTGACACAAACGGAAACAAGAAAATCGGTCTGTGGGTGAGAGATGACGCGACGGGAATTGGGACTCTCACATATGTCGATTCAAAAACACTTGATTTTGGTGCACTGGGTCACCCTGTCACAGATGGTGAAACTGGGACAAAGATTGATATTCAAAATGGTCAAGTTTATGATTGTTCTGTTGTTGGCCTTGAAAAAGGGCAGAGGGGCAAACCTGGTGAGCTCAAGGGTGTTTTTTTGAGCAGCAAGAATGCAAAAGGAGAAATTGAAGGCGGAAATGATTTTGGAATTTATGGAAAAATATTGGAAAAAAGCGGAATTGTTGATGAAAATGTTGTTGCTGGAGTTGGCGGCAGACTTGCTGTAAAGCCGGGCAAAGCGCAAATTATGAGTTCTGTGAGTGGTGTTAGAGAATATTATGACATTGAAATCATAAAAGCGAGCAAGCAAAAAACCGCAAAAGACAAGAGCATGGTTTTTCGTGTGACAGATAAAAGGTTGTTGGAACTAACGGGAGGGATAATTCAAGGAATGAGCGGAAGTCCAATTTTGCAGAATGGCAAATTGGTTGGTGCGGTCACTCATGTTTTTGTTTCTGACCCAACAAAAGGGTATGGAATTTATATTGATTGGATGATGGTATAAAAAAAATTAATTATTTTGTAAAAAATTATTGACTTTAGTAAAATAATTTGCTAATATTTTTTCCAAGTAAACAAAGGATGCCTATGGATTGTCAAAATGGAATATTATTCTCTAATAAAAATTATGAATTATCTTTTAATTTAAACAAAATAATAAAAGGTCAAAATATTTATGTGACCTATGCGAAAGATTGTGGTGAGTTTTTTACAAAATTGATGAATTTCAAACCCAACTTCGTTATTTTTGATTTGGATACAATAAATCTTCCATATGACATGTTGAAGACTTTTGTCGATAAAAAAGTCTTCAATCTTAAGGGGGTTTTCTTTTTTTCAACAACGAAAAATTATTCTGAAATCGAAGGCGGAAACAGTTTAAATTATTCAAATCTTGAAAAAGTTCTTGATGTTTGCAACGATGCCAACAATTTTGTGATTAGGGCCAATCTTGAAAAGAATGAACAGTTATCTTCCAAAATCACCAAAATGCTAATTGGATATGGCTTTTCAACAAAGCATTTGGGATTCATTTATTTGAAAGAAATTTTGCTTGATGTTTTGGGGGATAATTCTGTTTTTAAATCATTCAATGGGAGTATTTATCCAAAACTTGCTTGCAGATTTTCGGCTTCTGTTGCGAGTGTTGAAAGAAATATTAGAAATGCGATCGCATATGTTTATAACAAAAGGAAAGAATCCATCGACAAGATTTTTAAAAAAAATAAAGCGCCAAGCATAAGAGAGGTGGTGTTTTATCTGGTTGACCTTCTGATTGTTGATGTCATATAATTTGCGAATTTTGAAATAAAATGTCAACTTCAGGAATATCTTATGATATGGGAAAATTTGGTTCCGGAGTTGAAAACGTTTATCATTCCGCGCGCGGGGGAATAAGAGAGTTCACAAAAAAACATAAGGTTTTGCTTGTATGTCTTTTGTTTGTCGTTCTTGTATCCGTTCTCACGGGTGTTTTTACGGCGATAAAAAATGTTGACAATTATTCTTCAGTTTGGTTTGATAATTATAATATAAAAAATTTTTATAATTCCGATATTGGAACGTGGGAATTGTTTTTTAATCGTTTTGGCTCATATTTTGTTTGCTTGGGCATTTTATTTGTCTGTTCGTTCAACATATTTTTGTCGCCATTCTCAATAATCGTGATTGTTATACGCAGTTATTTGGTCGGACTGAATTGTTGCTTTATGTTTTTGTTGTTTGGGTTGAGTGGAATGCTGACGACAATAATAATCATTCTTCCAATTCAAATTATAAATTTGTTGCTCTTGGTCGTTTTTTGCTCGCTCATGTTTGTTCGCGCCCGCAACAAACAAAAATATGGCTCTTATTGTTTGGGTGGTGAAAAAAAACCATTCGTGTTGTTTTTGATTTTCTTGCTGTTGTTGACGCTGATAAATGTGATTGAAACTTTGTTGTTGTTTATTTTTTCAAGCAAAATTATTTTGGTTATATAATTGTTTGTGATATAGTATTTTTTGTGGAAAACAAAAAGGTTATTTTGGTTAATATCAGCGGACTGGGGGTTGGAAAGGCAAACGAACAAACTCCGAACACCATAAAAGATTTGACAGATAGAATGGTGTGTTTTGTCAACAATCTGAACTCTCTGGGATTGAAAAGAATTCAAGAAAATGATGACACTCTTGGCGGCAATGTTCTTGGGTGTTTTTCTCGTGCGCAAATTGCAAATCCTGTTGGAGATGCGTTTTGGGGACAGTGGGAAATTGCCGGAATTGTTTCCAACAATCAAAACTATGTAAAATTTAAAGATGAGGTTGACGATGAAATTCGCCAGGCCCTCATGCTTGCTTTTAAAAGTGATATTCTGTGTTGCAAGAAAATGCTCGGCGTTCATGTTTTGGCGGAGTATGGCAGACTTGGACGAGATGCAAATTGTCCACTTTGTTATATCGGGGCAGATAATTCTCTTAATATAACTTGTCACGAAAATCTTTATTCTCATGAACAACTGAATTTCATCGTTGAGGAATTTTTGAAAAATCAGAAATTTTGCATTGAAAAAGTGACAACCAGAATTTATGCTGGGACTCAAAACACGTTCTATAATCTTGGACAAGCAAAAATTTTTGTTTCAAAGCCAAAAGAAAAAACACTGTTTCAAACTTTAAGAGACAACGGAATAAAAACATTGGGGTTTGGAAAAATTGCAGAATTTTTTGACGAGGGTGAGTTTGACGAGGTTTTTCAAACGAGAACAAATGATTTGTCATGCAAAATGCTTCTCAAATCAATGAATATGGAAGGCAATTCTCTTCTTTATATAAACCTTATGGACAACGACCAAGTGTTTTTGCAAAAAGGCGATATGTTTGGATATAGAAAATGCTTGGAGGAAGTTGATTTGTTCATTGGACGTCTCAAAGACCAAATGAAAGAAGGTGATATGTTGATTATCACGTCGGATTATGGTGGGGATTTGCTCAACAAACGAAATATAAGACAAGATGTTCCGGTTTTGATTTATGGGACAAAGTGTAAATATAATCATAGATTTCGCAATTTAAATTCAACAAGCGAGATTGCTCGAATGATTGAGGACTACTTTGACTGCGGGCAAAAACAGAGTTTTTTAAAAGATATTATTTCAAATGAATAAAATGTGATTGTTTTCAAAAACTATTCTTGAGAAGGAGAATGGTATGAAAAGAATATTATCACTATGTTGTGTGTTGTGTTTTATAATAATAACAACATCTTGTTTTTTGCTCGGTGGAGTTAGTGCTCAAGTTGAAAATGATGAAGCCAAATTTGATGTTAAGGCAGCATTTTTGATGGATTATGATAGTCAACAAGTTCTTTATGAACAAAACTCACTTGAACATCTTCCAGTTGCCAGCATGGTCAAGCTCATGACAATCCTTTTGACATTTGAAGAGATTGATGCGGGCAGACTTGGGCTTGATGAAATGATAACGACAAGCGAAAATGCCGCCGGAATGGGTGGTTCGCAAGTGTTTATTGATCCGCATGTTGATTATAAATGTGAAGACCTTTTGAAGAGTGTTATTGTTGCTTCAGCGAATGATGCTTCTGTTGCTCTTGCTGAAAGAATTGCTGGAACAGAAGAGGATTTTGTTGTCCTTATGAACAAACGAGCAAAAGAACTTGGAATGCAAAACACAAATTATGTTAATTGCACAGGTCTTCCTGCTCCTATGCAATATTCATGTGCGAGAGATATTGCAACACTTGATAGAGAAGTTATGACCCATAAAGATTATTTTAACTATTCCACAATTTGGATGGAAGATCTTGTTCACCCTTCTGGAAGAAAAACCGGACTTGTCAACACAAATAAACTAATTCGTTATTTCAAAGGTTGTGATTGTGGCAAAACCGGCTCAACAAGTGAATCTGGTTATTGTCTCACCGCATCGGCAAAACGAGGTGACATGAGACTCATTGGGACAATTATTGGTGCAAAAGACAGCAAGTCAAGATTTAATGAAACATCAAAACTTCTAAATTATGGATTTGCCAATTTCACAAACAAAAAAGTGCTCGATGCAAATGACGTGTTGGGAGAACTCGGTGTCAAAAAAAGTGCAACAAAAAGCGTGCAAGTGTCAGCACAAGAAGATTTTTATGCAATAATGAAAAAGGGTGGCAACACTGTTTATGAATTTAGAGTTGAGATGCCAGATTGTGTTGTGGCACCAGTGAGAGTGGGGCAAGTTGTTGGAAAGGTTTTGATTGTCAAGGACAATGAAGTCATCAAAGAAATTCCTTTGATTTCTCGTGACAATGCCGAAAAAATTAATTTTTCTGAATCGCTATCAGAAGTTATAGAAAATTGGGCGTTTTGGGGTTAAAAAATATTGTGAAAAACTTCGCGGGGCTAGCGAAGTTTTCTTTTTTCCTTGCTTTTGTTTATATTTTGATATATACTTACTTCCATGATTAATGAAATGCAGAGCATGCAAAACTCGGCGCTTGTGGTATTATGTGTTTTTTTGGCATATTTGATTGCCATGCTTTTGGCAATCACATTTCACGAATTTGCACATGCCTATGCGGCGCATAAATGTGGTGATGACACTGCAAAACTCATGGGAAGAATGACCCTCAATCCTTTTAAACACATGGACTTTTTGGGTGCAGTGATGTTTGTGTTTTTTGGATTTGGCTGGGCAAAACCTGTGCCTATCAATCCAAACAAATTTCGCAATTACAAAAAGGGATTGTTTTGGGTTTCAATTTCTGGGATTATTGCAAACATAACTTTGGCGATTGTTTGTTCATTTATTGCATTTTGGTTTTCAAAAATAATGCAACTTAATTACTTTTACTTTTTTATGTATATGCTTTTTTCGCGTGCTGCACTTTTGAATGTGAGTTTTGCGCTGTTCAATCTTTTGCCAATATATCCTCTTGACGGCTTTAACGCAATTGCTGCTTTTGCAAAATATGACAACAAATATGTCTCATTCATGAGAAACTATGGGTATATTGTGCTCATGATTTTGTTGTTGACAGGATTATTTAGTTATGTTTATATCTATGTTGTTGAGAATGCAATTTTGGGGCTGAATGCTTTGTGGGGGCTGATTTTTGGATGAACATGGAAGATAATTTTGAACAAACAATGCAAACTGAAATGTTTGAAGATACGTCAACTTATAAGGTTCGATTGGATAATTTTGAAGGACCTTTGGATTTGTTGTTGCATTTAATCAAAGAGGCAAAACTTGATATTGCGACAGTCAAACTTTCTGCAATAACAGAACAATATCTTGACTATATGGAGCAAATTCCAGAACTCGACATGGAAAAAGCGAGCGAGTTTATTGAGGTTGCTGCAACATTGATTGAGATAAAAAGCAAAAAACTTTTGCCAAAACCAGAAGAAGTGCTTCCTGAAGAAGAAGACCCTGAAGCAAAACTTCTTCGTCAACTTCAAGAATACAAAATCTTCAAGGAGGCGAGCGAAGAATTACATAACATTGAGGATATCTCTCGCTTTTATAAAGAGCCGGACAAACAAGCAAACAAATATCGCGTTGTGCTCAAAGACATGGCACTTGAAGGGCTTCTCGATGCTTTTTCAAACATACTTGCAAAAACACTTGAAAAAACTGTTGAAGTGAAAGAGAAAAAAATTGAAAGAGACAGATTTACTGTCGCGGAAAAAATCGCGGCAATAAAAGATGCAGTTTTGGTAAATGAAAAAATAAAGTTTTCTGAACTCGTGGCTGAAGACCAAACAAAAAGCGAAATCATAAACATATTTTTGGCACTTTTGGAATTATTGAAATTGCAAGTTGTTCGAGCAAGACAAACAAGCAATTTTGAAGATATCGAAATCGAAAGATATAAGGAGGACGAAGATGAGCGACCTAATAACTGATGGAATGTTGAAAGATATTATCGAAGCAACTCTTTTTGTTAGTGGTGAAGGGATTGATATAAATGCTTTTGTTGAAAAATTGGACGTGACGCAAAACGAGGTTAACAAGGCAATAAAAGAACTGAAGAAAAAACTTTCGGGTGAGTCTGGAATCCATCTTATCGAATATAAAAACAAAATTCAACTTTCTTCAAACCCAACCTATGCCGACCAAATTGCGAGTGTTCTCAACCCAATTCGTGAAAAGGCATTGACAAAAGCGTGCATGGAAACTTTGTCAATCATTGCATACAAGCAACCAATCACAAGACTTGAGATTGAAGAGGTTAGAGGAGTTAATTGTGACTATACTGTTCAAGTTCTTTTGGAACACAATTTGATTGAGGTTGTTGGAAGAAAAGATGTTATTGGAAAACCTCTTCTTTTTGGAACGACAGAAGAATTCTTGAAAAGATTTGACCTCAAAGATTTGAATGAACTTCCAAATCAAGAAGAGATTTTGGAAAGAATCAAACTCATCAGAAGTCCAGAAGACAGTTCAGAAAGTTTGTATTATGACTACAAACTTCCGGATGAAGAGGAAATACCAGACTTTTTGCAAGGAGAGGAAATCCAAGAATTTTCTTCAGACACAGATGGTCAAGACATTTCAGAAGCTGATGTTGTTGCCACTCTAACAGAGGCGCAAGCCCAAGACCAGTCATCAGAAGAAGAAATTGGCTAAACCTAAATAATTTTTTGATATTGACAAATAATAGCATTGTGGAAATATTTTTAATCCTGGTGCTATTATTTTTGTTTATCATTGCTTTTCCATTTCTATTTGAAGTCCGTTTTTATGTTAATGTGCTTGAAAATTTTGGAATGCTGACATTAAAATTTTGCGGGATACGCGTGTATTTTGCAAAATTAAAAATGCGAGGGAAGAGCATTCTCATCAGCACAAAACGAAAACGAAGTGACAAAGAAATTGAAATTTCAACCGAAAAAATTAATTTTGCAAAAAACTTTTTTGAGGAACTGGTTGATGTTTTGTCCTTGCGAAAACTTTGTGTGTATCTCAATGTTGGAGTCCAAAATCCATTTATTACAGCAATGATTGGCGGAGCGATGTCGAGCATAACAAACATTGTTGCACTAAAATTAAAAATGAAGAAACCGCATTCTGATATTGTTCTTTTAAATCATAGCAACTTTGAAAAAACCTGCGTTGTTTTTTCGACAAGGATAAGGTTTTTTATAACGCTGTCCGATGTTGGATTAAGTTTTTTGAGAGCGGCAAAAAAGACAAAAAAAGAGGAGATAAAACAATGGAAACAGAACTACAACAAAGCAAAATAAAATCAATTATCAATGACACTTTCACACAGATAAAATCAATTTCAAGTTCAAAAACAATCATGGGTGAGCCAATTATTTCTCCACTCGGAACAACCATAATTCCAGTATCAAAAGCCACTGTTGGTTTTGTTTTGGGTGCTGGAGAATACAACAACATTGAGGGGAGGAGAAAACCAATAACCTATCCCATGGCGGGAGGAAGCGGCGGCGGAGTTAATCTCACACCGGTTGGATTTTTGGTTGAAAATGAGACAGGTGTGAAGTTTATTCCTGCGAGTGGGTCGATTGATAATTTGCAAAAAATCATTGACATAGCTGAAAAAGGATTGAATATGTTGGGAGGCATAAAATGAAGCGTTGTTTATGCTTTCTCTTTTTGTTTGCAATCGCACTTGTTTTTATCACAAATTCGTTTCAATCTGTTTCGGCACAAACATATGCTTTGGTCCCTCAAACCAGTGCAAAAGGCATGATTCTTGTTGAAAAAACAACAGGTAGGGTGCTGGCAGAAAAAAATGCCGATGAACAACTCTCAATCGCAAGCACGACAAAAATTGTCACAGCGCTAACCGTTTTGGAAAATTGTTCAGACATCAAAAAAGTTGTGACAATAGACAAAAAATGTGTTGGCATTGAAGGGACAAGCATATATCTTCGAGAAGGCGAAAAACTTTCTGTTGAAGACCTCTTGTATGGACTTATGTTGCGCTCGGGCAATGATGCTGCGGTTGCCTTGGCATATGCAGTTGGCGGAAGTGTTGATAAATTTTGTCAAATGATGAATGACACTGCAAAAAAATGTGGCGCGACTGGCTGCAATTTCACAAATCCTCATGGGCTTGAACAAGAGGGTCATCATTGCAGTGCGAGGGATTTGGCAAATATCACAAGATTTGCCATGCAAAACCAAGAGTTCGCAAAAATTGTTGGAGCAAAGCAATATCGAATTTCTGCCTCCGATGACACAACTGGAAGAGTTCTTCAAAACAAAAATAAAATGCTATCTCTGTTTGATGGCGCCAATGGGGTTAAGACTGGGTTCACAAAAAAGGCGGGCAGATGCTTGGTTTCAAGCGGCACACGAGATGGAATGACTTTGATTTGTGTTGTGCTTTGTTGTGGACCAATGTGGGAAGAAAGCGCGGCACTTTTGGAGTATGGTTTCAAAAACTACAAGATGAAAGAATTGTTGCAACCATATTTTGTTTGCGGAAATATTGAGGTGCAAAATTCTGATGACAAATTTGTTGAAGTGTTTTCAATGAAAGGTTTTTCATATCCCATGACCGAAGAAGAATATCAAAAAGTTCGGGTTGAGTTTGATTATCCTTCAATAATTCAAGCCCCAGTGCCAAAAGAAAAAATTGTTGGCAAAGTTGTTATAAAACTTGATAATGATTTGCTTTTCGAGGAAAATATTTATACAATAAAAGAAGTGGAGTCAAAATTTGTCCGAAGCGGACTCAAAGACTTAATAAACAAATGGTTCGGTTAAAATGAGAATAAACAAATACATTGCAGCTTGTGGGCTTGCATCAAGAAGAAAATGTGAAGATTTGATAAAAAATGGACAAATAAAAGTCAATGGACAAGTTGTCACAAATCTTGCAACAAATATAAATGAGAAAAAAGACAAGGTTGAATTTGACGGAAAAATCATCACACCGCCAAAAGGATTTGCTTATATAAAACTCAACAAGCCAAAAGGGTATATTTGTTCGGCAAGTGATCCGAGGGGAAGAAAAACGATATATGATTTGATTGATGACAAATCAGTTCGTTTGTTCAGTGTTGGCAGACTCGACTATGATAGTGAGGGACTTTTGATTTTGACCAATGATGGAGAGTTTGCAAACTTTTTGACCTCGGCAAAAAACGGAGTTGAAAAAACATATATTGTGACAGTTGAAGGCGAACTCAAAGAGAGTGAACTTGCTGTTATGCGTGCAGGAGTTGTTGAAAGTGACGGAACAAGACTTCCAAAATGCAAAATTGTTTTTAAGTCCTTTCAAAATAATGTCACGCGTCTTGAAATCACGATTGACGAAGGCAAAAACCGTCAAATTCGCCGTATGTTTGAGGCGATTGGCAGGGTTGTTGTCATGCTAAAGCGCGTGAGCATCGGAGGGGTCAAACTTGGCGGACTCAAACGCGGAGAATATAGAGACCTCACTGACGAAGAATTAATCATGCTTTCAAAAGGACAAAACCAATGACAAGGATAATTGTTGTTGGTGGCGGGCCGGCAGGACTTATGTCGGCTTTTTTTGCTGCGACGAATTCAAACGATGTTTTGCTTATTGAAAAAAACGAAAAACTTGGCAAAAAACTATATATAACTGGCAAGGGTCGTTGCAATGTGACAAACGAAAAATGTGTCGGTCAAGAATTTTTGAACAATGTTGTGACAAATCCAAAATTTATGTATTCGGCAATATCTGCGTTTGATTATCATGATGCGGTTGAATTTTTTCATACATATGGGTGCACTCTAAAAGTTGAACGAGGTGGTCGAGTTTTTCCGGTTTCGGACAAGGCAAGTGATATCACAAAAGCACTAACAAAGGCGGTTGTTCAAAAAGGTGTCAAAGTGAATCTTGACACTCGCGTTTTGTCAATAAGAAAAAAAGGTGATGTTTTTGAAGTTCAGACGAATAAAGGTCTTTTTGTCTGTGACAAACTGATTTTGACGACTGGTGGAAAAAGTTATCCAACCACAGGTTCAAGCGGCGAAGGATATGAGTTTGCAAAATGTTTTGGACACCATATTGTTGAACCAAAACCAAGTCTTGTTGCAATTCCGCTCAAAGATGGTTTTGTCGCGAGCGTCGAGGGATTATCGCTTAAAAACGTGGAACTACGCCTTGTTTGCAACAAAAAAATCGAATGCTCGTTTTTTGGAGATGCTCTTTTTACTGACAAGGAATTGTCAGGACCGATTGCACTTTCAATGAGCGCGCATATTGCTCATCTTGAGCAGACAAAAGACCACAGACTTTTTCTTGATTTCAAACCATATATGACTCAAAATGAACTTGATGAGAGAATTCAAAAAGAGTTTGAAAATAATAAAAATGCTGATGTCCAGACTGTCATAAAAACAATGTTGCCGTCGAGATTTGTTCCGGCATTCTTGAATGTTTGCGGCATTGTCGCAAATCAAAAAATACATTCGATCACAAAATCGCAGCGGCTTGCAATTGCAAATGTTATGAAAAATTTTGAACTTCATTATGATGTGTCAAATGATTTTGAGCGTGCGGTCGTGACGACTGGAGGAATTTCAACAAAAGAAATCAATTCAAAAACAATGGAAAGCAAACTTTGCAGTGGTTTGTATTTTGCTGGCGAAATGATTGATGTTGATGCCTACACGGGCGGGTTTAACATTCAAATTGCAATGTCGACAGGTTGCCTTGCTGGACGAAGTGCGGGAGGTGAGACATGATTATTGCCATTGACGGAACAAGCGGAAGCGGAAAAAGCACAATTTCTCGTATGCTTGCAAAAGAACTCAAAATAAACAGATTTAATGTCGGAATGCTTTATCGCGCTTTGACCAAATATTTTGTTGACAAAAATGTTTCTCCATGTCAAACAATGGAACAAAACGACATAAAAATAGAAGTGTGCTTTGTTAATGATGAGCAAAAAATCAAAATCAATGGAGAGTCGTTTCGGAATGAGGATTTGAGGTCGATGAAAATTTCAAATCTCGTTCCAAAATATGCTGAACTTGAGGGATTGCGAGAGGTTGTTCGCACTTTTCAGAGAGAATACGCAAAAAACAATGATGTTCTCATGGAGGGCAGGGATATAACAAGTGAAGTTTTGCCAGATGCTGACCACAAATTTTTTATAACCTGTTCATATCTTGAACGTTCCAAAAGGAGATTGGCGGACTTGGAGCGACTTGGTGAAGAAACCAATCAAAAAGAAGTGATTGACAAGTTGTTTGAGCGAGATTTGGAAGACGCAACAAGAAAAACATCTCCCTTGAAACTTGTTGATGGGGTCAAAGTGATTGACACATCAAACAAAACGCTTGAGGAAATAATAAAATTATTAACAAAAGAAATTGGAGGACGAAATGCTTTATAGGTTTTTAAAAATAATTTGTTGGCCGATAATATTTCTAATTTTCCCAACGAGGATAAAAAATCGAAAAAACATCAAAAAGGGGAAAAATTACATTTTTGTTTGCAACCACAGAACAAACCTAGATGTTGTGCTGCTTATTCAAAATATACACCGCAGGCAGTATTTTTTGGCAAAAAAAGAACTTTTTTCATCAAAATTTAATAATTGGTTTTTCAAGAATATGCATGCTGTTCCAATTGACAGAAACAACCTTGACATATCTGCTGTCAAAACTTGCATGACACTCCTCAAAAATGGAGAAACATTAACAATTTTCCCAGAAGGCACAAGAAACAAAACCGGCGAAGATTTGCAGGCGGTGAAAAATGGAACTGCCATGTTTTCAATCAAGAGCGGCGTTGAAATTTTGCCAATTCGAATTGCAAAAAGACCAAGATTGTTCAGATTTAATACAATAACATTTGGCGAACCTTTTTCTCTTGATGAGTTCTCTGGACAAAGACTCACAAAAGAAGTTTTGGATCAGGCATCAAAAATTATCTCCGAAAAAATGGAAAATGTTTAAATTTTCCAATTTAGTTTAATTTTCATTTTACAAAACAGCATGTCATTTGTTATGCTGTTTTATTATGAGGTATAAAAAATGAGTGAAACAAAATTTAACATGAAAGCGATTGACAGCACTTTCACCAAATATTCCCCAAAACAAGTTGTTGGTGGTTTTGTTGTCCAAAAAAGAAATGATGGAGCAATCGTCAATATTGGCGGAAAGAATGATGCTTTTATCAAACGCGACGAATTTGACAACTACGACGATGTCAAACTTGGAGATGGTTTTGATTGCATGATTGTCAACATGAAAAATGAAAATGGATTTATTGAGGTTTCAAAACGCATTGCTGAAAGTTTTATTGACGGGGAAAAAGTTGCGAGCAAAATCAAAGTGGGTTCAAAATTTAGTTGCGTTGTTGATGAGGTCACTCATTCTGGACTCAAGAGCAGGTTGGGAGATTATTCAATTTTTATTCCCGCAAGTCAAGTTAGTTCAAAATCATATGTTTCGATGGACGGCATGAAAAACCAGAGAATTGAGGTCGCTGCAATCGAGGTTGATGCGGAAAAGAAAAATATTATTGCTTCTCGCAGAATTTTGGAAGAAGAGGTTGACCGTGCAAATTCTGACAACTTTTTCCGTGCAGTTTTTGAAAATAAAATTGTGATTGGAACAGTAAAGAAAATTATGCCATATGGGGCTTTTGTTGATGTTGACGGAGTTGATTGCTTCATCCATATTTCAGAAGTCGCCTATGAACGTGTGAGCAACATTGAAGATGTTCTGAAAATCGACCAAAAATATCCTTTTAAAGTGATTTCAGTTGACAGGGTCGAGAAAAAGGTTGGATTGTCTTATAAACAAACACAACCAAAACCATCTCAAGTTCTCATATCAAAATATCAAGTGGGTGAGATTGTTGAAGGTGAGGTTGTCAAACTTCTTGCGTTTGGCGCAATAATAAGACTTGAGAATGGTGCAACAGGAATGCTTCATATTTCAAAAGCAACAACTCAAGAGAGAAAGAGTATTCATGAAATTGTTCATGTTGGAGATAGACTCCAAGTTGAAATTATTGAAAAAGACGAGG
>JBJFDC010000008.1:0-21485 GCA_051889215.1 Christensenellales bacterium
AAAGAATAAAAAAACAATAAAAATAAACGGCATTGCAATTCACAGAATTGGTGAACTCATGGGTGAACTCCCTTGCGTTTTCTTTTCACCAGATGGATTAAAACTAATCAAAGAAAGCCCAGAGGACAGGCGAAGATTCATGGATATTGCCATATCCCAAACATCAAAAACATATTTTTATATGCTTGGCAAATATGAAAAAGTTTTGGACCAACGAAACAAACTGCTCAAATCAACAACAAATCTCGAGTCAATCAAAAATTCAATCTTCATATGGAACGAGCAACTATCTGACATTGGAAGCAAGATAATCGTCTCAAGAATAAATTTCTTGAACGCACTTTCGCCATATGCCGAACTTGCCCATCAATATCTGACAAATAATGACGAGACATTGAGTTTGTCCTATATGGGGACGACAGGTGAAAACCAGGAACAAATAAAAAAATCATTGTTGTCTTCACTTGAAAAAAATCTTGAAAAAGATTTCAAATTGGGATTCACTTCGTTTGGTCCACATCGCGACGATATAAAAATTTTGGTTAACGACATCGATATCAAAGCATATGGTTCCCAAGGCCAGCAAAAAACAACGGCTCTTTCAATGAAACTTGCCGAACTTGAAATAATAAAAAATCAGACAGGCAAAATGCCACTGCTTCTTCTTGATGATGTCTTTTCTGAACTTGACCCAAAACGAAGACAACGACTGCTAAAATTTTGTGAAAAAACCCAAACATTAATAACATGCACCGATATCGATGAAAATGACAAATTTAGCAAAAAAATCCACATAAAAAATGCAAAAATCATATAATTTTAATAAAAAAAATCGATTTTTTTTGAATTTTTTCATAAAAAATCATTTTTTATTTCTTTTCCTTTTTTTAAAAGCATTATAATCAAACTTGACAAATTAAAATTATCAATTTTTGTATTTAAAAATTTATTTTTTTAATTATTTTTGATTTATTTTTAATTAATTTCTTATTTTTTTTGAAAAAAACAGTAATTTTATTGTCAAAAATATGTTGTTTTGAAAAAATTTTATATATCGTTTTTTATAAAAATTTTACACGATAAAAAAAATTTATAAAATTATAGTGCATTTTGTATAGATATTTGTTATAATAGAGTCGATAAGGAGAATATATGGGAAAGATTATTGCTTTCGTAAACCAAAAAGGTGGTGTCGGAAAGACAACAACATGCTCAAATATGTCGGCATATCTGGCAGCAATGGGCAAAAAAGTTTTGCTTGTCGACCTCGACCCTCAAGGAAATGCGACTAGTGGATTTGGAATTGACAAGTCCAACAACACAAAAACAATTTATAATGTTATTGATGGCGATGCTGCAATTGAAGAAGTTGTTCAAAACACAATGATTTTTGGTCTGGACATTGTTCCTGCAACAGTTGATTTGGTTGGGGCTGAAGTTGACCTCGTTCAAATGGCATCGCGTGAGAGAGTGCTCAAAGGAATTTTCACAAGACTTCGCTCAACCTATGACTACATAATGATTGATTGTCCCCCATCACTTGGGCTGCTAACTGTCAATGCCTTGACAGCTGCAAATTCAATCATAATTCCAATTCAATGCGAGTTCTATGCGCTTGAGGGTTTGAGCCAACTCATGAACACGATTAAACTTGTGAAAAAACACCTCAATCCAACACTTGCCGTTGAAGGTGTTGTTCTCACAATGAAAGATTCACGTTCAAATCTAGTTAACCAAGTGTCAATGGAAATAATGAAATTTTTTGGCAAAAAAGTTTTCCAAAATGCGATTCCGAGAAATGTGAGACTTGCTGAAGCTCCAAGTCATGGACTTCCAATCGTTCTTTATGACCCTTCATCAAAAGGTGCATTGGCATATATGGAACTCACAAAAGAACTTTTGCAACGCTGTGATGATAGTTATGAAGATATAACAAAAAAGACAAAAATTAAATTAACAGAGGGAACAAATGAATAACAAAAAAGGATTAGGTCGAGGACTTGAAGAATTGCTTTCTGTCTTTGACGAGGAAAATGACGAACAAGAGGTTGAAACATATTCATCTCAAACAAAATCTCAAAAATCAACTTCTGGGGTCATGGAAATTGCTCTTGACGAGATTGTTGCAAATCCAAACCAGCCAAGAAAAATTTTTAATGAAGAAGCATTGAATGAACTTGCTCAATCAATAAAGATGCACGGGGTTATTCAACCAATCGTTGTCAATGAGAGAGATGACGGAAAATATCTCATTATTGCTGGTGAAAGACGTTGGCGCGCATCAAAAATTGCCGGCATGGAATCAATTCCGGCAATAGTAAAAAGATATACGGAAAAACAAGTTAAAGAACTTTCGCTTATTGAAAACCTGCAAAGAGAAGACCTGAACCCTGTTGAGGCAGCCCGAGCAATCAAACAACTCATGGAAGAATATAAATTTACCCAAGAAATGGTTGCTGATAGAATTGGAAAAAGTCGTCCAGCGATTGCCAACACATTGAGACTTCTTTCTCTTCCTCAAGACATTCTTGCAATGGTTGAGGAAAACAGACTTTCCGCTGGCCACGCAAGATGTTTGGTTGCTGTTTCAGACGCAAATGTTCAATATAAATTTGCGACAATGAGCGCGGACAACAAAATGTCTGTTCGTGACCTTGAAAAACAAATACGCAACTATCTTTCTCCAAAACCAGCAAAAATCAAAGAGAGAGTTGAACAAAGCATTGAACTCAAGGAATTAGTCAATGAAATGCAGAGAGCATTTTCAACAAAAGTTTCTGTAATTGGAAATGATCACAAAGGAAGAATTTACATTGACTACTATTCCAGAGATGATTTGGACAGGATTTGTGATATATTGGAACTTATTAAAAAACAAAAGCTCACACTTCAAGATTTGCAAAACTTCAACAAATATAATAAATAATGTAATACTCATAAAAATGTGGCAAAATTGCCACATTTTTTTTGTTGCACCACAAGCATTTTAATCGTTTTGCCGGTTTATAGTGTGTTTTCCAATCTGATTTATGCCATTGTTTTATACGTTTATACCTCGCAGAACCGACAAAATGTTTCACGTGAAACATTTTGTAGAGTTGTGTGTTGTTTTTGCTATATTGTTTCACGTGAAACATTTTTGAATGATGATAATGCCTGTTTCACGTGAAACATTTTTGAATGATAATAATGCCTGTTTCACGTGAAACAATATATATTTGAGTTTTTTAACTAAATTTACTATGTCGTGTTGTTTTGTTTGAAAACTCACAAACAAAGGTTTGCCTGCGAAAACTCCTTGAAACATCAAATTTCACTTTTTGAATATACATCAATCAGTTTTTGCCTTATATATAATCTCGTTGCGCATACAAAATTTCTGATGCGGTGCATGGCTATGCGATGCTTTTATTTTCAAATTTAAAAGTCCAAAGGTTTTTGTTTTACATACTTTTTAAAGATTTGAGAAGATTTTCTTTTTTTATGATAAAGTTGGTGACAGTCGAAATTTGTGGTGAAATTATTTTTTTCTTCAAATATACATCGGAGTATTTTAATTTTTATCAGAACAAATTAAAGTGATGATTGATAGTTTTGTCAGCAACTGTTTGAATTGTGCTTGGGTTCTGTTTGTGTTTGTGTTTTTGCTGTCAGTTTATCTACATGATTTCAATGCAAATTTGAGAAATTGTGGGTAGATTTCATACTGGTTGTTTGAAGGGTTATAAGAAAATATTTTATGAGAGTTTGGTGTGGGTTTTGAAATTAATATATGAATCTTTTAATTGTTGTTGATGCTTGCATGAATTTATAATTTGAGAAAATGTTATGTTGAGTCGTTTGTTTGGGAAATAAACACTAACTTAAAGTCATATTTGCAGGGATAAGAAATCACGCGGGAATGCTTTGTGTGTGAGTTATATAACACCATTTTGAAACAGACAAGTCGATTTATTTTGCTTTGGCGAAATGTTGACGATTATTTAATAATGCATTAAAAAGTGACAAATTTTTATTTTCGTTTAATTTTACTATTGAGATATAAAGTTATATTAATATAACATAAGTGTAAATTGTTATAAAGAAAACGATATGTTGATGCGTTTATTTGGTTGGTTGGTTATTGGTCTTTACAAATATCTGTTTTTGTGTTATTATATCAACATGAATATGATTTTGGTGAACACTGGATTAATCCTCGACATATCTATTGTTGCGATAATATTGCTGTTTGTCATCGTTGGTTTGTGCATGGGATTTATGAGGAGTCTTTTGTCTTTGGTTCGTTTTGCGGGCTCATTTGTTATCGCCTTTTTGGTTAGAAAACCATGCGGAACAATGTTTGACAAACTTTTTAAAATCACATCAAAGTTGGGTGCGCAAATTGAATCTGCTTTTTCTGGATATTCGTCTGCACTCGCTGAAACTGTGTCGAATGAACCTCAAGTTTTGAAAGGCGTGATAAACGATTCAAGCATGAGTGGAATACTCAAAAAATTATGTTGTTTGATGGTCGGAAATGAAACAATGGCGACTCCGACAACTGTTGTTGAGTTGGTTTCGAGCAAGGCGGGAGTTATTCTTTCTCAAATTATCGCATTTGTTGTTATCTATATAATTATTCGAATTTTGACGTTAATTTTGCCAAAAATCTTCAAAAAACTAACAAAAAAGTCAATTTTGGGAAAATTTGATAGAATTTTGGGGACTTTGTTCGGACTTGTGAAAGGTGTTGCTGTTGTGTTTGCCATGTTTTTTGTTATGAGTTTGGTTTCGACCATTCCGTCTGTTGCGGACAAGGTGACGACCGCCACACAGGAATCAAAAATTTGCTCGGTTTTCTATGAGCCCGTCAACGACCTTATATATGAAAAATTGGGATTGAATTGATTATAAGTCAATCTATGAGAAAAAAATGTTGTCATTCTTTGGAATGACTTCTTTTATAAATGGATAACATATAAATTAATATTAATTTAAAATGATAAATATTGTTTGCTAGATTTTTTTTTGTTTGCTATAATATTCGTGCAAAATTCGGAGGATTGATTTGAAAACTGAAAAACCAAATAATATATGGAAAAAGCTTTTATACATTGTTTTGATTGTTGCGCTCATCATTTTGTGCGTTGAACTCTTTAATTCAGGAAACCATGGTGACTATATCACCCAAACTGATTTTGAGACAAAATTGGCAAACAACGAAATTTCAAAAGTTTATGCGCAATCGGGAAATGTCTATATTTTGAAAAAGGGTTCTGAAATCCAAGACAAGTATTTCCCAAAGAATTCTGATTTTTATTTCACATATTCAACAAGCGATGAACTTGGTGAAATAGCAAAAAAGATTTCAGAATATAACGCTCTTCAAACAGAAGAAAACAAAATCTCATACACGTCAGAAGTTGCTGGCGAATCAATCATATCAAAAATCATGCCATATTTGAGCATCATTGTTATTTTGCTCATTGGATTTATGGTGTATCGCATGATTGTTTCAAACAACAAAGGAACAATGGCTTTTGGAAAGAGCAGAGCAAGAGTGGGAGAAAACATCAAGGTTAGATTTGCCGATGTTGCCGGCGCGGAAGAAGAAAAAGAAGAACTTCGCGAAATCGTTGAATTTTTGAAAAATCCAAAAAAATTCACTCAACTCGGTGCACGTATTCCAAAAGGTGTTCTCTTGGTTGGAAATCCGGGAACAGGAAAAACACTTCTTGCCCGCGCGGTTGCAGGCGAAAGCAATGTTCCTTTCTTCTCAATAAGCGGTTCAGACTTTGTTGAAATGTTTGTTGGTGTTGGTGCGGCAAGAGTTCGTGACCTTTTTGACCAAGCAAAGAAAAATATGCCTTGCATTGTATTTATTGACGAAATTGACGCCGTTGGTCGTCAACGCGGAACAGGACTTGGTGGCGGAAATGATGAACGCGAACAAACACTCAATCAACTTCTTGTTGAGATGGACGGATTTGAGGCAAATGACGGAATCATCGTCATGGCTGCGACAAACAGAAGTGATGTTCTTGACCCAGCTCTCATGCGTCCAGGTCGTTTTGATAGACAAATTTACGTCAACGTCCCAGATGTCAAAGCGCGCGAAAGCATAATAAAAATTCACGCAAGAAACAAACCAGTTGACAAAAGTGTCAATTTCCAAACTCTTGCAAGAATAACAAGCGGATTTACTGGCGCGGATCTTGAAAACATGATGAATGAAGCTGCAATTTTGGCAGCACGAGCAAATCGTCCCGAAATCATCATGAAAGACCTGACTGAAGGAATCAACAAAGTCATTATGGGACCTCAAAAGAAGAGCAACATTGTCACAGAACGAGACAAAAAAATCACCGCTTATCATGAGTCTGGCCACGCAATATTGGGAAAACTGCTCGAACACTGTGATGAGGTTCAAGAAGTCTCAATCATACCTCGCGGCATGGCAGGAGGATATACTCTTTCTCGCCCAGACAATGACGACAAACATATGACCTATAACAAACTTTGTGACCAAATCAGCATGTGTATGGGTGGACGTCTTGCAGAAGAAATTATTTTTGGCGACATCTCAACAGGTGCTTCCAACGACATTTCTCAAGCGACTGAAATTGCTCGCAAAATGGTCACAGAATGGGGCATGAGCAAACTTGGATTCATTCGATTTGCTTCAACAAATGAAGTGTTTATCGGAAGAGATTATCAAACTCAAAACAATTATAGTGAAAAATATGCAGCTGAAATTGATGCGGAAGTTTCGAGAATTTTGAAAGAAAATTATGACAGAGCAAAACTCATTCTTCTTGAGCATCAAAGCATCATGGACGAGATGGCAAAACTTCTTTTGGACAAAGAAACCATATATCAAGAAGATGTTGACAAACTCATGAATGGAATGAGCGCAGAACTTGTTGCTCGCGACATGGAAAAACGCGAGAAAAAGCAAAAACAAAAAGAAGAAAAAATCAGAGCGGCTCGCGAAGAATTGATGCGAGAAAACGACAAGAAAAATCAACTTAAAACTCTTGAAGCTTTGGTTGCAGCGGGTGTTGTATCAAAAGAAGAGGCGGAAAAACTTCGCGCTGAACTTGAAGAGAAATCTGAAGAGAAACCAAAAAAACTTTCTGCAAAAATCAAAGAGAAAAAAGAGGAAAAATCCGAGGCAAAAAAAGAAAAAGAAGAAAATTCCAAAGAAGCCGAAACAAAAGTTGAGGATTCCAACAAAAAAGACGACGAGGGGGATAAATAATGAAAAAAACAATTTTAATCACTTGCATCAGCATTATTCTTGTTTTGCTTGGTGGAATATTGTTTTTGGCATTATATCAAAAAGATTTTTCTTATGAATTGAAAACACCGGACATTATTGAAGTTAATGGAAACACCGCTGTTGGCGAAAAACTTGATGCAAACACAATTTTTGAAGGACTCACAAATCATTCAAAAAAAAGCATCATGCAATCGGCTTTCAACAAGTCTCAAATAAAATATCCGTCAATCAAGAAAAATGCATTAAGAAAGTTTTCTTCAACTGAAAAATATGTCATCACTCTCAGATATGACCAAGAACAAACTCTAACTCTCAACGGAGAAAATTATGTTGACCCAAACAACTCCGCAAATAATGAAATAAAATATAGAGAATTGAAGATTGAACTTGGGGAAACAAACAAAGACATCATGCTAAAAATCTATGTCATGGATTTGGAAGAAACTCAAAAATATTATTATGTTATTTCACAGTTTGGCGATTATTCAAGTTTGTATTCATATTTGTCTTCAATCGAAAACTTATAAAAAAAAGAGGTTAATCCAACCTCTTTTTTGTTGCTTTTTATTTTAAACATTAAATCTAAACAACATGATATCTCCGTCTTGAACGACATAATCTTTGCCCTCAATGCGGACTAATCCCTTTTCTTTTGCTTTTTGATAACTGCCAGATGAAATGAGGTCGTCAAAAGACACTGTTTCCGCTTTGATAAAACCCTTTTCAAAATCTGTGTGAATTTTGCCGGCGGCTTGTGGGGCTTTGCTTCCTTTTTTGATTGTCCATGCGCGAACTTCTTTTTCGCCCGCCGTCAAAAAACTCATTAGTCCCAAGAGGTCATAGCATGCCGACACAAGTTTTTCAAGACCGCTTTGTTGGATTCCGAGTTCAACTTTGAACATTTCTCTTTCTTCTGGGTCAAGAGCGACAAGTTCTTCTTCGATTTTTGCGCATAGTGAAACATAACCACAATGTTCTTGCTCTGCGATTTCTTTTACTTCATCAACATATTTATTTTCTTTGCCAATATCTTCTTCTGAAATATTTGCGACATATATGATTGGTTTTGTCGTGAGAAGAAAAAATGATTTTGCAATTTCTTGTTGTTCTTTTGAGAGGGGAACACTTCTTGCTGGCTTTTCGTTTTCAAGTGCTTCAAGAAAGAGTTTTAGAATTTCCGCTTCAGCGATTGCTGTTTTGTCTCCCACTTTGACAAGTTTTGCCACCTTTTCATATCTTTTTTGCACGGTTTCAAGGTCTGCAAGAATCAATTCAAGATTGATATCTTTGATATCTTCAGATGGATTAACTCGGCCGCTCACATGAATGATGTTTTCATTTTCAAAGCAGCGAACAACATGAACAATGGCATCAACTTCTCGGATATGACTGAGGAATTTGTTTCCGAGCCCTTCTCCTTTGCTTGCGCCCTTGACCAGTCCCGCAATATCAACAAACTCAATGCTTGCAGGGACAACTTTTTGGGTGTTATAAAATTTTGCGAGAACATCAAGACGAGGGTCGGGGACATCAACAACTCCGACATTTGGTTCAATCGTGCAAAAAGGATAGTTTGCACTTTCCGCCCCGGCTTGTGTTATGGCATTAAACAGCGTGCTTTTTCCAACATTAGGAAGTCCGATTACTCCAATTTTCATATAATTTGCCTTTTAATAATTTTATATTGATTTACTGCATAAAATATTTTAATAAAAACGCAAAATAAAGGCAAGACAAAATGAGTTTTTTTTATGTTATTATTCTTGGCATTGTCCAAGGGCTTACAGAATTTTTACCAGTGTCGTCAAGCGGTCATATGATGCTTGTGGACAAACTGTTTGGCATTGATGAAAGCAATCTTGTCATGAGTGTGCTTATGCACGTCGCGACTCTTCTTGCAGTCGTTATCGTTTTCCGAAAAGAAGTGTGGGCACTCATTCGACACCCATTTTCTGACGAGGCGAAAAAAATCTATTTATCTTTTATCCCAACTTGCATTTTGGTGCTTGTGATAAAAAAGATTAGCCCCGCATGCTTTGACGGGAGCTTTGTTGGATTTTTCTTTTTGCTCACAGCTGTGCTTTTGGTCGCGGCAGACTTGTTTTCTCGACGCCAACAAAGTTTTGCACCCCTAAAAAAATCCAGCGCCTTCATCATGGGGATTGCTCAAGGTTTTGCTTGCATTCCAGGACTCAGTCGCAGCGGAACAACAATTGCCACAGGGCTCATGCTTGGAGAAAATCGTGAAGAGACCGCGCACTTTTCGTTTCTCATGAGCATTCCTGTGATTTTGGCATCGCTTTGCTATGAACTTGTTTTTGACGGCGGAGCAGTTGCGTTCAAAGATAATATTCTTCAAATTTTTGTCGGGTTTGTCGTTGCTTTTCTCGTTGGAATTTTGGCAATAAAATTTATGTTAAAAGTAATAAAAAAACACAAGTTTGTTTGGTTCTCGGTCTATCTTGTTATTCTTTCAATTTTGACCTTGATATTCTTTTAGGACAAAATGGCAGCAAAGTCATTATTTTTCTTGCTAAAATTGATGAAATGACATAAATTATTAATATGAAAATAGGAATAAACGCTTATGAAGAAAGCGTAAAAAAAGTTTTTGAAGAAACAAATAGTTCAAGTGAGGGCTTAACTCAAAAAGCCGCCGAAAAAAAACTTGAGCACGATGGAACAAACGAACTCACTCACGCAAAAAAACAAAGTTGGGTCGTCAAATTTCTCAAACAATTTGCCGATATCATGATTTTGATTTTGCTCGTTGCGGGAATTGTTTCGATGTGTTTTGGAGAATATGTTGACGGGGCAATAATTTTGGCTATTGTTCTTCTCAATGCGATAATTGGATTTTGTCAGGAACAAAAAGCGGAAAAAGCGCTTGAAAGTCTAAAAAAAATGACCGAGTCACAGGCAAAAGTTTTGCGTGGTGGCACGATAACAAAAGTAAATTGCAAAGACTTGGTTTTGGGTGACGTTGTTGTTTTGGAAGCGGGAGATATTGTCCCGGCGGATTTGAGACTTTTTGAGGGCGCAATGCTGAAATGTGATGAATCTTCTCTCACGGGCGAAAGCGAGCCGGTTCTCAAAAATCCGAGTGCCGTTGTTTCAAAAAATTGCGCGCTCGGCGACAGAATAAACATGGCTTACTCGTCTTCGGTTGTCGTTTATGGCAGAGGGCTTGGCGTTGTTGTCGCGACAGGAATGGACACCGAGGTTGGGAAAATTGCTTCAATTCTCAGCGACGCAAAAACCGAAACAACACCGCTTCAAAATTCGCTTAAATCGGTTGGCAAAATCTTGACATTGGTTGTCATTGGCGTTGCAGTCGTCACATTTTTGCTTGAATTTTTGCGTGGCGGACAATCGGTTTTCAATGCGTTCATGACATCAGTCGCACTTGCGGTTGCTGCAATCCCCGAAAGTTTGCCAGCGGTCGTCACAATCATCATGGCAATGGGTGTTTCAAAACTCGCAAAACGCCGCGCAATCGTAAAACGTCTTCACGCTGTTGAAACTCTTGGGTGTTGTGAAGTTATATGCTCGGACAAAACTGGCACGCTCACAAAAAATCAGATGACGGTTAAAAAAATGTCGGCTGGCCTTGATGTGTTTGATGAACTTGAAGCGCATAATGCAAAAGATTTTGAAATTTTGCAAAAAATATTTGCACTTTGCAATGACTCCCGAAAAGACGATAAAAAATTTGTTGGCGACCCAACAGAAACTGCTCTTTGCGAGTTTGCGTTTGGAAATGGAATGGACAAAATTCAGCTCGACAAAGAAAATCCTCGCGTCTATGAAATTCCTTTTGATTCAAAACGAAAACTCATGTCTTGCGTTTGCGAAAGAAACGGCATAAAAACAATGTATCTCAAGGGCGGTGTGGACGAAGTTTTGAGCATTTGCTCGTTCGCCCAAATAAGCGGCGAAATTGTCGTGCTTGATGATGTGTTGAAAGCAAAAATACAAGAAATTAACCAGTCCTTTTCAGATGACGCACTCCGCGTTCTTGCCGGGGCATACAAGGTTTGCGAAAGTGAAGAAGATTTTGCTGAAAACAACATGATATACATCGGACTCGAAGGCATGATTGACCCGCCTCGAGATGATGTTGCCGAAGCGGTCGCAAAATGTCAGCATGCGGGAATGCGTGCGGTCATGATAACTGGAGACCACAAATCAACCGCTCTTGCAATCGCAAAACAAGTTGGCATTGCCACAAAATCAAGCGAAGTGCTCACAGGAACTCAAATTGACGCCCTTGACGACGAAGAGTTTTTGAAGAGACTTCAAACCGTGTGTGTGTTTGCTCGTGTCAGTCCAGAAAACAAGGTTAGAATTGTTGAGGGCTTTAAAAAACTCGGCAAAGTTGTTGCAATGACAGGGGACGGAGTTAATGATGCGCCAAGTCTAAAGAAAGCAAACATCGGCGTTGGAATGGGAATAACGGGCACAGATGTGACCAAACAAGTTGCCGACATGATTGTCACTGACGACAGTTTTTCAACAATCGTGCTGGCGGTTGAAGAGGGCAGAAAAATTTATGCCAACATTCAAAAAACAGTTAGTTTCTTGTTTACAACAAATGTTTGCGAAGTCCTTTCGCTTTTGATTTGCATTTTGGCTTTTCCAAATCTCACATTTTTGACCCCAATTCAAATCTTGTTTATCAATCTCGTCAGCGACAGTTTGCCCGCAATCGCGCTCGGCGTTGAACCCGCGGAACACGATGTCATGGATAAACCTCCGCGCAACTCCAAAAAATCTCTGTTCTCGGGCGGAGTTGGACTAAAAATATTTATCATGGCAGCCATTCAGGCGGCAATTGTTGTTGGGGCATTCGCTCTCGGGAAATATTTGGGTGGAGAAAAAACTGCAACCACAATGGCATTTGTCACAATAAACCTTGTTGAAATGCTCTATTTGCTGTCAGCGAGAAGCAATAATTCAATTTTCAAAACCTCTCATTTCAAAAATATGTGGCTTATTGCCGCTGTCGCTTTGTGTTTGGTTGTTTTGCTTGTAGTTATGTTTACACCGCTTTCGGGTGTTTTGGGACTTGTTTCACTCGGTTGGCGAGAATGGCTTGTTGTGCTTGGGCTTTCGATTTCAATAATCCCAGCAAATGAGGCGTATAAATATTTCGCAAGTTTAATAAGAAGAAAATAACAAATCACAACAAAAAAGAGAACTCCATCAACAGAAAGAGTTCTTTTTTTGAGTATATGTTATTTTGTTAAGTCGTTTGATTCCTCAATGCCTTTTTTGAAGTTTTCATAACTTTCGGGATTGAGTTTGAATAACATATTCATGAGTTCACCAACATGAACTTCCTCTTCGCTCCGAATGTTTTTCCACACTTTTTGCATTTGTGGATTTGTTGTTTGATTAATGTGGACGGTGTATTGATTAATCGCATCAAGTTCGCCCATGATGTCGGCACGAATATTGTTTATGAGATTGACATTATCGTCTGCGAGAGGAACACTTTGTCTCATGCTTCGTGGCATTCCGCCAAAAAAATTTTGCATAACATTCTCCTTTTATTCACTTTTTTATATATTCAAATTGTCTTTGCATTGTGAAAAATGCAGAAATTTTTATTTAATATCTCTTGACAACAAAAAAATATAATGATAACATAATCCATGCTTGCTGGTGTGGCGGAATGGCAGACGCGCACGTTTAAGGGGCGTGTGGGAGACCGTGTGGGTTCAAGTCCCACCACCAGCACCAAACAAAAGGGATTGAGGGCAACACCTCGACCCCTTTTTTTGTTCTCATACCCTAAAATTTACCCTAAAAAATGCAAACTTTTGTGCAAATTTTTTCCCGAAAATGTCCAGTTGACTGGACGAGAAAAAACGCCCGAAAAATGGGCTGATTCCGTTGCCCGTTTTTTGAGGCGGTTGTGTGTTTATTTTATCGAAAAAATATGTATGAATTTTTGAGAATGGTTGCTGATTGGCAAATTGCATGTTATAATAGCAAAGTAAAAATAGTTGAAAAAATATGTAAGAATTTTTCAAAAATGTTTACGAATTATCTATTTGTGGTGTATAATATACAAACGGGAAATAATCAAGTAAAAAACATAGGTATTTTTTTTTGAAAAACTTGTAAAATCACCTATTTGTGGCATATAATATATTAGGAGAAAAATTTTGTATATATCACGCATTGCGTGTTATATTGCCAGTTTTGTTTTGAGAATTGAACTCGCTAGCACCGGCTAAAGCAAAACACGGAGAAAAAGGAAAGAGACTAGACCAACATTGACGGACTTGAGCGGTTGAGTCTTTTTTCTTTTACTCGTTTAACTCGAAAGAGTGTGGCATATTGTGCCTTAACTCTTTCTTGATAGCAAAAATGCACAAGCAAAGGCGAGGTTGTCAAGTGCTTGCGACAACGGAGCAAGTTCACTTTACACTTGACAAGTGAAGCAGCTTGTGCAACAAGCTTCGAGGGCTCTTGCGGAGACACACGGACACAAAGCAAGACCCGTCGTTTGTGTCCGTGTGTCCGCTTGCGGACACACCGCAGTTGAATAGGTATAGTATTACCCTATTCAACTGCGTAATATTTGTAATATTTTATATTCTTTCCCTTTATTTGAGCGAATTTTCTTTTGTGTTTTAACTGCGTAATATTTGTAATATTTTGTTTTAACTGCGTAATATTTTTGATTTTTGGCATTAAAAACGAATAAAAATAACAACATGGACAAGCACATAACACACATAAATTGTCCAGTTGACTGGACAAGCAAAAAAAAATGAAAAAGTTTGAAAAAATTGTTGACTTATGAATTCCAAAAGTATATTATACTTATGAATTCCAAAAGTAAAAAGGGGGTGAAATAACAATTTTGGATAAGAAAATGGGGCGTCCTACTGACAATCCCAAACCCTTCCAGATAGTGACAAGAGTTGATTGTGAAACAAAAACAATACTTGACGAATATTGCTTGCAAGAAAATATTGCAAGGAATGAAGGCGTTAGGCGAGGAATAAGAAAGTTAAAGGACGAAATAAAAAGATAAAAGGCAACTCCCCTACCAAAGTGAATTGCCCTTTACCTTACCTCCTCACGAAAGTGGAGCACACAGATAGCACGCTATTAGCACACTAAAAGCACGACAGCACTCCGTGATAAATCTATTCTATCACACGAGTTTTGATTGTGCAAGTGAGGACAATCAAATTTTTTTATTGAGGTGAAAAAAAAATGAATAGGTTAATGAATTTTTATATCGAACTACACAAGATAGAGAACCAGACAAGTATCAAAGACACGCCAAAACAACTTGAAAAACGAGTTTGTGAGGTTGTTGAAAGGTATTTCCCATACGCAGATAGCACGTTTAAGCATAGGGCATATTGCCGTTGTCTGCAAGGCGTTGCATACAACGAGAATAGACGAAAACTCAACGAGTGCATAAACGCATACTCAAAATTAGAGTTTGGGGGTGAAATATGCGATTAAAAAGGCGAGACGACTTTGACAAGGCAGATTTAACCGACCAAACTATTTCGGGTAGTTTGGAGAACATAAAGGCACTTGTTGAAAAGTTAATAAGCAATCACGATTTGAAGGACAAAGATAAACAAGAGGAAGTGTTCGGCATATTTGATGAAATCGAGTATGAAGTCGCACGAGTCGCTGTTTATCTAAACTCACACAAAAAAGGTTGGTGGTTCTTATGAGAAAAGACATTTTACAGACCTTTTATAATCTCCTAGAAATGCAAAAAGACCACTTGGCAGAATGTGAAAAAATGGTTGAATTTTCGACAAACATAAACTATGCAGTCATGTCATTTATTCAAGGGTTAATTGACGGACAAGGGGATAATCTGAAACTTTCAAAAGGTGAGAGTGAACATGTTCACGAGTGAGGTGATTCGATTTGAAAAGTAAACGAGATATTCACGTCCGGAAACGTTCTGATGGTTTGTTTGAGTTGAGATACACGGAAAATGGTGTTCAGAGGTCAATTTATGGCAAAAACAAGGGTGAATGCCGTTTGAGATATGGACTCATTAGAAATAGTGCAAAGAGGACAGCGGAGCATAGCATGACCTTTTTGGCATGGTATGAAAAGTGGTTGAGTTTGTATAAAGTCGACAATTTGAAAGAGCGAACACTAAATAATTTGAAGGGAATATTTAACAAGCATATTTTGCCATATATAGGCACAAAGTCTCTGCGGCGGATAAATTCGCAAGACTTGCAAGAGGTGTTTAATAATATGCGAAATATACCGCGACAAGCAACGATTGCATACATTCAAGTCAATGCATGTTTTGAGCAAGCATATCGGTTGAATATAATTTCACACAATCCATGTCTTGCGGTTGTTATAAAAAAGGATAAGGGTGGCAAAGGTCGAGCATTGACATTTGACGAAGAGAGGACACTTGTTGAATATCTGGAAAAAACAAACGACCCTTTCAGAGAGTATGTGTATTTATATCTTTCACTTGGTGTTCGACGTTCGGAGTTGCTCAATATTGACGGGGTTGACGATGTTGACCGCGAAAATAACGTTGTGCATATACGAGGGACAAAGACCGAGGGTTCGGATAGATGCATACAAACTTTGCCGGAAATAATAGCATTGATACCATTGAAGCACAAGGCATTTTCATTGTCTGCAGACAAGGTTAATCGAAAGTTTAAGGAGTTATGCGATTTGTTAGGTTTTGAGGGAATAACCTTGCATTCTTTGCGACATACATTTGCGACTCGCTGCATTGAAAACGGGATATCTGAAATTGTAGTTCAGAAATGGTTAGGACATGCAAGCATAACAATGACACTTGATAGATACACACATATATCCGAGGAGTTTAAGTCTCAAGAAATTGACAAACTTTCTTTCTCTTTTTTACCCTAATTTTCTCCCTAAAAAAAGCACATATTTTGACAAAAATGAAAAATTCAACCCTTTTGACAAAAGGGATAGAGGGCAATAAATTTGTCATGCAATCTTAAGGGGCGTGTTCGAGAGAGTGTGGGTTCAAGTCCCACCACCAGCACCAAAAGACCTTCGGGTCTTTTTTTGTTGGTGGGACTTTTGTGCTTTGCACAACAAACGCGTTGCGTTTGGAACCCACACTTGTGTGGCTGGCGCCCGTCTTTGCGAGTCCGTCAGCGGAGTCAAGTTGTCACTTGACTGCACGTCCCACCACCAGCACCAAAAGACCTTCGGGTCTTTTTTTGTTGGTGGGACTTTTGTGCTTTGCACAACAAACGCGTTGCGTTTGGAACCCACGAGGTTGTATGTGCATTTGATTATTAAAGAAAAAACAGTCGTGAGACTGTTTTTTGTTGTTTGGAGGTACCACCCGGATTTGAACCGGGGAATAAAGGTTTTGCAGACCTTTGCCTTACCGCTTGGCCATGGTACCAAAGACTTTGTTATCATATCAGAAAATTTTGCTCTTGTCAATAAAATTATATGCAAACAAACAAAATTTAGCAATATGATAATAATAAAAAAATCCAAGCCAAAAGCCCGGACAAATTTTGGAGCGGAAGACGAGATTCGAACTCGCGACCCTTGCCTTGGCAAGGCAATGCTCTACCACTGAGCCACTCCCGCAAGTGGTGGGAATTATAGGGCTCGAACCTATGACCCTCTGCTTGTAAGGCAGATGCTCTCCCAGCTGAGCTAAACTCCCATCAAAACGATATATACTATACCAAACCAAATGCTTCTTGTCAACAGATTTTTCTAATAAAATGAAAAATATAAAACTTCAAATTAATATTTTTTCACGACAAAAAAACCTCAAGCAATGCTCGGGGTTTTTTTGTTAAGGAATGATTCCTTATTGGTTTTGAAAACTATTTGCAGTTTTTTGCTTCGTTCTTTGATGAACGTGAGCTTGAAGATGTTTTTGATTCACTTCCACTTTCAACTCTTGAATTTGAGTTTGAATTTTGTGTTGAGTGATCGCAACGCTTCTTTGCATTTTTGTTTGCATTTTTGCCAAACATAGTTTTCACCTCCTATTACTTGCAGATACGATTCTGCAATAATATTGTGAGCAAAAACCATGGAAAAAATACATTAATTTTCAGATTCTTCTTCGTCGAGAAGTTTGTAGTATTCCTCGAATACTTTTTCTCCAATTTCGTCATTATCTTCCATGACAAGGCGCGATTCACCACTTTGGTCTTTTGTGATTTTGAAGACAAATGCCTCATCGTCTTCAACTCCGTCCATTTTGTCCATTGGTTTGAGGATTACATAAGTTTCGTTATCCATTGGAATGATTGCGACTTGTTCAAAGGTGTATGAGTCACCATTGTCATCGGCAAGGATAATTGGATCAAAATTGTTTTCGTCAAACAAAACGTCCAAAAGGTCCAATTTTTCCTCAAGTTCTTCTTTGTTTTCAACTTCTTTTTTTGCCATAATAAACTCCTTATTTTTTTGAATTGAGATAACTTTCAAGAATGATAGCGGCAGCGACTTTATCTATATTTTGCTTTCTATCTTTCCTTTTCATTCCGCCTTCAAGCAAAATTTCTTCCGCGGACACCGACGAAAGTCTCTCATCTTGGAACACAAAATTAACATTTGCCGGAGTGTTGTTTTTCAACTCATTGACAAATTCTCGTGTTTTTTGTGCCCTTTCGCCCTCGGTTCCGTCCATATTAAGCGGAAGTCCAACGACGACTGTTTTTACAGAATTATCTTTTATTAAGTCACAGATATGATTGATGTCGGCTTGCAAGTTTTTTCTCGTGTATGTTTCAAACGGAGATGCAATCAGTCTCATGAGGTCTGTCATTGCAACACCAATTCTAACTTCGCCATAATCAAGAGCCATAACTTTGTAATAATCCATATAAAACCTTATAATATATTTTACATATCGAGAAATTTTAGTCAAATGAATGAGCGTATCTGCATAAAAAAAGATGATTTCGCTTGAAATCACCTCAAATTATTTTATTTTTTGCTCGCTTGAGCTTTTAATTGCTTCATGGTGTTTTTTACTGCCTTCTCGCCTTTGTTTACCATTTTTTCAACCTCTTGGTTGTTTTTTACGATAATTGCTCCAGCGATGAAACCAAGTGCCATGCCAATGATTAATCCTTCTTTCATATTTTCCTCCCATGCTTATTATCTGCAATAAAAGGAATTTTATGAATTAATCCTCGTCTTCCTCTCTTTTTTCGCTTTTTTCGGCTTTTTCTTTTCTCTTGTAATAATCTTCAACTGCTGCGTGAATTGCCTCTTCTGCGAGAATTGAGCAGTGAATTTTTACTGGAGGAAGTCCGCCAAGAATATCAATAACGTCACTATTTTTCACAGCGAGTGCCTCTTCAATGGTTTTTCCCTTAATCAGGTCAATCGCGGTGTTTGTTGATGCAATTGCAGCAGCGCAACCAAAAGTTTTGAATTTTGCGTCTTCAATGATGCCATCGTCATTGATTTTTAGATATATTTTCATGATATCGCCACATTTTGCATTTCCAACCTTGCCAATGCCGTTTGCGCCACGCAAAGAGCCCGCGTTTGTTGGATTTGTGAATGCTTCCATAACTTTGTTATTATACATTTTTCTTTCCCCTCCCTGCTTTTGTTAGTGGTGAAATGCTTCTGAGTTTTTCAACAACTTCAACCAAATTTTCAACGACATAATCAACATCTTCCTTTGAAATTGATTTTGGGAATGAGAATCTGATTGAACCTTGAGCAATTTCATCTTCAATGCCCATTGCTTTGAGCACATGCGAAGGTTCAAGTGAGCCAGACGTGCAAGCCGAACCCGTTGACACGCAAATGCCTCGCATATCGAGCATAAGCAAAATCGACTCACCTTCAATCATTTCAAAAGAAATATTGACTGTTCCCTGAATTTTTTGATAAGGATGTCCGTTAACATGGATGTATGGGATTTTTTCTTCAACTTGTTGCAAGAAATAATGTCTGATTGCTTTGAGTTTTTGGGTATTGATGAACAAGTCTCTGTTTGCAATTTCACAAGCTTTTCCGAATCCTGCGATTGCTGGAACATTGAGTGTTCCACCGCGTTTTCTTCGCTCTTGATTTCCACCAGCAATGAGAGGATTGATTTTTACACCGTTTCTTATGTAGAGTGCGCCAACACCTTTTGGTCCATAAATCTTGTGCGAACTGATGCTCATTGCATCGATTTGCATGTCTTGAACATCAAGTTTGACAGCGCCAAGTGCTTGAACAGCGTCAACGTGATAATAGATGCCTTTTTCTTTTGCTGTCATGCCGATTGCTTTGATGTTTTGGATTGTGCCAACTTCATTATTAACCGCCATGATTGAAATTAATATTGTGTCTTTTCTGATGTTGTGCATAAGTTCAGCGATTGAGACAACTCCATATTGGTCAACAGGAAGATAAGTGACTTCAAATCCTTCATTTTCGAGTTCTTTACAAGCTTCCAAAACAGCGTGATGTTCAATTTGGCTTGTAATTATATGCTTGCCTTTTCCCTTGTTGGCATGAGCAATCCCTTTGATTGCCCAGTTATCAGCTTCTGTTCCGCCAGAAGTAAAATAGATTTCATTTGAATGCTCTGCATTAATTGCTTTTGCAATTCTATCTCTTGCTCTGTCAACAACGCCTGCTGCTTCTCGTCCAAAAGAATGAAGTGAACTTGGATTGCCATAAATTGTATTGAAGCAAGGCAACATTTCATTTAAAACTTCGCTCAAAACAGAAGTTGTTGCGGCATTATCTAAATAAACTTTTCTCATATTTGTTCCCTTTATTTAATTTCATCATATGATAACACCAAAACATTTTCAAGTCAAGATGGAAATTATTTGTTTTTGTCAATAATCTGATTAATTTTTTCAGAATTAATAAGTCCAATTGATTTGTCAACGAGATTTCCATTTTTAAAGAACAAAACTGTTGGGACACTCATAATCCCAAAACTTTTTGCAAGGTCATAGTTCTCATCAACATCAACTTTAAAAAATTTTGCATCATCTCTTGTCTCTGAAACATCTTCAAGAATTGGAGAGAGCATTCGACAAGGACCACACCATGTTGCAAAAAAATCAACAACAGCAAATCCTTCTGAAATTTCTTCATTAAATTGTTTTTCGTTTTCAATGTGTTTAATCATTTTTTACCTCCATATTTTCTTCGACACAATTTTGAGCATCATTGTCAGAGTTTGTCTCACTTTCAGTTTTTGCAATTTCACTTGATTTTATCACTTCAACAATCTCAAATTTTGGCTTGTTGATTTCACTCAAAACCCAAATGGAGACAAGTGAAAGCAGTGTTCCAACAAGAAACACGCTAATTCCAAACACAAGTTGATACAAAACCTGCTCAAACTTCAGAGCAAACAAAAATCCCGCGAGCAAAAAAACAAGCGGCGAAAAATAGATGATTTTGATGAACAAGTCAAGATTTTTCTTTTGAGCGCTGAATTTGACAATGTCACCCATTTTTGCATTTGCTGTGTTTTTTGCGACAACAGTTGCGACATTGTCATTATATTTGAAATTTATTGAGTCATCAACAACGCTTTGTTTGTCAACGAGCAAAACCGCATTATTTTTTGATAGTATTTCAACCTTGGCTTCAGCATATGTATGTTGATTTTTCATTTTTCCTCCAATAAAGAATTGATTACGAATCCTGCCAGCACACAACCACACATTGCGGGAAAGTATGAAATGCTGCCAATTGTTGTCGTGTCTGTTTTGACTCTATCTTGTTTGGAATAAACAACAGTTTGATGATATATCCCTTCGTGTCTAAGTCCAATCCTAATTTTTTTTGCAAGCCCGTCGTTTTCGGTTTTTGATATGTCGGTCACTTCAAATTTTGGGATTTCAAGTCTATTTCCACTGCCCAAGGCACACACAAGAGGCAAGTTTTTTTCTTGGCATGATTTTATCAATATAATTTTGTTTTCAACATCATCAATTGCATCAACGACATAATCAAACTTGTCAGACAACACTTCATCAATATTTTCACTTGAGAGCTTTTGGCACTGTGCTTTTATGTTGAGTTTTGGATTTATGTCTAGCATGCGCTTTTTTATTGCTTCAACTTTTGCTTGTCCAACTGTTGAATGCAAAGCAATGATTTGACGATTTATGTTTGTTGTGTCAATTTTATCGAAATCAACCACGCAAATATTGCCAACGCCTGCTCTCACGAGCATTTCGCAAACATATCCGCCAAC
>JBJFDC010000009.1:0-683 GCA_051889215.1 Christensenellales bacterium
ATATTGAGTATATGCTTGATATCTTATGGAGTCGTAATAATAAACGTTTTGGTTTTCGCCATGACCCTTGCCCGCCCCATATGTCGATGCAAAATCTTCAACAAGTGCGCTTGCAAGGTTCTTTATGTTTTCTTCGGCAACTTCATCGTTTTCTGTTCCGCGATATCCGAGTTTAAAATTGTTTGGAACAAATTGTGCAGTTTGTCCCGAGCCGCCACCCGTGCCTCCGCTTCCGCCAGTGCCGCCGCCGATATCATCAGACCAATCATTTGGGTCAACAACCGCGCAACCCGCAAAGAGCAAGCAGCAAATGCTCAAAAGCAAAACCAAAATGAGCGAAAGAATTTTTGTTTTTTGATTATTTACATTACACTTTTTTTTCATATAAATAGTTTAACACTTTTATATAATAAAAATCAAGACATAAATAACAAATTTGTTGTCATACATTGTTCCACACTTTTTTCAACAAAAAACATGGCACACCCCTGTCATTCTGAAACGGGCGTGCAAAGCATATATTCTGTCATTCCGAGACGAACCTGCAAAGTGCGGCAGTCTAGGAATCTATTCTGTCATTCCGAGACGGGCGTGCAAAGTGCGGCAATCTAGGAATCCAGATCGTTAGATTGCAGTGCTTCGCCAGCCCGTCTCACGATGACACGGGTGGAAAGCTCACTCCG
>JBJFDC010000009.1:783-13791 GCA_051889215.1 Christensenellales bacterium
CCAATCCGTCTCACGATGACACGGGTGGAAAGCTCACTCCGCCAATCCGTCTCACGATGACACGGGTGGAAAGCTCACTCCGCCAATCCGTCTCACAATGACAAGAGCAGGTTGTCCACTTCGCTTTCCGTCTCACGATGACATTTGAGATGCGTCAACAACAACTTAACCCTCAAACAACGTTTTATTCGAGAAAATAGTTTGCAAAGTGGTCAATATCCCCCGCTCCCAAAACGAGAAGCATGTCGCCCTCTTTTATATCTTTTTGAATTGATGCCTTCATTTTTTTGAAACTTGAAAAATAAAGGCACTTCTTGTGTTTGGAAATTTCTTTTGAGAGAGTTCTTGCATTATATTTTTTGTCATAGTTCTCCCTTGCGGGATAGGTTCGAAATATATACAATTTGTCCGCAAGGTCAAAGCATGAAACAAACTCATTGAACAGTTTTTTTGTTCGGGAATATGTATGAGGTTGAAAAACAACAAACAATCTCCCTTTTGTGATGTCTTTTGCACTGGTCATGGTTGAAGAAATTTCTTTTGGGTGATGTGCATAATCAATCACCACTCTCACTCCCCCGCTCCAGCCAATTTCTTCAAATCTGCGTCTAACTCCTGCAAAATTTTCGAGCGCACGAACAATGATTTGATTTGATATTCCATAGTATTTTGCAACTGCAACCGCAAAAAGTGCATCAGTGACGTTGTGTTTATGAAATACGCCAAGATGAATTCTTCCGACATATTCACCACAAAAAATTGCATCAAACCCATATTTTTTGTTCGCTTCAATTTCAATGTTATCCGCCCAGCAATATTGAGAATTTTCGCCAATTTGGACAATTTTTTCGGTTTTTTTGCTGTTTTTTTGCAAAAAACCGTCATAAACGATGGAAAAGTCACTTTGAAATGCAAACCTTTCAAAACTGCGTTTGAGATTTTGTTTTGTTTTGAAATAGTCCAAGTGGTCGTCATCAACATTCAGCACAACGCCGACTTCTGGATTGAGAGACAAAAAATTATCCTTATATTCGCACGCCTCGGTTATGAAATATTGTTTCTCACCAATCAAAAAGTTTGTTCCAAGATTCTTGCTCACTCCGCCGATGTGAATTGTGGGAGCAAGCCCTGCCAAACAAAAAATTTCACCAATCATTGCAGATGTCGTTGTTTTTCCGTGAGTTCCGGCAACTGCAACAACGTGTTCATGTTCTCTTGAAACAAGTCTCAACAATTCACTTCGAGAAATGATTTTGAGTCCAAGATTTTTTGCACGTGTTAGTTCTGGATTATGTTCATCAATAGCACTATTAAAAACCACAAGTTCGCTGCCTTCAACATTTGTTTTGTTGTGCCCCAAAAACACCTTTATTCCATGGTTTTTTAACATCTTGACTTGCTCGTTTTCGGATATGTCAGACCCGCTCACATCATATCCGTTTTTTGATAAATACAACGCAAGTCCGCTCATGCTTATTCCGCCAATTCCGACAAAAAAAATTTTATGTTTTGTGTCCATATTGCAATATATGAACAAAACCATGTTTTTGACAAGTTGATAAAGTTCAAGTTTATGTTTAAAAATCAAGTTTTTTGCAACAATCATTAATATGAAAAACCAAAAAGTCACACTTGCTTTCCCCGCTCTTTCGGGCATCGGTCTTTCGCGTGAAAACAACCGCGTTTTGTCTTTCGTTAATGGTGCGGGAGAAATCAAACTAAATTCAACAAAAAGCAAAAAAAACATAAACAAACTGCTCACGATTCCATTTCTTCGCGGCATTATCATATTTTTTTATGGAATGTATGAATATTTTTATTTTTTGTCAGAAAGTGCCCGATTTGGCGAAGTCGAATCGCAAAAGCTTGGCATTGAGGAAAAAATCGCCAAAAAACTCGGAGTGACAACCGCTGCGATATTTTGGTTTTTGTTTGCGGTTTTGGTCGCGTTTGCTGGAATTTTTGCTTTTAATATTGTTCCAAGTCTTGTGGTTCGTGCAACCACCAACCTAACCACAATTCAAAAAAATGCAGTTTTGGGAACAGTTAAGGTTGCCATATTCTATGCATTTGTCGTCTCGCTCAAACTGATTCCGTCTTTTCGCGCATACTACAGATTTAATGGCGCAATCAATGCTTGCAAAAATCTCGAAATCAACGAAAAAGGCAAAAATGCCAACACAAAAACAGCGACATCGTCTTCTCCAAATCTCACAACAAATTTTTTGTGCTTTGTCATTTTTTGTTTCGCAATACATTTTTTTGTGGTATCATTGATTGGACTTGAAGCGAATTTCTTTTTGTTGATTTTGTTTAACATTGGAATGCTGACGCTTGCAGCAAGCTTTAGTTATGAGTTTTTGAAGCTGTTTGAATCTCGAAAACTACTCATATCAAGAATTATTGCAATCGTTCTATGCTTTCCAATAACAAACAAGCCAACAAGAACCGAACTTGAAGTATATCTCGGAGCAGCGGAGGAGCTGGACAACATGACAAATGACAAAACGCGCGTGAACATTGACGGAAAAGATGAGAGCATTGCTTTGTCTTCTGTTTTGTGTGAAACAAAAAACATTTTGGCTGCTCACGACATTGACGACCCAAGCGAAGCAGAGTGGCTCGTCGCAACAGTGCTGGGCAAAAATCGCACAGAAATGAAACTCACGCCAACAATAACAAAAGACGAATTGAAAAAAATTCGAGACGTGATTAATCTTCGCATAAAGCATATGCCTTTGTCAAAAATCTTTGGCTGGACAGAATTTTATGGAATGAAGTTTTTTGTTGACAAAAATGTCTTATCCCCTCGTCCTGAAACAGAACTCGTTTGCGAGCAAGCCATTTCAATCATCAAAAAAACCGATGCAAAAAAAGTCCTTGACCTTTGCACCGGCAGCGGTGCGATTGCAATCACGATTGCAAAAAACACAAAAGCAAAGGTTGAAGCATTGGATATTTCTTCTTCCGCTCTCAAAGTCGCCGAAAAAAATGCCAAAAATCTTGGTGCAAAAGTCAGTTTTTTTGAAAGCAATATGTTTTCTGGGTTGAAAAAAAATTCAAAGTTTGATATCATTGTGTCAAACCCGCCATACATTGCATCAAGAGAAATTCAACTCCTTGACGAAGAGGTCAAAAATTTTGACCCACACCTCAGTCTTGACGGAGGGGAAAACGGACTTGACTTTTATCAGATTATCGCAAATGATGCGCCGGAATATCTCAAAAAGAATGGCGTGCTAATTTTGGAAATTGGCGAGGGACAAGCAAGTGCAGTCAAAAAACTTTTGAGCACAAATTTCAAAAATATAAAAATTTTAAAAGATTATAACAACATTCAAAGAATTGTTATTGCAACCACAAAAGGAGCGACATATGCTGGAAAAAACTCAAAAAATAAAGCAAAGATTTGACGAATTGACAGAATTGATTTCTCGTCCGGAAATTCTTGCCGACATGAACGAATGGAAAAAACTCGTCAAAGAACGCAGCGCGATTGAAGATATCGCAAATGCGCATGTTGCTCTTGAAAAAGTTTTGAAAGAGAAAAGCGAATTGCAAGAGCTCATTCCGCAAGAAAGTGACCACGACATGAAAGCCATGATGGAAGAAGAACTTGAATCTCTCAAACAACAAGAAGAAAAAATTAATGATGAGATAAAAATTCTCCTCCTTCCAAAAGACGAAAACGACGACAAAAACGTCATCATGGAAATACGAGGCGGCGCAGGCGGAGAAGAGGCGGCACTCTTTGGCATGGTTCTTCTCAACATGTATCGCAGATTCGCAGAAAGAAAGCGATGGAATTTTGAAATTTCCGAACTCAATGAGACCGACATCGGCGGAGTCAAAGAAGCGGTGTTCACAATCAGTGGGAAAGGCGCATACTCCAAACTCAAGTTTGAGAGCGGCGTCCACAGAGTTCAGCGCGTGCCAGAAACCGAAAGTCAAGGCAGAATACATACCTCAACAACAACAGTTGCAGTCCTTCCAGAAGTTGAAGATGTTGATTTTGAAATTTTGGACAAAGACATTCGAATTGATGTTTATCGCTCGAGCGGCGCAGGAGGACAAAAAGTCAACAAAACCGAGACCGCAATCAGAATCACACACATTCCAACAGGAATTGTCGTTGCCTGTCAAGATGAACGGAGCCAACTCAAAAACAAAGAACGTGCGTTCAGCATTCTCAAAAGCAAACTCTATGACCACTACAAAAGCATTGCAGATTCAGAATATGCAAGCAACAGAAAAAGCCAAGTCGGCACTGGCGACAGATGTGAACGAATCAGAACCTACAACTATCCACAAGGCCGCGTGACCGACCACAGAATCAATCTCACAGTCTATAACCTTGATGACTTTTTGGACGGCAACATTGAATTTATGTGTGACGAACTCAATCGCGCAGATCAAAAAGCAAAACTTGAAAGTCAAACTTGAATATAAAAACACATAAAAAAACACATGAAAATCATGTGTTTTTTGTTTGATATTGATTTATTCAACCGTGATTGTCAAATCAACTGTTGTCCCATTTGTGAGAGCAAGTTGAATTTTTGCTGTCCCTGCGGCTTTGACTGTGATTTCAAGTTTTCCGTCAACGAGTGCTCCAATTTCAACACAATCACCTTCAAGCAGTGTTGCTGTTGGCGTTTCAAATGTGTTTTCAACACCAACCTTTAGTGTGAAATTTGCAACATCGACAAAACTTGTGAATTTGATTGTCTGTCCATCGAGAGTGACGTTTGCTTCAGTTCCTTCAGCAAGCGAATATGTGATGACGGGTTCTTCAAATTCTTCGTCCATCGCTCCACTGATATTTAGTCCAAAGAGTTTTGGTGTTTTGCCCGAGAAATCCCAAATTGTCGAATCAAATTTGCATTCCGAAGTGAAGTAGCTGACAATGCCTCCGTCGAGCAGACCATCACCAGAAACGTTTACAGATTTAAATTTCCAGCCGTCATCTTTCCATGCTTTTGCCGAGAAGACAAGTTTTTCCATTTTTTCTTCCCACCAGCTGACGTTAATTCCATTTTTGTTGATAACGTTGTTGTTGATGGTTCCATATTTTTTGCCGCTAAGACTATTCCACCAGGAAGCAATTTCGGATCTGATAACTCCGTCAATATCAACCCAGAAATCACCATTTGATGCGACGCCTTGATTTGTGCTTACATAACAATTTTGGATATATCCACCTTGTGGGAACTCAACTGCGAGTCCTGCAAAGATGTTGTTTTTCTTGTCACCTTCAGCAAACTGAACTTGACTTGTTGCATTGAAATAGCAGTTTTTGATTGTTCCTTGGCAACGATATGCGAGTCCGCCAATTTTGTTGCTTGCAAGAATGCCTGCATTTGAATAGCATTTTTCGATTGTTGAACCATAGTTGTTTCCGACAATTCCTCCAACATAATATCCTTCAATCGTGCCATCAAAATATGAGGAAGAAATTGTTCCTTGTTTGCTTTCTCCTGCGATTCCGCCAACATAAGAAGAATAATTCTTTGCTGCTGTGACCGCTGAAAGTTCACTATAACATCTATCAACTACGCCAGAGTTGTCTCCAACAACACCACCGAGTCTGATTGAATTTCCACCGGCTTGAGTGTTTCCACCAATTTTTGCGGAAAGAATTGCGTTTGCTCCTGCTGCATTGTTTCCAACAACACCACCAACATAGCTTCCGTTTTCTGTTGAGGTTCCTTCAACAATAACATCGGCTTTGCAGCAGTAAATTGATTTTGCGTTATATCCTGCAACACCGCCAACATACTTCGCAGATTTTCCTGTCGCACTAACTTTTGTGTCAAGTGTCACTTCTTCGGTTTGTCCGTCTGGAATTTCCGTCAGATTATCGCCAGGTTGAACAACGCAGTGTGAAACTTCGCCTCCATTATATCCAACGATTCCGCCAACATATTGACCATTTTTGATGCAAATGCTGTTAATTTCTGAATTATCCAAAACTCCGTAGTTCTTTCCAACAAGTCCACCAACAAATGTGTTTTCGTCAGAATTGATAATAATTCCATTAACAACAATGTCGGATATCATTGCTGAATTTGATGTGCAACCAAACACGCCGGCTGTTTTTTCAAAATTTCTTGTTCCATCAGCAGAGTATGCAATGATATTTGAATTTGCAACAACAATATTTTTAAGTGTTAATTTTGCACTGTTTTGACCATATACAGCGCCGCCAAATGGTCTTTGAACATTTCCAATTGGTGTCCAACTGCCAAACGCTTCTTTTGCGTCAATTTCGATATCTTCAGTAATCACATAGGTGTAGTTTAGCACACCGCTTGTTCCATCACTCTTGCCCGCTTCCATCAATTGTCCAATGACATCGACAGCATTTGATTTATTTACTTCAGTTCCATTTCTCAAAGGTCTGATTGTTTGACCAACACCATCTTGAATAATGTATGGTCCCATTGCGTCTGTCTCAACCTTGCCATCAAAACTCCATGTGCCCGAGAAATCCCATGAAACAACTTTTGAATATTGATTGGTGTATTTATAACTATTTTGGTCATCAACTTCTTGTCTTGTGAGTTTTGTTGCTTTTGTTGAATCGAGAGCATCTGAATAGAAAAGATTTCCAACATAATCAGTTTCTGCATCTCCAGAAAGAGTGTCGTTTGCAATCAAAACATCGTTATTTATTGCATTGAACGCTTCTCCATCTTTCCCAAAACTTGAAACAACAAGATTTGTTTGTATGAGTGAGTTATATGTGAATGTTTTTTCAGAGCCAACATTTTGTGTGAACGTTTTTGATTCGATTTCGCCAACCAAGCCACCAGCATAATTTGGTTTGATGTCAAGATTGCCAGCGATTGTTGCACCAACTTTGCAGTTTGAAATAACACCTGAAACAAATTTTCCTGCAATTCCCCCAACAACGTTGCCAGAGTTTAGAGCAATGTTTTCAACTTGACACATTGCAATTTCATTTTCTGTCAAACTTCTTGATGCAACGCCAACAATTCCGCCAACATATGCATCAGAACTTGTGTTGTTTGATGTGATTTCGCCGCCATATACTTTGCAACGAGTGATTGCACTTTCACTATAACCAGCGATGGCACCAACGTTTTTGCCTGTCACATTGATTTTTGGATTAACGAGTGTGACACGTTCAATTTTTGCACCACTTTCGACATATCCAAAAAGTCCAACATAATCTGACGAGCAGGTTTGGTCAATAACGAGGTTTGATATTGTTTTTGTTCCGCCATTGAAATTTCCACTAAAATGGTTTTCACCATTTCCAATTGGATTCCAACTTTTTGCATTTCCATCGACCCAAGTTTCCTTAAAATCAATGTTTGCAACAACTTCATAACTGTCGCTGAGTGTCCAAAGAGATTCCATGGAACCAATTCGAAGCATTTGTTCCGCATTTGAAATAAAATATGGATTGTCTGTTGAACCATCACCAACTCTGACAGTGAAAGTCAAGGGTTGGAAATTTGTGTTTGAAGGCGTTATGACGATTGAAGCGGCACCGCCTGCTTTTGCCTCAATTTTGTTTGAATCATTGTTAATCGAAGCAACATTTGAATTGTCACTCTTGACTTCAATTGTTGTTCTTTTGTCTTTGCGTGTGTGTTTTATAGGAAAATCAAAAGACTCCCCAACATTAAGATAAACAACGCTACCTGGTTCGATTGGATATTCAATCACTTCATTGTTCTTTGCAAACATATAAAAAGAAAGACCAACAAAGAGTGTTCCAATGATAACGATGCAATACATAAAAAATCTTTTCATATCAACTCCTAAAACCTTGCATAGTTTAATGACATTATAGAAGAAAAGTTTTGTGTTGTCAATATCAACTTCAAATAAAAACAAGTCTATTTTTGTGATTTTATTTTGTTTTCAATCCAAAAATAGACTTTAAATCGGTTTAAGAATTTTTGCCGCAGCAGTTTTTATATTTTTTGCCACTGCCGCAAGGACAAGGGCTGTTGCGTCCTGTCACCTTTTCGCTTGAAGCGGGAGAATTTGATTTTGATGAGACACCCTCGCTTTGAACAACGATTTGTGGTTTTGGTGCGGGATTGTTTACTTTGATGTTCTCAACTTGAACATTAAGGAGCATTGAAGCAGTGTCTGTTCTGATTTTTTCAATCATTGTGTCAAACAAATCAAAACCTTCACGCTTGAATACGACGATTGGGTCGTGTTGACCATATGCACGAAGTCCAACCTCGTTTTTCATGATTGACATTTGGTCGATGTGGTCCATCCACAAAGTGTCAACGACGCGGAGAAGAACAAATCTTTCAAAATCACGGAAATTGAAGCCCAATTCTTCTGCATCAACAATTTTCTTGTCATAGCGCTCATTGATTTCGGTGAGTATTTTTTCTGTGAGTTCGTCAATGTCTGTTTCTTCAACCATTTCTTTTGTCACAAAATTTGTGCCTTTTGGAAGAAGTTTGTCTTCAAGAGCAGTGTTGAGCGCCTTTATATCCCACTCAAACGAATTTTTGTCATCATCAACGTATTCTCGAACCAAAGGCACGACAATGTCTGGAAACATATCCAAGATTTGTTGATGGACATCGTCTCCATCGAGCACTTTGTTGCGTTCTGAATAAATGAGTTCACGTTGTCTGTTCATGACGTCGTCAAACTGCAAAACAGTTCGTCGTGCGGCATAGTTCTGCGCTTCAATTCTCTTTTGTGCTTTTTCAATTTGACTTGAAAGCACCTTGAGTTGGAATGGCGTGTTTTCATCAACCTTGAAGAAATTTGCAATGCTTTGCATCTTTTCCCCACCAAAACGCACCGCCAAGTCATCTTCGAGAGAAATGAAGAACACGCTGCTTCCTGGGTCACCTTGACGTCCGGCACGACCACGAAGTTGGTTGTCAATACGTCTGCTTTCGTGACGTTCAGTTCCGATGATGTGAAGTCCGCCAAGCGCTTTGACTTCTTCTTTTTCTTTGTCTGTTATATCTTTATATTCTTTTAGATAGTTAACATATTTATTATGTGCATTCACAACCTCATCGCTTCCGCCAACGATATTTGACGTTGCAAGCGATATAATTGCATCTGTTATGCCATCATCTTTAAGTTTTTTCTTTGCAAGTGCTTCGGGATTTCCTCCGAGCAAAATATCTGTTCCACGCCCAGCCATGTTGGTCGCGATTGTGACAGCACCTCGGCGACCCGCTTGAGCAACAATCTCACTTTCTTGTTCGTGATTTTTTGCATTGAGAACTGTGTGAGGAATTTTTTTCTTTTTGAGGAGCTTTGAAAGTTCTTCAGACTTGTCAATCGTGATTGTGCCAACAAGAACGGGTTGCCCCACCTCGTGACGCCTCTCAATTTCTTCAACGATTGCATTGTTTTTGCCGCGAACAGTTGTATAAATGATATCGGGCTCATCTCTTCTTTGAGAAGGTCTGTTTGGCGGAATGGTGACAACGTCAAGTTTATAGATGTTGTTGAATTCCAATTCCTCGGTTTTTGCAGTTCCCGTCATGCCGGATAGTTTTTTGTAAAGGCGGAAGTAGTTCTGGAAAGTCACAGTTGCAAGCGTTTTGTTTTCATCTTTGATTTGAACTCCCTCTTTTGCCTCAATCGCCTGATGCAAACCTTCCGAAAAACGTCTGCCGTTCATAAGACGTCCAGTAAATTCGTCAACAATGATGATTTCGCCATCTTTGACAATATAGTTTTCATCTCGCATCATAACAAAGTTTGCTTTGAGTGCGTTTTGAATGTGGTGGTTAATTTCAATGTTGTCAACATCAGAATAGTTGTCCATGCCATAAAATCTTTCGGCTTTTTCAACACCTTTCTCTGTGAGAGTGATTGCTTTATGCTTTTTCTCAATCTCAAAATCAACATCTTTTTTCAGGTTTTTGACAAAACGTTGTGCGCGATAATATTCGTCACTTGATTTCATGCCGCGGCCCGAAATGATGAGCGGTGTTCTCGCCTCGTCAATGAGAATTGAGTCCACTTCGTCCACAATGGCATATGCGTGACCACGTTGAACTCTGTCCTCTTTGCGCGTGACCATGTTGTCACGAAGATAATCGAATCCAAGTTCGTTGTTAGTCGCATATGTGATGTCACAGTTATATGCCTCTCGCTTTTGTTCCGGAGTCATGCCCGAGATTGCAACACCGACAGAAAGTCCCAAAAAGCGGAAGATTTTTCCCATCCAATCCGCGTCACGTTTTGCCAAATATTCGTTGACAGTGACAATATGCACACCTTTTCCAGTCAGTGCATTCAGATATGCCGGAAGTGTCGCAACAAGCGTTTTTCCTTCACCTGTTCCCATTTCGGCAATTCTGCCTTGACTGAGTGCAATGCCGCCAAGAATTTGAACATAGAAATGACGCATTGAAAGCACTCTGTCCGCCGCCTCTCGGCAACACGCAAACGCTTCTGGCAAAACATCTGCAACTTTCTCGCCATTTTTTAATCTTTCTTGAAGCGCTTTTGTTGTTTCGCGAAGTTCATCATCAGACTTTGCTTTGAATTCATCTTCAAGCGCAACAACTTTGTTCGCAATCTTTTTTAATCTTTTGATATTCCTTGAATTTTCACCACCAAAAAGTCCCATATCTTTCTCCTTGTGCTCTAATAATACAACACAACAAATTTTTTTCAAAATCATTTTAATCTCTTTTGTCAAAAACAATTCGCGATATATTCTTTTCAACAAAAACTGCTAGCAAGTTTGAAATTGTGATAAATGTTTTGGAAATATTATCATATCAAATGCGTTTTTAATGTGATTATGCTATCATAAATAAAGGAGGAAAAATGAGAGCATTTATCAATTATGTTTCGCACCCAACAAATGCACAAGAGTTTGACAACAAATTCAAAGAATGCAATGAGTTGGATATGGAGTGCTTGTTGAATAATCCAACAGTGTGCTGGACCGTTGCTCGCCACGCTCAACCGGGCGATATCATTTTGTTTATTCACACGCGTAGTGCTGAAAAACACATTCAAAACATTGAAAAGGAAATGAAAGAAGACAAGAAATACGAATATCTTGCCGATTTCCTTTCGCGTTCAAAAGAAATATATAAAAAGTTTGGCGGAACAATTTGTGCAATTGGCGAGGTTTGGGACACACCTCATCACTTTGACAACTTTGGTTATGAAAATCATTTCAAGTCAAGGCATTTTGCAGAAATTGGAAACATTTACGTCTTGGAAAACCCAATCGACACAATTGACATGTCAAACATCTTGGATATCCGCCAACACTATTCTTCCACGCCACTCAAATGCCAAACTTTTGACAAGTTGAGAGAAGTTATTCAATCAAAAAACAAAACACCAGAATATTTCAATTCCGCCAACATCAGCGAAGAGTTGGAGCAAACCCCACAAATGAGATTTGCACAATGTTATCATATCCCACTCGCGGGAGAAATTATTGAAGAATATGAAGTTTGTGAGAATCAAATTTTGGCGAATGTTTCTGAAACACACCTAAAAGATATGATTGTCAAATTTGTTGAAACACTTGAAGAACCTGGCTTTTTCATTTTGGAAACACCATTAAAGTTGAACGAAGAAAAAAAGATTAAAGATTCAAAAGACTTTCATCGCCATGTTTATTACATTGACGGAGTCAATCGTAACTTTTTGCTAGACTTGATTGATTCTCAATTCATGCCTTTCAGAAAAGAAGGCCTGATTTCATTCGGAGTTGCCTCCCATTCGTCACACGACGAGTTGTTTGTGACAAAATACAATATTGTTCGCATTTTTTCAAAAAATATTGAAAAATATTATAAATTTATGAGTGATTTCAACATAAAAAAGTCAATAAAAATAAAAACCGCATGGGATACTTTCAAACAAGAACTGCCGGGACAAGCATTTGCAAGTGATAATGGTGAGATAAATAAATTTATTGAATTTGCAAAAGAACACTACGGACTCTATGAGGCAGAAATCCGTTAAAACAACTAAGTGAGGTTTGATGTCGGGCGCCACCAAGACCTCGGTCGCGGGTTATACGTTTTTGCTTCGGCAAAAACATATATTACCTTGGACGGGCTTTCAAACCCGCCCTCCGTCAACACAAAAAAAATGAAGTCTTGCGACTTCATTTTTGGTTGCGGGGGCAGGATTTGCAGTGGCAACAAATAAAATTTATATCTTAAATTGTTGACACTCCGCCGACAAACTCCATCGTCGGGCGCCACCAAGACCTCGGTCGCGGGTTATATGGTTTGCCGCAAGGCGGAAACCATATAAAGCCCTTGGACGGGCTTTCAAACCCCGCCCTCCGTCAACACAAAAAAATGAAGTCTTGCGACTTCATTTTGTTTTGGTTGCGGGGGCAGGATTTGAACCTGCGACCTTCGGGTTATGAGCCCGACGAGCTACCTAGCTGCTCTACCCCACGAGATGTTGATAGTTTACACCAAAGCAAAACCCATGTCAATATGTTTTTGTCGAAAAATTAAAAAACTTTAAAAATATTTGTTGACAAGCACTCTTTTATAAGATATAATAACCCCGCTTGCTAGATTTGGCGGCGTAGCTCAGTTGGCTAGAGCGTGCGGTTCATACCCGCAAGGTCGAAGGTTCGAATCTTTCCGCCGCTACCAATAAAACTTAATATATGGCTCCGTGGTCAAGTGGTTAAGACACCGCCCTTTCACGGCGGTATCATGGGTTCGAGTCCCGTCGGAGTCACCAAAGAAAATTCGCAAAGGCGAATTTTTTTGTTGCTCCGACTTGTTGCTTCACAACTCACTCGCTTCACTCGTGGACTCGAACCCATGGAAACTTCGTCGCGCTTTGGCAAATGCACTCCGTGCGCTTGCCACTTCTCTCCTCGTTATCACGGGATATATATTTTTGTTTAAAAAAAAAGAAACACCGAAAGGTGTTTTTTGTGACAAAGACGAGACCACAAAGTTTCCTTCGCAAGTGTCACCAAAGAAAATTCGCAAAGGCGAATTTTTTTGTTGCTCCGACTTGTTGCTT
>JBJFDC010000009.1:13891-20457 GCA_051889215.1 Christensenellales bacterium
CACAACTCACTCGCTTCACTCGTGGTTGAATTAATAAGAAGAAAGAAAAACAAAAAGATTGAAAATGCAACAAAATAAAACTCAAGAAAAAATGTAAGAGCGAGGCCAAATGACTTCGCTCTTTTGTTTGTTAAAATTCTCTCTCTTTTGAACAAGCTCTTTTATCCGCTTGAAATTTTGCTCTTCTGTCCATCTCTTTCATTTTCACGTCTCTTCTTGCTCTCAAAACACGCTCATTTGCAACGCATATTTTTTTTACATCATCAGCCGTATAATAAACATCGTCTTCGACCATACGTTCTCCAGCTTCAAGATCTGGCAAATTAAAATTTAATTCGATTGGGGCTTGGTAATCTTTTTGATAAATGTCAAAGTAAAATTGACCTTCGCCATATATTTTTGTTAAAAGGTTGGCAATTATTGGCTCTGGGCGTCGTTCTTTTTTTAATTTTTTTATTGCTTTCAAATGCAATTTTGAAGTCAATTCAAAAATTTCTCCCGTTAAAACATTCTTAATTTTTGTCCAATCATTGTTCAACATAAATGGTGTCAATTTGGCATTTTCACAAGGCACAAAATTAAATTCACCGCATATTTTCTCTGTTGGAAAAACCAAAATCAAGTCCGACCTTCCACAAACGACTTTTCCTTGTTCGTTTCCCATATTAAAACCCTCCACATTTCTTAATTTCTTATCATTATACGCCCTCACGGCAATTTGTCAATAGTCATGTTTTTCAACAAAAAACGAAGTCAAATGACTTCGCTTTATCTTGTGACACCGATTGCTTTTTTGATTTTTTCAAGTTTTGGTGTTGCGATTGCTCTTGCTTTTTTTGCTCCTTCTTCAAGAATTTTGTCAACCTCATCGCGGTGAGATTGATAATAGTTGAATTTTTCGCGCATTGGAGCAATGTAAGTATTCATTTTTGCAAACAATTCTTTCTTTGCATCTCCCCAACCAAGTCCTTCAAGCATTCTTTTTTCAAAATCTTGAACTTCTTCCGGCGTCGCAAAAAGTTTGTAAAGCTTGAATATTGTGTTATCAGTGTCTTTTGGTTCTCCTGGAAGACGCGAATCCGTGACAATTCGGTTTACTGATTTCTGCAAAGTCTTTTCGTCAGAAAAAAGTTGAATTGTGTTGCCATAACTCTTGCTCATTTTTCTTCCATCAAGTCCCAACAAAACACTCGTTTCTTTTTGAGTCACGCATTCTGGCAAAACAAAAATGTTGCCATATCTATTATTAAAATATATCGCAATGTCCCTTGCAATTTCAACATGTTGGGTTTGGTCAAATCCGACCGGCACTTTGTTTGAATCAAACAAAACAATATCAGCTGTCATAAGGATTGGATAGTTATAAAGTCCCATATTGACACCTGCATCGCGATCAACTCCAGCCGCCTCGTTTTTTTCCACGCAAGCTTTGTATGCATGCGCTCTATTCATCAGTCCTTTGGGTGTGAGATTGCAAAGAATCCAACTAAGTTCCAAGTCTTCTGGAATATCTGATTGCTTATAGAAAACAACCTTGTTTGGGTCAAGACCGCACGCAAGCCAGGTGCACGCAATATTATAGGTGTATTCTCGCATTTCTTCGCATGTTTTTACAGTTGTCAAAGCATGATAGTCGGCAATAAAGTATAAGCATTCAAGACCTGCATCTTTCGACATTTCGATGGCGGGTTTGATTGCTCCAAAATAATTGCCAAGATGTGCATATCCTGTTGGCTTGATACCAGTCAAAACTCTTTCTTTCATGTGTCCTCTTTTAACAAAAGTGCGACCATTTTGGGTCGCTCTTTGGCAGGGGTGGAAGGAATCGAACCCTCCTCTGGAGTTTTGGAGACTCTCATTCTACCGATGAACTACACCCCTAAACGAATATAATAATATCATAACCAAAACCCGAGGTCAACAAAAAACAAAAAATACTTTGTTAGACAACAAAAAACGAGGCTTTCACCCCGCTCATGACTAACCGATTTAGATTGTTATTCTTGCTCAATTTCTTTTTCTTTCTCCACATTCTCAAGTTCTTCAAAATTTTTTCCTGCAATTTTTTTCTGCAAAGAATATAAACTCATAGTGTTTCTAATAATGCAAGACAAAGCAAATAAGATAAAAAATACAACTAAACCTTGCAACAAACAAATTGCACCATATCCCAGATTTGCATATACCATTGCTCTGTCCACCTCTTTAATTCCTGTTTCGCCAAGACATTTTATTGCTTTCCAACAAAAAATTAGAAATGCAAGTGCACTAATTGCAAGATATACATAAGAAAATATTTTTATCTTTTTTTCGTCTTCATTCCTCAATTTCATAATCCTGTGATTTTCCTTCATTATTTTTTTTCATGCTTTTTAACTTTTCAAGTTCTTGTTTTATTTCTGCGATTTCAATACGCTGATCTCTTATTTGTGAGTCGCAATTATAATCGTTTTGTATATTGAAACTCACTATATCGCACACAACAAATACAGACAAACCTGCCAAAAGCCAGAGAACTCCACTCGCAATATTTTGTAATTTTAATTTTGTAATTTCATCAGCAAAATATGGCGATACATTTGAAGAATTCAGTTGTGCCGTTTGATAAACAGCATAAATTAACATGACTCCTCCTACAACAAACCAAAAATACCCGAATATTTTTAATATTCCCATAGCATTAACCTTGTATTCCAGTTTGTTTTTCAATGACCCTCCGTGACTATTTCTGACAATTCTCATTTTGTATAACCTCCAAAAATGAAACCACTTCTTGCATGGTTTTTATGGTTTGACGATAACAATCGGAAGTTTTTATTAATCCAAAATTCATAAAAGTTTTTTGAATCAAATTATAGACAATCTGTGGTTTTTCCAACTTTTTAAGTCTAATAATCAATTTCAAATCATGACATTTGCCTTGTGTATCCGCCGAAAATATTCCTGCCCACCATCCACTGATTGCCGCACCTGTCGTCATTTGCCCGCCGTTTTCATAAATTTCGTATCCAAGTATTTCATCAACTCCAATAATAGACATTTCACCCTCATCGTAATTAATTAAGCAAATCTTTTTATTTATCTCATCAAGCACAATCATCTTTTTGTAAATGTTAATCTGTTTATCCGTTGTATTGTCTGACATATAAAATACTTTTGTCATTTGAAAACCATCATTTTGAAGTTTTTCGCAAACCTTGTCATTAATCTCTTTCTGTCTTTCTCGATTGTTTTTTTCATTTAGATAAAAAACAATGGAATATATTACAAAGGCGAATAACAACACAAAAATAAAAATCAACCAAACATAAACATAAATCATAATCACCTCACTACAAACCAAATTGAGATTTGGCACAAACCGTGCCATTTTCAAAACCTATGACAACCGTTTTTGCTTTATAGCTCCAAGTGTAATAAGCCAATGTATATCCACCATAACTTGATGAGGTGTCAAGAGTTCCTTCATTTCCATTAAAAATTTGAACAACTTGAGTGTAAGTCATTCCATCTTTGATTTGTATGTAGTTCTCATATGTTAACCAGTCTTGTTCTTTCTCAACATCTTCTACCCTTGCCAGCCCAACACTTAGTCCAACAACTAACGCAATGCCAATAATCAAACTAATGACTATAATCCAAACATTTTTTTTGCAATTATTGCGTGTATCTAAATTCAATTTTGTATCTTCCATAATTTTCCTTTTGTGGGTTAAGTTTCACCCATAGGGTATCACGCTGAAGAATTAATGTCAATTATTTGAGGGTTAATTTTAACCCGTGGATTATTTTTGTTTAATATTAAACTCATTGGTGAAAAATAACCCATAGGAGAAAGTATGGATATTAGCCAAGCAGTTGCACAAAGAATTAGAGAGTTGTTGGGGCAAAAACAAATGTCCCAGTATAAACTAGAACATCTTGCGTGTTTGTCTCACGAAACTGTCAAGAGCATCATGAAAGGCAAAGCAAAAGGAGTTAATCTAAAAACAATAATTGCCATTGCCGATGGATTTGGAATGACCGTTAGCGAATTTCTGAACTCTGACTTATTTTTATATGACAACCTAAATATTGATTAAAAATTACAAAAAATAATTAAAATTAATTAAAAATAATTAAAATTAATTAAAAATAAATAAAAAATTAAATTATTATTATAAAATAAATTAAATTTATTAATAATTTATTCATAAAAAATAAAGCTTTGCGAAAAACAAGCAAGGCTTTATTTATGATTACATCTTGTCGGGAACATCAATCGCGAGAAGCGATAGACCAATTTCCAATATTTTGAGAACAAGTTTCAAAATATTTAAATAATTATTTTTTTGTTGTTGATTTTCCTCTGTTATTATTTTTGTTGAATTATAGAAAGTCGAAAATGCTTGGCAAATGTCATAGATGCTTTGGGCGACATAGTTTGGTGCTTTGTCATCATATGCGGCAAAAAGAGATTTTTCAAACTTTATGCATTCGAGGATAATATTTCTCTCAAGCGTGCCAAGTTTTCCACAAATGCAATTTGTTGTTGGTTGACATTTGTTCAAGATGCTTTTGATTCGAACTGCTGAATACAAAATGTATGGCCCTGTTTTTCCATCAAACGACACAAACTTGTCAATATCAAAAATGTAGTCTTTTGCACGATAATTGATTAGGTCTCCAAATTTGAGTGCGGCAACACCAACAATGCGAGCAAGATTTTCATCGCCGTCCCGATTGGTTTCTTTGATTTTTTCTTGCGCTTTGTCACAAATCAGTGCATACAAGTCGCCCAGTTTCATGACTCCGCCCTCGCGAGTTTTGTATGGCTTGCCATCTTTTCCGTTGACCGTGCCAAAAGGATAGTGCCCCAACTTCATTCCGTCAGATGTGAACCCGCACAAGTCGCTCACGCGAAACACTTGTTTGAAATGCAAACTTTGTCTGTCGTCTGTCACATACCAGATTTCATCTGGATTAAATTCGTGTTTACGCATCAAAATTGTCGCGAGGTCTGTTGTCGCATAAAGGTCTGAACCAGTCGAGGACTTGACAATGACAGGTGGCATTGGTTCTTTGTCGTCATCTTTTGAAACGTCGACAATAATGGCACCCTGACTTTCTTGCGTGAGACCTTTTTGTTCAAGCAAATCAAGAAGCGGTTTCACATATGGTTCTGCATCGCTTTCGCCATAGAACAAATCAAAAAACACATTTAACCTTTTATATTCCTCATCAACCGACTCAACCGACACTTTTCTTATGTCTTGATAGAGGTCATAAAAACCCGCAACTTTTTTTTGCAATTTGACAGTTGCATCATGTGCTCGCTGGGCAAAGTCTTTGTCCACTTTTGCCCTTGCACTTGCTTTTGGATAGATTTCGTTAAACAAATTCATTGAAAGTGTTGGCTTTTCGCCTTTTCCACCAAAATAGAATGAAGTGTCAATCTCGTCCATAAGCTGGGCAATCACAAGCCCCATTTGGAGTCCCCAATCGCCAAGATGCGCGTCACCAACAACATTGTCGCCACAAAATCTCGCAATCCTTTTTACACTTTCGCCAATGACAGCGCTGCGCAAATGCCCAACGTGAAGCGGCTTTGCAACATTTGCTCCACCATAATCCAAAACGATTGTTTTTGGTTGTTTTGTCCCAATTCCCGCTCTTTGGTCTTTTGCCATGAACTCTGCGAGTTCGCAAAGCGTTTTGTCTGATATGACAAAATTTAAAAACCCAGGATTGCAAAAACTTGCTTCGGCGCATTTATTTGGATTTTTATTAAACTCTTGGACAATTTTTTCTGCAACAACACTTGGTGCGGCATGCAAATTTTTTGCAAGCACAAAACAAGCATTGCATTGAAAATCGCAAAGGTCCGGTTTGTTGCTCAAACCCACCTCTGCCAGTTTTGTGTCGTAGCCAAGTTTTTCAAAAACAACACGGAGTTGTTCGTTTAATAAATCTTGAAGTCTCATCATATTTTCCTTCGTGACTCAATGGCGCGAGAAAGCGTCACCTCATCTGCATATTCAATTTCGCTGCCCATGGAAACACCTTGAGCAATACGCGTTGTCTTCACCCCAAGCGGCGCGAGAAGTCTGGCGATATACATTGCGGTTGCATCGCCCTCCACATCTGGATTTGTTGCAATAATAACCTCTTCCACTCCGCCTTCATTTATTCTTGCAAGAAGTTCTTTGATGCGAATGTCGTCCGGTCCACGCCCCTCAAGCGGAGATATTGTCCCGTGCAAAACATGGTAAGAAAAATTCGTATTTTTGACTTTTTCCAGTGCAATTATGTCTTTTGGTTCTTTGACAACACAAATAATTTTTTTGTCTCGAGTTTTGCATAGATTGCAAACACCTTGGTCGGTATAATTTCCACACACAGAGCAAAATCTCACCTTGTCTTTTGCATTTGTGAGTGCCGCGGCGAACTCCTCGGCAACTTCGCGGTCAGAGTTGATGATATGATAGGCATAGCGTTGAGCGGTTTTGAGTCCAACGCCTGGAAGCGACCTAAATGCATTAACAAGTCTTTCTATTGGTTCAATAAAATTATCCATTATCAAAATC
>JBJFDC010000010.1:0-20246 GCA_051889215.1 Christensenellales bacterium
TCCTCAAAAACGTGCTAAAAATGAGCGTGCCATATGCCGCCGTTCTTCTTATTGGGGTCGGCGCAGTCCTCATTCTCAACAAATGCGGACAACTTGAATACAACGAGTTTAACACACTCGCGACACTCGCAATCACAGTCGTCGGCTTTATGAACCTCTGCAAAATCTGCTTCCCACTCAACACACTTCGCACCGGCATCATCGGCTTGTCAATCATTTCCACAATCGCCGCCCTTCTCATCATGCCCGACTTCTTCTATGTGACGACAATAACAAAAAAATCTTGCCTCATTCTTTCAGCAATAACCGCTTTCACCGCGCTTGTTCTTCTCGGCTGGATAACAATCGAACAAATTTTGCAAAGCAAAAAACCGCATTAGAAAAAAGAATAAAAAGAAAAAGTTTTGCGCTCAATATGCACAAAACTTTTTTATTTAAACTTCGCGTTTTTTCTTTTTCCCATCTCGAAAAAGACTATTCAATTTTATTCTTCTGTTTCTTGTTCTGCGTATTCAATTTGCTCTTCGGAAAGAACATTTTCAGCATTCTCGACATTCTCAACATTTTCTGTTGCTTCCGTCTCCTCGTCTTCTTCATGTTCAGCAACTGAAACGCAAACAATTTTTGCCCCATCTTTGAGGCGCATGATTTTGACACCTTGTGTGTCGCGTCCAATCAAGCTTATGTCTTCGGCTTTGAGTCTGATTATGATGCCACTGTCTGCGATGAGCATGATATCTTGATTTTCACCGATTTGTTTGAGGTTGACAAGTTTTCCTGTTTTTGCGGAGAAATTGCCCGCTTTGACACCTTTTCCGCCTCTTGTTTGAGTCCTATATTCACTCTCGTCAGAACGTTTGCCATAACCGTTTTCAGAAATTGTTATGATTTGATTTCCTTCGGTGATGACCGCCATGTCAACAACATAATCATCTTTTGAGAGTTTTATGCTGCGAACACCCTGTGTGTCACGTCCCATAACGCGAACATCGCTTTCGTTAAATCTGATGCATTTTCCATCATGTGTTGCAATCAAAACGTCGTTGTTTCCATTTGTCATGCCAACACCAATAAGCTCGTCGCCTTCAACAAGTCGAATTGCAATCTTTCCAACCTTTCTGATGCTCTCAAATTCTTTGAGCTCGGTCTTTTTGATCAGACCCAAACGCGTTGCCATAATCAGACAACCCTCTTTATCCTCATCTCGGCGGCGAATTATTGCAGTGACTTTTTCGTCAGCATCGAGTTGAAGGAGATTGATTATTGCCCTTCCTTTTGCTTGACGCTGTGCTTCTGGCACTTCGTATGCTTTTATGCAATAAACTTTGCCGCGACTTGTGAAGAACAACAAATCGTCATGAGTGTTTGAAACGAAGATGTTTTCAACAAAATCTTCTTCTTTTGTCTTGTGAGCCGAAATTCCAACCCCTCCGCGGCGTTGAGTCCTATACTCGCTCGTTGACATTCTTTTGATATAACCGCCGTGTGTCATTGAAATTATGACGTCTTCGCGTTCAATGAGGTCCTCAATATCAATTCCGCCCATGTCGAGACTGATTTCAGTCTTGCGAGGACTGTCATATTGTGCTTTGATTGTCTCCAAATCCTCTTTTATGATTGCCAAAACCCTTTCCGGTTTTGCCAAAATGTCTTTGAGGTCGATGATTCGATTTGAAAGTTCAGCAAGTTCATCGTTGAGTTTGTGCACTTCAAGAGCAGTGAGTCTTGAGAGTTTCATTTCAAGAATTGCATTTGCCTGTTTTTCTGAGAGTTCAAAACGAGACATCAATTCCTGCATTGCATCTTGTCTTTCGTCCGCCTGTTTGATAACTCTAATGACTTCGTCAATATTTGCAAGAGCAACAACCAACCCTTTGACGATATGTTCGCGTTCTTCTGCTCGACCAAGGTCAAATTGTGTTTTTCTTGTGACAACACTCTTTTGATGCTCAAGATAGTAATAGAGCATTTCTTTGAGGTTGAGAATTCTTGGCGTTCCATCAACCAACGCAAGCATGATGATGCCGTCAGAAACTTGGAGTTGAGTGTGCTTATAGAGAGAGTTGAGAACAACTTGTGCATTTGCATCTTTCTTGACATCAACAACAATTCTCATTCCTTGGCGGTCACTCTCTTCTTTTATGTCTGAAATGCCTTCCAATTTTTTGTTTTTCACCATATCTGCCATTTGGACAATAAGTTTTGCCTTGTTGACTTGATATGGAAGTTCCGTGATGACAATTCTATGTCTTCCATTTTCGGTTTCTTCAATTTCCGCTTTGCCGCGAACAACAATTCCGCCGCGCCCAGTCTTGTATGCGTGCTTGATTGCCGTTCTTCCCATGATTATGCCGCCTGTTGGAAAGTCTGGTGCAGGAATAATTCTGATGAGGTCATCAATATCTATGTCTGGATTGTCAATAAGCGCCTCAACACCAGAAATCACTTCGCCGAGGTTGTGAGGAGGAATGTTTGTTGCCATTCCAACCGCAATTCCGTCCGCCCCATTGACCAAAAGGTTTGGAAAACGCGAAGGAAGAACAACGGGTTGCATGAGCGTGTCATCAAAGTTTGGATAGAAATCAACTGTTTGTTTGTCGATGTCACGAAGCATTTCTGCTGCGATTTTTGAAAGTCTTGCCTCAGTATAACGTTGGGCAGCAGGCGGATCTCCGTCAACAGAACCAAAGTTTCCGTGTCCGTCCACGAGTGGGCAACGAATTGAGAAATCTTGGGCAAGTCTGACGAGTGCGTCATAGACCGAACTATCCCCGTGTGGGTGATATTTTCCCATAACTTCACCGACGATACGCGCTGATTTTTTGTATGGCTTGTCATTGAACAAATTGAGTTCGCCCATCGAGAACAAAATTCTTCTGTGGACAGGTTTGAGTCCATCGCGAACATCAGGAATAGCACGCGAAACGTTGACCGCCATCGCATAGGAAATAAACGATTTTTTGAGTTCTCCGTCAATTTCCACTTTTTGGATTCTTTCATTCTCAAAAAGTTTTTCTAATTCTTGTTTTTTTTCTTCTTTCATCTTTTTTCGCCTTTTTCTTTATTTTTTATTAAATATCCAAATCTTCGACAAGTTTTGCGTTTTGTTCAATAAATTCACGACGAAGTTCTGGGTCCTCTCCCATGAGAAGTGTGAAAAGTCTGTCCGCCTCAATCGCGTCCTCCATTGTTATTTGTTGGAGAATTCGATTTTCTGGGTTCATGGTTGTTTCCCAAAGTTGTTCTGGATTCATTTCACCAAGACCTTTATAACGTTGAATTGTCACACCTTTTCTGCCAAACTCCTCCAAATCTTCGGCAAGTTCTTTGTCTGAATAGAAATATTTATCTTCTTTTCCGCGACTAACTTTGTATAGAGGTGGCATTGCAGCATATACGTGACCTTCTTCGATGAGCGGACGCATATATCTGAAGAGGAATGTCAAAAGCAAAAGTCGAATATGAGAACCATCAACATCGGCATCGGTCATGGATATGATTTTGTTGTAGCGAAGTTTTTCCATATTAAACTCGTTTGAAATTCCAGTTCCGAATGCAGTTATCATGCTCTTGATTTCATTGTTTTCAAGGACTTTTGGAAGTCGTGTTTTTTCAACATTCAAAATTTTTCCGCGAAGTGGCAAAATTGCCTGGAAACGTCTGTCTCTTCCCTGCTTTGCACTTCCACCAGCGGAATCTCCCTCAACCAAATAGATTTCACAGAATTTTGGATTCTTTTCAGAGCAGTCCGCAAGTTTTCCAGGAAGCGTCGTGCTCTCAAGAATTGTCTTTCTTCTCGTGAGGTCACGCGCACTTCTTGCCGCCTCTCTTGCACGCTGTGCCGAAACACACTTGATAACCAAATCTTTTGCTTCTTTTGGGTGCTCCTCAAGATATGCACCAAACTCTTCTTGCATAACCTTTGAAACGATTGTTCTCATTTCGGAGTTGCCAAGTTTTGTCTTTGTTTGACCTTCAAATTGAGGGTTCATGAGTTTGACACTGATGATTGCCGTGATTCCTTCACGAACATCATCACCAGAAAGTTTTTCATTCTCTTTTATGAGTTTGTTGCTCCAAGCATAATCGTTGATAACTTTTGTTATGGAATCCTTGAATCCCGTCAAATGCGTTCCGCCCTCTTCGGTGTTGATGTTGTTGGCATAGGCATGAATCATTTCGTTGTATCCGTCATTATATTGGAAGCAAATTTCAACCTCGCTGTCACGGAACTCTTTATGAAGGTAAATTGGCTCTGGAAACAAGGTTTCTTTGTTTTTGTTGAGGAAATCAACAAACTCAACAATTCCGCCCTTAAACTCAAAAATTTCGGCCTTTTCTTGACCTGGACGTTTGTCTTCAAGTTTTATGACAAGTCCTTTGTTGAGGAAAGCGATTTCTCTGAATCTCGCCCTCATTGTCTCATAATTGAAATTGAGGGTTTCAAAGATTTCTTCATCTGGCATGAATGTGACCATTGTTCCACGATAATCTGTTTTTTCGAGTTGTTTGAGTTCAAATTGCGGAATGCCGCGTTTAAACTCTTGATAGAAATGTGTTCCGTTTTGGAAAACATCAACTTTTAACCAACTTGAAAGTGCATTAACGCAAGATAGACCAACTCCGTGGAGTCCGCCCGAAATCTTGTATCCCTCGCCGCCAAACTTTCCGCCAGCGTGAAGTTTTGTGAGAACAACCTCAACACAACTCTTGTGTTCTGTTGGGTGCATGCCTGTTGGAATGCCGCGCCCATTATCCAAAACCGAGCAACTTCCATCTTCATTGAATGTCACAGTGATTTCTGTGCAATAACCGGCAAGTGCCTCATCGATTGAGTTGTCAACAACTTCAACAATAAGATGATGAAGTCCACGTTCATCTGTTGAGCCGATATACATTCCTGGACGTTTTCTGACCGGATCAAGACCTTCAAGAACTTGAATGTCGCCCGCTCCATAGTGAGCCGAATGTTTTAAGTCTTTTTCTTCTTCCATATTTTAATCCTTTTGTTTTGTCTATAAGATATATAATTATACCATAGTAGAAAATAAAATAAAAGGGTTTTCAAAAAAAATTGACAAATAATTCGCGAAATTAACCCTTGAAAAACGCATTGCATTATGATAGATTAGAGATATGGAAAAAGAAGAATTCGAAAAGCGTTTTATGAAACTCATGAAAGAAAAAACCACACTCCGCACTCGTTGCGAGAATGCACTGCGTGACTATTTTCGTTTTATTGACGACCACAAAATTTTTCAATACAAATCTTATGAGCAGCTTTTGGCAAATTTGCAAACAATTCGCATTCAATCAGATGCAACGACATATCTAAACATCGAAAATGCCAGAGGACAGTTTTCACCAATCGCAAATTTAATTATGCTAAAACCAAATCCAAATCCTTCCACTTTTATTCATGAACTAACCCACGCACTTTCTTCTCAAAGATTAATGTCGTTTGACTGTGAAACATTCAAAAAGGAAACCGCGCCCGAAATGAGCAAGGGTGTCTATATGAAACATCATCAAGCTTTTCAACTTCCAGACGAATTGAATGAAAAAGAAGAAGCGGCAATAATTCGATGGTATAAACGAAACAGTTATCTTTTTGCCGACACAAAAACATCAAGACCCGTGAGAATTGAATATGCGAGCGGTCTTGGTTGGAACTGGAGAGAAACCAGCGAATATATAAGTCTGAACAAGATTTACTCCAACATCAAAACCTCTGCCGATATGAAAAAATATTATTGTGGACAAATCGGGAACGAAACCTGTTTCGATTATAAAAATTCACCATGGGACAACTTTTCTGGAATCACAGAGGGCATAACTGAACTCATCACAAAACTGACTTTGTCTTACTCTTCAAAAGACGGGCTTGCGCCTGTTTATGGCGGATATGCCGCACAAGCGATGCTCGCCGCACAACTCTATTCAATTTTTGGCGACACTTTGTTTGAAGCATACTTCACAAATCAACTCACTCCCCTTGCTCAAAAACTTGATTTGAATGAGGAAAAGTTCTCAACGCTTGTTCAAAAACTGTCAGATATTAACATCGCAAAAGACGAGAAAGATTGTGAAGACCAAATGCAACTTGTCAATGACATTCAAGTTGACTTTATTGCACTTTTTGAAAGAAAAATGTTGAGAGAACTCGCCAAACACAAAGACGATTTTCAATCTCAACTTGACATGAGAAATGCAATTATGTCCGCTTTCTTCGACTATTCAAAAGTCCTTCATTTTGGAATGTATTTCGAAGAAGCCGTCAACCCAAATTTTGATGATGTTTGGTCGCAATTTGAACATTCAATGAAAAATTGCATTACATTTGGGAACAAACTTTTGGCAAGAAGGCAAAAAAACCTCATGCGCCAAATCGGTCCAAAAACAATAAAAGTCATGCAAAATCAAAATTATTTTCATTATGATTATGTCGGAAAGGACATGAGGGAAATAACCTTGTCGAATAGACTTGCCCAATTTGAATTTGACTACATTGGCCCCGACGACGAAAGAAGAGAAGCAGATGCTCGAAAAATTTATCAATCCGACAGCTTCCCTGGCGAAACAATGTTTATGATAAACAATGGCGCCGATCAAACCGCCCTATATTGCAGCTATTTGGGCGAAGATGTTGACGAAGAATTGTTAAAAATTGACGAAGAAAAAATGCAGGAGTAAATTATCCCTGCATTTTTATTTCTTTGCATTCAAACGGCAAATCTGCTCCCGGGTCAGAGAAAAACACGCAGGTTTTGTCTTTGGCAAATTCTTGAATGATTTTGAACACTTTTTTCTTTTGACGAAAACTCATCGAATTGAACGCGCTATCAAATATGATAATCTTTGGGTTTCTCAAAATCACACGGGCAAGCGCAAAAAGTTGTTTTTCACTTTGCGAAAAAAATGTTGTTTTGTCGTTTATTTTTTGGTCAAGTCCAAACTTTAAATCAACAACCTTTTCAAAAAGGCCAAGTTTTTTCAAAACGTCATAAATTTGTTGGTCGGAAAATTCTTCGCCAAAAGACAAATTTTCCCGTATGCTTCCACGAAACAGGGCGGGCTCATCGCGGACGAACGAGACAATGCTCTCAAATTCCCCCTTTTTTAGTTCGGCGATATTCTTTCCGCCCAAAAGGATTTCGCCAGAGTCAGGCGCATATATTCGCGCAAGAAGGCACGCAAGCGTTGTTTTGCCCGCCCCGCTTTCGCCGATAAATGCAATTTTTTCGCCATAATCAATCTCAAAAGACAGGTTGTTTATTGAAACGTTTTTGTATTGATGCTCAAAACACAAGTTTTTTATTTCAATTTTTGGCGATTCGTTTTCTAATATTTGTGCGCTTTCTCCAAAAGAAGATGTTTCAATTTGCAAAATGTCGAAAATTCTGTATAGCGCTGTCTGAATGTTGACAAAAAATTGATAGTTGAGTGCGGTTTGTTTGATTGGCTCATTTGTTTGAGTGATATAGCCAATAAATGAGATAACCGCGCCCAGCTCAAATCCGACCGTTCCCATTTTGAAAAACGCAAACACATAAACTGCAATTATTCCCAAAAACCATATGCCTTCAATAAGAGGCAAAAACAATTCATTATATTTGCTAAAAGCATTCCATTTTTGAAGGGCTTGGATTTGAATTTTTGAAAAATCATCGAGCATTTGTTTTTCTCCCGCCCCACTCGTGATGGCATCGAGTCCAAATATGCTGTCCATGGTTTTGGCGTCGCGCTCAATTTCTGCACGTTTATAGTCTTTGCTCTTTGCCGAAGACAACTTGTTGACGAGAAAAAACACAGCCAAAACGACGACCAAAACACCCAGAATTATGGCACCCAAAACAACATTTAGCGCAAACATAAAAATAAACACTGTCACAAATTTGAGAATGTTCATCAAAAACGGAACAAGATTTTTTGTGACAAAATCACCAATGTCGTTGATATACGTTGACGCTCTTGCCAAAATTTCGGCGGTCTCATGCGATTCATAATAGGAATATGAAACTTGCAATATTTTTTTAAACAAGTCATCTCTCATGTCTTTTGCGACTTCATATCCAATGTTGCAAAATATCTTGTTTTGAAAGAAAAAGCAAACCGCCTCAATCAAGAGCAACCCAACAAGCGCACCGCCAACCCCAAACAAAAGTGAAAAATTTTGAGGGATTATTGCATTATCAACCAAAAAAGTGCTTATGTATGTGACAAGCCGACCCAAAAGCACGGCAAAAAGAAGCAGCAAAAAAGTGAAGACAACAATTTTCTTTTTTTTGCCAACATATGTCCAAAGATTGAGTTTTTTCTCTTTTTTTGCCATATTCCTCCAAAATTATTCTATAATTTCTTCAAATTTGCCACATTTTTGAATTTCGCCGCCGTCAACAACATAAATTTTCTGACAGCTTTTCATGGTTTCAACATCGGACGAGACGACAATGATTGTTCTTTCATCAAGTTGATTTATCTTTTCAACAACTTTTGCGACAACTTGGGATTTTTGGGCTTGAAGTGGTTTTTCCAAAACGACAACCTTGGAGTCTCGATATAGAGCACGTGCGAGATTTATCATTTGTTTTTGAAGGACTGGGAACGAATCCATTCTCCCGCGAATAACCCGACTGTCGAGATTTATGTCGCCTTTTTCAATTTGTTTCAATCCAACAATGCTGATGATTTTTTCGTATTTTTCTTTATCTTCATTTTCAAACAAGACAATATTTTCTTTGATTGTCTTTTTGGAAAGATATATTTGAGGTGAATAAACAGAAAAGTTTTCTCGAATTGAACAAATGTTTATATCTTTGTAATCAATGTCATTGATTGAGAGTTCTCCCGACTCGACGTCTGTCCTTTTTGTCAACAGATTGCAAAATTCATGACAACCTTTGCCATCTTTGAACCAAAAACCGACTTTTTCACCTTGACCAATCGAAAAATCAAACTGGTTCACATTGTTTCCGTCGTCCCCTTTTCCACAGAGTTTTGTCGCGGCGATTTTGATGTCACCAGATATGTCTTGGACTGTTTTGTTTTCTTTTTTGTTTTTCTTTTCAGCATATTGCCTGATGTTTTCACAATAACAAAGCGCTTCTTGAATTTGATAAGACTTGATGGCGCAGTTGTTTATGTTGTCGAGCATGATAATCGCATATGAAACCGCAACCGAAAAACCGCCAATCGTTATTTCTCCGATAATCGCAAGATATCCCGAGAGCAAAATCATTCCACCATAAAACACCGCTCGAAGAAGCATAAAAAAGAACTGATATAAATTGGACTTTGTTATGCACTTCTTTTTATTCACAAAATGCGCGTAATTTTTTTCCGAAAGTTTTTTGAGCGCCTGCCCCTCATACGCATTTGTTTTTATGTCCAAAATGTCATTTACTGTCGCACTGATTTGCGTTGAAATTTTTCTCACATTTCTTCGAATTTGAGCAAAATATGGTTTTGTTGAACGCATATATAAAATCAACAACACGACAACAAACGGCAAACACGCAACCATAAACACTCCAAGTTTCCAACTTGTTAAAAAAATCATTATTAAGGAAATCATGGAGTATAACAAAAAACTAATTAGTTGAGGAAACAACATTTGAAAAAGTTCTTTTGTCTGATACACGTCATTTGTGAGCATTGTATAGATGTCGCCAGTGGAATAATATTCACCGCTTGAAAACATTTTGGAAAGAACAACCATTCGCAAATCATTTCCAAATTTATTTCCATAATTTTGACTAACACGCCCTCCGGCATATTGCAAAATTGCCTTCACAACAACAATGCCGCCAAAAATCACACACAACCACATCAAAAGTTCTTTGCTTCCAATTTCACCAAGAGCCCCGCCCGCAATCGCTTGAGACACAATTCCAGAACCGTGATTTGTCGTTGGTTGAATAACAAAATCCAACACATATCTTGAAATCTGCACGAGAGCAATGCTCATCACAACGGCGAGCAACAAAACAGCAAGATAAAACAATGCTTGCCATATATATTTCTTGAAATGCGAATATGCAAACTTCAATGCTTTCATATTTAAAATATATCAAATATGTTGTTTTTTGTCCACAAACCAAACATAAAAAAAGAATGGCGCAAACCATTCTTTTTTTATTGGAATAACTATTTGTTAAGACAAGCACAAGCAGTCGCAACTGCACCAGAAATAATCGCGATAAACGGTGCGGCATGAATGCCAGCAGTTTCACTAAATTTCGTGCCCAAAACTTCTGTTCCCAAAAGAACAAAAACGCAAATTATTGAACCAATTGCGAAAAGTGTTCCAAGCATTCCAAAAGCAAGAACCAACATTCTCATGAGTTTTCCTTTGAATATCATTGCCAAAACTGCTGCGACAACCAAAAGTCCACCAAGAGCTGATGCAATAACATTCAAAATTGCTGCTGCTTTTGTTTTTGCTGCTGTGTCTTCAGAAACAACAAGACCATATGCTGCAATCTCTTCTTGGCTTGCATTTGCCAGATCTTTCATGTTTTGAATTGAATCTTCGACTGGATCTGCAAAACTCATTGCTGTGAGGACATTGACCGTTGAAACTTTTGTTTCGTCGCTGCTTTTTGATGCAATCATTGGCATGAACATTGAGCAAAACAACAAAGCCCCAAAAACAATGGCAAGCACTGATAAGATTATGCCTTTCATTCCGCTTTTCTTTTTAGCTTTTTTTGCCATGTGATTTCTCCTTTTAATAAAATTTAACAATATGATTATATAACAGACCAATTAATTATACAAACAAAATTTATAACAATAAGATGTCAAAAAATAAAATAAAAAAGAGAGAAAATTCTCTCTATTTATTTTCAACTTGCATTTTGTTTTTGTCGAACCAATTTAGGAACCATGAGCCAAGCCCACCAAACAAACCTGCGCCCATCATGACAAATGATGCTGCATTGATTGCATAATAATATGAGTATGGATAACTCGATTCGGTGACCATTCCAAGATAAACACATAGCAATGCTATCATTGAAATTGCGACACAAAGAGCGGCGACAGAAAAGGCGACTGATGAAAATCTAAATATGTTGCCTCCAAAGAAAAGAGAAGCAATTGCACAGATTATAAGTGCTCCACCAATCATGGCGTTAACCAAGCCCAAAACGCCGACAACGCGAATTAATTCTCCCGCTTTGCCCTCGCTTTTCGATATGATAAACGACGCCTCTTTGATGTTTTCGGTGTATAAGTCGTCTTGTGTTTTTGCATTCATTGCAACAACCACATCTCGACATGAATAAGTCGCTGATGTTCGTTTGTTTGCAGGACCCATGATTGGAATAAAATAACTTGCAACGAGCAAAACACCCATCAATGCGACAACAATAACAATACTCAATTTTTTAAAAAATGCTGCCTTGTCTTTCATTTTCCCTCCACTTTTATATAAATTTTAAAAAACATGAGAAATATTGTCAAACATTATTTGCAAAATTTATGCATTTTTGTTATTTTATAGACATAGGAGGATATTTTTATGGCTAAAAAATCATCATCTTCAAACAAGAGAGGTTTTAGTGTTATTCTTTTCCTTTTGTGCTTATTGCCATTTGGATTTGACAAACTCTATTGCCACAACACAAAAGTTTTCTTGGTTAAATTCTTGTTCCACTTCATAGGAATTGGATTTATCTGGTGGCTATTCGACCTCGTTTGTGTTTGCCTTGGCTCATACAAAGTCAACCCACTCAAATAAAAAAAGACGCACAGGCGTCTTTTTTTGTTAAACAAAAGTCTTTGATTTTAATAAAACAATTATATAATAGAAAAATTTTGCAAATTTTATTGACAACATCGCTTTTGTTTGATAATATAACAAAGCATCAAATTTGGGGGTATGGCTCAGTTGGCTAGAGCACCTGCCTTGCAAGCAGGGGGTCATCGGTTCGAATCCGATTATCTCCACCAAACAAAAGCACGAACTTTAGGTTCGTGTTTTTTGTTAAGAAGGTGGAGAAGAGGATTCTCATGCAGATATGCATGTTCCAAAGCTCCACCAGCAAAAACGACCTTTGTGTCGTTTTTTTATTTCCGTAATGCGGATTCGAATGCGTGTTTTTACACACTTTGATTATGTCAAAATCAATAACTATCACTCACTCTTGCGTGTTTTTGTTTTATGTGCTAAAATATTGCTGTTTGCAAATTTATGAGCATATGGAGAAAATATGACAAAAAGACTTGATGTGTTTCTCACAGAAAACAACTATTTTGAGAGCAGAAGCAAGGCAACACAGGCAATTCTTGCAGGAGCAATTTCTGTAAACGACGAGCCCCAAACAAAGCCGTCGTTTTTGGTTGAAGAAAATCCCACAATAAAGATACTTAAACAAACCGACAAATATGTTTCCCGCGCGGGATACAAACTCGAAGCAGCAATCGCAAACTTTGGTGTTGATTTTTCTGGAAAGACTGTGCTCGACATTGGCGCAAGCACGGGCGGATTTTCAGACTGTGCGTTGCAACATGGTGCGAAAAAAGTTTTTTCTGTCGACACGGGAACTGGCCAACTTCACAACAATTTGCTGACGGACGCGCGAGTTGTCAATCTTGAAAAGACCAATGCGATTGACTTAAAACAAGAATACTTTGACCAGGCAGATATTATTGTTTGTGATGTGTCATTTGTTTCTGGCGTATATCTGTTTCAAAAAATCGCCTCAAAAATCAAACCTGGAACAAAAATTATTTGGTTGATAAAACCCCAGTTTGAATGCGGAAAACGCGTTATATCAAAATTCAAAGGCGTTATATCAAATGAAAACCTCGCCCTTCAAATTGCAGAAAATGCGATTTTTACTTTGCAGGTATTCGATTTTGAAAAACTTGGATTTATGAAATCCCCAATCAAGGGCGGAGATGGCAACACCGAATTTTTGACATATGTAAGAAAAAAATAAAGTTGGGAAATTTTCTCAACTCTATTTTTTTATTAATGACAAACAGCCACCATTTCCAAACAGCAAATTAAGGGTTGTATTCAGCGGGGTTATCAGAAGAAATCTTTTTCTCGACATTGTCCGCTTGTGTTGATGTTTGTTTTTGTGCACCAATGAGTTTTACGTCATTTTCAGGAAGAGTCATGCCTTCACCCAATTCGTTTGCGCCCTCAATCACAATGCCCTCTTGTGCCTGATATACCTCATGGCGCAAAAGTTTGCTGTCCACTTTTTCACCATTCAAATAATAATCGAGCCATGCTTCTGACTCATAACCTTCACGAGGGTATTTGAGTCTATAATATTCACCCTTATACATAACTTTGTCGGCATATTCTCCGTTTGTGTCAACAACAATTCTGTCACCAGGGTGTTCAATAACTTTGATAAACTCTGCTCTTCTTTGAACACTCACACCCGGGTCGAAAGGTTTTCCATAAATTTCAACAAAGCAATCGGTGTCGTTGCCATATGCTTTGATATAAAGCGGATATCCAGTGTTGTTTTTGAATCTCAAATCAGAATATCCCTCTGAAACCATGGCATCAAATGCAAGAGGCACATATGAGGCGGGAATTGAGTGCTTGTTGACCTCCAAAATTTCAATGTCCGCTTTGATGAGGGCATTATATAGTGTCGTTGATGCCTGACAAACTCCGCCGCCAGTGCCCTCAACAAACACACCATCAATAATCACATTTGCCTTTTTAAATCCGTTTGCTGCAGTTCTTGGCCCTGTGGTCTGGTTGAATGACACCTCTTGGTCTGGTTCAACAACCATTCCGTTAAATTTTGACAAGGCGAGTTTTATGTTGGATTTTCTATCTTGGGTTGACGATTTATAACTTGTTGAAAACTTTGAACGAAGAACAAGATTTGCCTGAACCTCTTCCACGGTTTTTTCTGGAACGACTTCTTTTGTTGGGATTTCAACAACAATTTTTGAAGATTTTGAAAATTCTTCATCAATCATTTCGAACAATTTTTCCCTGTCAACCTCGACTCCGTTTTGAGGTTCTTTGACTTCAAACATATTTTGTTCGTTCGGATTAAAAACAACTTGTGGTTCAATGGCAGGCGTGTTTATCTCTGCAATCACCTCATCAACTTTTTGGTCAAGACCCGCCAAAACATACTTATAGGATATTTCAATATTAAACCCCTGATTTTGAATTTTTTTTGCGGTCGCCAGTTTTTCGACAAAGTTGCCACCTCGCCCATATTGATATGCACTTTCAATAATTGGCAAAATGTCGGGATTGACCTCAAAATCTTTGCCTTCAAATTTCCAAGACTTGTCTTTGTATTTGAGTTCAATTTCAACTTCATTTCTTTTTTCGTTGAGTTTGGCAGCAATGATGTTGCCCGCTTGTTCTGACGAAAGATTTGAAACATCGACACCATTTATTGTCGTGCCATCATAAAAACCATTATTCATGTATGCGCCCGAAAGAAATTGCCACAAAAAATATAATCCCACAGCCAAAAGACTGGCAAACACAATCCAAAACACAACTGATTTTTTGCTTCTTTTTTTTGTTTTTTGTTGCTCTTGCATAATCACTCCTCAAATTATTATTTGTTTAAATGGCGCAATTATTCCACAAACAAAATTTTCAATTCAGTGCGTTTTTGATTTGGCGTGAATTTTGAACAAAAAAAAGACTTGTCAAAAAACAAATCTTTTTTGCATATTGATTATGCCACTGATAAAGCATTTTTAGTCTTCTTCGATGTTTTCGATGAGTGGCGTCTCTTCATTTTCATCAATAGACACGCTTCGAAGTTTTTTTGCAATGATTTGAGTTCGTTTTGATGCACCTTCGATTGTGTCGGTCGCTTCTTCCAGTTTCTTTTGAGTTTTTGCAAGAAGTGTGGCAAAATGCTCAAAATCTTGTTTAAACACTCCGAGAAGTTGCCAAATTTCACTTGAGCGCTTTTCGATTGAGAGAGTCCTGAAACCCAACTGCAAACTATTGAGCAGTGCGGTTATCGTTGTTGGACCGCAAACGATAATTTTGTATTGTCGCTGCAAAAGTTCAACAAGTCCTGGATTTTTCACAATCTCGGCATACAACCCTTCGGTCGCAAGATACATGACTGCAAAATCTGTTGTTTTTGGAAGAACAATATATTTTTCGCAAATACTTTTTGCTTCGGCCTTGACGCGTTTTTCCAAGAGTTTTCGCGCTTGTTCAACTTCGGTCAAATCACCACGATCAACCGCATCGACCAACCGCTGATAGTCTTCGATTGGAAATTTTGCATCAATCGGAAGATAGATTTTTGACTCGTCTTTTCCTGGCAAGACAACAGCAAAATCCACTCTCTCTTGCGAATTGTTTTTTATTTGAACATTTTTTTCAAATTGCGACGAACTCAAAATTTGTTCAAGCAGAGAATTGAGTGAAATTTCTCCATACACCCCGCGCGTTTTTACATTTGTTAAAACACGTTTTAGGTCTCCAACGCCTTGAGCAAGATTTTGCATTTCGCCAAGACCGCGATAAACTTGTTCCAATCTTTCCGAAATGATTTTGAAACTTTCGTTGAGTCTTTTTTCTAGACTCGCATTGAGTTTTTCATCAACAGTTTGACGCATTTGTTCAAGTTTTGACTCGTTGTCACGAGCGAGTTTATCAAGTCCTTGCTGCAAAACATCTGTCGCGCGCGTCAGTCTTGCTTCATTGCTTTGCATGATTTGGTCGAGTTGCTTTTGCAAGTTTGCTAGTTGATTTGTTTGCATTGTGAACGCTTGAGTTATGTAATTGACAAAACTATCGTTGTTTTGTTTCATCGCTTGCATTTGAATTTTGTTTATCTCGTAAAACTGCTCGCGAAGCCCTGAAAAATCCTTTCCTCCAGTCTTTTGTTTTTTTGAGACAACAATCACAACAATGAGCGAAATCAAGCACACGATTGCCACAACAAGACAAATAATTTCACTAATAGTCATAATTTCTCACCTCTTCCAAAAGGTCTTGTTTTGAATTTTTTATCACGCCATCAAACACCTTGCTCAAAAGTTCGTTGAGAATGTATGAATATCTTCTTTGAGGAATATTTGGATATTTTTTCTTTATATCAGCACCTTTTATGTCGAGGTCTTTGATTTGAATTGCAATCTTGTTGTTTATCAAATATTTGTAGAAAAAATTATATCTTTTTGCAATATTTGGCGATTTTAACTTGATTAATGGGTGAATTTGGGCAAAATTGTTGAAATATTTGAAAAAATAGTCCTTGTTATTAATCCTTTCCAGCGCCTCAAAATATCCGCAAATTATGTTTGTCATCGCTTCAACTTCGGTCGATGCAAAACACAGTCCATCAGAGCCCAAAAAGTTTGTGAGAAATGCAAACTTGTCATGAGGGTTGACCGACAACACGATGTCAACGACAAGCGCCATAAACCTTTGGTCGATGCCCGCTTTTTTTACGAGGGAATATCTGACTTTTTCAATCGGCAAATTAAAGTATTTCCAAAGCCCGAGTTTGTTGTATTTGTTTAATCCGTGCAAAAACGCTCGCTTCTTTGTGTGAGTTGGATATTTTTTTGAGCATGACAAAAGTTCAAGAAGCTCGTTTCTCTTTCTTTCGCCGCTGATATCTGAAAGATTGGCGCGATGTGTGTGGGCGCCAGCAAATGTTTTTGGCTCAATCTTGAAGTTGAGTTCGCTTGAAAAACGTATCATTCTCAAAATGCGGAGCCCATCATGCAAGAAAACCAAATTGGGGTCAATCACTGCACGAATTTGTTTTTTCTTTATGTCGCGCATTCCATCGTTTGGGTCAATGATTTCGCCCTTGACAATATCAAGATAAATTGAGTTGACAGAAAAATCTCTTCGACAAGCATCAACTTCAAGCGACTTTATGAATTCAACACTTTGTGGTTTGTGTGCCCCCCCGTCAGCATAGTTTTCTTTTCGGAGAGTTGTGTATTCCCAAACATTTCCGTCATAGATTATGTCCATTGTCCCGAGTTCTTTGTTTTTAAAAACATATGAAAAATCTGTCCCGTCCAAAAAAGATGCAATCACGTCTGGTGAAAGCGCGCTGCAAATGTCGGTATCAAAAAAAGGAATGCCAATAACAGCGTTTCTCACGCAGCCACCAACAAGATATAGTTTTGCGCCATTCTTTTTGAAAAGTTTGGCGAGTTTCATAAGGTTTGAATTGATTGATATTTTCATAACTATAAATATAACATAAACTCAACAAAAAAAACAACACGAAAAGTGTTGTTTTTATTTTTTTATCAAATTGGTCAAATATTTCCTAAAATCTTCTCCATATTCTTTGTCAAAAAGACCAAATTCAACAATGGTTTTTAAATATGCAAATTTGTTGCCTGTGTCATAGTGCTTCCCTTCAAAATCGCACGCGACAAGTTTGTTTTCTTCCGCCAACATTTCAAATGCGTCAGTCAAATATTTTTCTCCATTGCGAATATTTGTTATCTTTTCAATCTTGTCAAAAATGTCAGATGTCAAAACATATCTGCCAAGTGTTGAGAACAAAGATTTCACTTCTTCGCGTTTTGGTTTTTCGACGATTCTTGTGACATCATATATGTTTCCATCATGCCCCGAAAACTCAACCGACGAATATCTGACAATTTCGTCCATTGTGACTTTGTTGACCGCAAGCACACTTTTGCCCGTTTTGTTGTATGCATCAATCACTTGTTCACTGACAGTTTTGTTTGGAGAACGCATGACATCATCGGCAAAAATTAACAAAAATGGCTCATCGCCGACAAAATCTTTTGCGAGCATTGTTGCACCTGCTGTTCCATTGATTTCTTTTTGAGTCACAAAACGAACATTATATCTTTCACTTCTTTTGACCTGTTCCAAAATCTCGGGTTTTCCTTCAAGGCGCTTTTCGAGTTGAACATTCTTTTTGAAATGATTTTTCACGACCTCTTGGTTTGCGCCAACCACAATCAAAATGTCTTTGATCCCCGCAGACAAACATTCGTTGCACATAACTTCAATGGTTGGAGTGTCAAGAATTGGCATCATGCATTTTGGAACCGCCTTGCAGTATGGCATAAAACGCGTTCCAAATCCCGCCGCCAAAATGACCGCTTTTCTTACTTTCTTCATTATTCTTTCACCCAAATTTTATAAATTGTTGTTGAGTTTTCGTCAACTCTGACATCTTCTGAAATTCCAACCCCGCAAACCGCATAAACCTTGTTTTCGAGGGCAAGAACAGGAGTGTAATCTCTCTTTCTCGAAGGCACTTTTTTCTCGACAAAATACGCTTTGAGTTTTTTGGTTCCTCCTCCAAACTTTGTTATTTCATCGCCTTCTTTTCTAAATCTAAAATATGCACCTTTTGGCAATTTTTTGCCATCAACAAAAAGAGCATTTTCTTCGAGGTTGATTGTTTTGACTCGTTTTATGCAAACCGTGCCAAATCCGCGAACTTCAAACTCTCCACTTTTGAGTTCCCACATTCCTTCGGGTTTTGGAACAAACTTGTTTTGAAGAGTGATGTAATCATATTCTTTGTGCGCAACAACAGAATTTGGCAGGTTGATTTTTGCACCATTTTGACCATTTTTTGCAAGGTCCACAACAAGGTCAACATGGCGGCGTTCAAAATCTTTTGTGATGCCAATTCGTTTTGCCGCCCCCATAACCATGCGAACAACAAGAGAGTGATGCATTTGAAGATAACTGATTGGAATTTTAACCTCTTTTTTGTCAAAAATGAGAGCATCAAAATATACTTGAGAATTTATGTATTCATCGTCTTCTTTGCAAATTTTTCCAAATGACACGAGAGAGTTGACTGCTTGTGGCCAAAATTTTTTGAGTCTTGGCATGATTTCGTTGCGAATGTAATTTCTTGAATAGTCGTTGTCAAAATTTGTTTGGTCCTCGACATATTCAATTCCGTGCAAGTCAATGTATGCGTCAATAGCTTCGCGTGTTGTGTTTAGCATCGGACGAATATACACTCCATCACGGCTTTCCTCCATGCCTTTTGCCCCGCCAATTCCAGTGCCGCGCAAAATTCTCATGAGAATTGTCTCCGCTTGGTCACTCATATGGTGCGCAAGAGCAATTTTGTCAACAACACCTTTTTGAATGCACGCGTCAAAAACGCCATATCTCGCTTCTCTTGCAGCGAGTTCGACGCTGAGGTTCTTTTCTTTTGCAAGTTTGTTTGCGTCAACTTTAAACTTGTATGCTCGCACACCCAAACTCTTGCAGTAATCCATAACAAATCTCGCATCGTCTCCACTGTTTTCTCGAATTGAATGGTCAATGTGAATTGCAACGAGTTCAAAATCATATTTTTCTTGAAGTCCCAAAAGATAATTAAACAAAGCCATGGAATCTTTGCCACCACTGAGCCCCACGCCAATGATATCCCCGCGAGAAATTAGTTTGTCTTGTTCAATCGTTTTTTCAATATTCTCCATAAATTTCTTCCTTTTGCCCTATGAGTATATAATAAAATTTATTCAATTTCAATTTCTTTTGCACAAATAAACGCCAATTTTTTATTTTTCGACATAAAAATCCACAAAAATAAAAATAATGACAAATTCACAAAACGCTCGCCACATGCATAACACTTCATGTGCCGTTGTCCTCATTTTGTGGTCACACCATCAAAAAAACAAACAAAAAAAGAAAAAGGTTTTGTGCGAGATATTCGTTTTACGAACGCCACGAATTAATCCGTTGGATTAATTGCACAAAGCCCCTTCACGGTCTTGGTTATTTTTTGTTCCCCAAAAAACAATTATTCAATCCACAAAACTTTGTCAGTCAAAACGATTGAAACCATGTCGACCAACCACAAGAATGGGATTCCAACAATCAACATAACGACTGCAAGAACAACACCCAATGTGTTTTTGCTGCTTATGCTTTTGCAAAGTCTATAGACCACCCACAAAATGTCAAGAAATGGGAGCGCAAGCAAAACTTTTGCAACTTTTGAAAAACCGTCAAACGCATTAACATATTCTTTCATATCCAAAATCCTCCTTGTTTTTATTATATAATATATGTTGCAAAATTAGCAATAAAACTTGATATATTTGCAAATTTCGACATAGAAAATATAAAAGTTTTTTTGCAGAAAAGGGATAGAGCGTGATTGCCCTCAAATCCCTTTGTTTGGTGCTGGTGGTGGGACGTGCAGTCAAGTGCCAACTTGACTCCGCTGATGGGCTCGCAAAGACGGGCGCCAGCCACACAAGTGTGGGTTCCAAACGCAACGCGTTTG